>JAFZEP010000094.1 GCA_017560625.1 Bacteroidales bacterium
AAGGATAAGGATTCGGACTCTCCTGAGTGGAAGGAGAACATCGATCAGCTTAGAGCAAAGATCGACATCATCGACGAAAATCTCCTCTATGCTCTCGGCTCGCGTATGAAGATCAGCCGCCAGATCGGAGAATATAAGAAGAACAGCAACATCGCCATCCTTCAGACTTCACGCTGGGACAAGGTCCTTGCCAAGGTTATAGAGAAGGGTAAGGAGTACAACCTGTCAGAAGACTTCATCAAAGCAGTCTTCAATGCAATACACGAGGCCTCTGTAGAGGTTCAGAATGAGGTTATTTCAGGTACGAGAGAAGAGCAGCAGTAAATCTCTCCTTGTCTTCCTCGCTGAAGAAGCTCGACTTGATAGGGGCGTAGAACAGCCTCGTCTTCAATGATTCAGGGACTGCCTTGGAGTCGCGTACTCTCTGGCAGTCTTTTTCTGTTGTCATGATGACTGAAGTAGGGAAGTTGTCGGCTGCATTTCTGATGGAATATATGTCGGAGCGGCTGAACTTATGATGGTCAGGGAAGTTGAAGTGCTTGACAATCTTATAGTTGCTTGTGAGCTGTCTTGCCAAAGGCGCATCATTCGCAATGCCTGAGAACAGAATGAGGTTCTTGGCATAGAGATAACGCGGATCGCCCTCCGGATAAATAGCCGCAGGTGTGTCATATGCAATCTTTGTGAAGAACAGGTGCTGGTCTTCGCGAAGGTTCAGCTTCTTGATCCACATCTCCTTATCCTCAGGCTCCATGAAGTTCGGACATTTCGAAACTATCACGATGTCGGCCGCCTTGATTCTTGATGGCAGATCTCTCAGTCTTCCGAACGGCATGAGGTGATCTTTGAATATCGGTCTGTTGAAGTCTACAAGCACGATGTTGACGCTGGCCTTTACGGCTCTATGCTGGAACGCGTCGTCAAGAACTATGATGTCCGCTTTAGGGAAGTCCTTGTGAATGCATCTGCGGCCCTTCTTGGATGTCTTTACAAGTTCCGGTTCTGTGAGGAATGTGCATCCTTCCTTGCGGGATGCATCCACAGCCACGGTCACCATCGGAAACTTCTTCTTGATCTGCACAGGCTCGTCTCCGAAGTCGATGGCTCTGCCGTCAGCAGGAACCTGCTGGAATCCCTTGCTCTTGCGCTTGTAGCCTCTTGAGAGCACGGCTATGTTCTTTCCGAACCACTCCTCCTGCTCCATCAGTGTCCTGAGGATCATTTCGGTGTGAGGAGTCTTGCCGGTGCCTCCTACCGTGATGTTTCCGATGCACACCGACGGCACTGAAGGCCTGTATGTCTTCTTTATACCTTTATCAAAAAGCAGGTGCCTCACCTTGAGGGTCACCCAATATGGAAAAAGCAGCAGATTTGCTATCATAGTTTCATACGTTATATACATTTCCCGCATCCGGGGCCTCTTCTCCTCCCCAGCGCTCGGCAACATAATCCAGTGTAGAATTGATTTCAGCGACGTCATTCAGTGTGACGAGCTTGAGTCTTGTCTCCTTGAAGTCAGGAAGCCCCTTGAAGTAGCACGAGAGATGTCTTCGCATCTCGAGTATGCCCACGCGGTCTCCTTTAAGCTCTACTGATTTGGCAAGATGCCTCTTGGCCAGAGCCACTCTGTCAAGGACGCTCATCTGTGGAAGGATCTCGCCTGTCTGGAGATAGTGTTTGATTTCTTTGAAGATCCATGGATGTCCATATGTTGCACGTCCGATCATGATGGCATCCACTCCGTAACGGTCGAAATACTCCTTGGCCTTCTGGGGTGAATTGATGTCGCCGTTTCCGATGATAGGGATGTGCATGCGTGGGTTTTCCTTCACCTTGCCTATAAGAGTCCAGTCCGCCTCGCCTGTGTACATCTGGCAGCGCGTGCGTCCATGGATGGTCAAAGCCTGGATGCCGACATCCTGAAGCCTTTCTGCAAGCTCTACGATGATCTTCGAGTCCTCGTCCCATCCGAGTCTGGTCTTGACTGTCACCGGAAGTTTCACAGCCTCCACAACCTGGCGGGTGATCTCCACCATCTTGTCCGGCTCTCTCATCATTCCCGAGCCTGCGCCGCGGCGTGCGATCTTGTTTACGGGACATCCGAAGTTGATGTCCACAAGGTCTGCTCCATGCCCGCCTGCAATCTCTGCAGCGCGCTCCGCCATGACGGCAGCGTCCACCATCGCTTCCGGAATGTTTCCGTAGATCTGTATGCCGATCGGAGACTCGTGCTCATATGTCATGAGTTTGTCCAATGATTTTCGCGCATCGCGTATCAGACCGTCAGACGAGATGAACTCTGTGTACATCATGTCCGCTCCGAACTCTTTACATACAAAACGGAAGGATGCGTCAGTCACATCCTCCATCGGCGCCAGAAACAGCGGCCTATCTCCTAATTCTATATTACCTATTTTCATATTCCATTTACGTCATTGCGAGGCACGCCAGTGCCGCGGCAATCTTTTAGCAGACGAGTCTGCAAAAATAGCAGAAAATTTGTAGATTTGCATGGATAAAACACTCAAAGACTATGACAAGGATAAATACTATAGGTGTGCTCACCTCAGGAGGTGACGCTCCAGGAATGAATGCGGCGATCAGAGCCGTGACCCGTGCAGCCATCTACAACGGCTGGAAGGTCAAGGGAATCTACAGGGGTTGGGAAGGACTCATCAACAACGAGATCAAGGACTTCACTTCTGAAAGTGTCAGCGGAACGATCAACCGTGGTGGTACTATCCTCAGAACTGCACGCAGCAAAGGCTTCATGAATGAAGAGGGCCGCGCGAAGGCTTTCGAGAACCTCAAGGCTCATGGCATCGATGCCCTCATCGTCATCGGAGGAAACGGTTCGCTTGCAGGAGCTCAGGTGATCGCAGCAGAGTATGACATCCCTTGCGTAGGTCTTCCTGGAACAATCGACAACGACCTTTACGGAACAGATACAACCATCGGTTACGACACGGCTCTCAACACCATCATGGACTGCGTCGACAAGATCCGTGACACAGCCAACTCTCACAACCGCATCTTCTTTGTCGAGGTAATGGGACGTGATGCAGGCTTCCTTGCTCAGAATGCCGCCATCGCAACAGGAGCAGAGGCTGCCATCATCCCTGAAGACAAGACAGATGTTGACCAGTTGGCCACATTCATCGGCCGTGGTGTCCGCAAGAGTAAGAACAGTTCCATCGTGCTTGTGTCAGAGAGCAAGAAAGACGGCACAGGCGGTGCTCAGTACTATGCAGACCGTCTCGTGCACGAGTATCCTGAATTTGAGGCACGCGTTACCATCCTCGGCCATCTCCAGCGCGGCGGTATCCCTACAGCGCAGGACCGTATCCTTGCCAGCCGTCTGGGCGTTGCTGCAATCGACGCACTTAAGGACGGGCAACGCAATGTGATGATCGGAGTCAAGAATGACCAGATCGTTTATGTCCCGTTCAACAAGGCCATCCGCATCGACAAGCCGATCGACCGCGAGCTCATCAACGTACTCAACGTACTGTCAATCTGATACTATATTATATATAAAAAGAAAAACGGACCCGCCAAGGTCCGTTTTTTCTGTATAGGGAGATTTATTTGTTCTTGATGTCGAGAT
>JAFZEP010000095.1 GCA_017560625.1 Bacteroidales bacterium
CTGCTTCACAGAGAATGCAGGAGGAGATGGAGATGCAGCAGCTTGAGCAGAAGGTTCTTAAGGTGACTGAGTTCGTAACAGTAAACGACCTCGCTACCCTTATGAACAACACTCCTGTAACCAAGGTTATCGGAGCATGTATGAGCCTCGGTATGATGGTATCCATCAACCAGCGTCTCGATGCTGAGACACTCGTTCTCGTTGCTGAAGAGTTCGGTTATGAGGTTGAATTCGTGACTGCAAACCTTACAGATGCAATCGCACAGGGAGAGGCGGAGGATACCGATGAGGATCTCCTCCCACGTCCACCGGTGATCACCGTGATGGGTCACGTTGACCACGGTAAGACTTCCCTCCTCGACCACATCCGTAGCGCAAACGTTATCGCAGGTGAGGCCGGTGGTATCACACAGCACATCGGTGCATACCACGTGGAGCTTCCTGACGGCCAGGCTATCACATTCCTTGATACTCCAGGTCACGAGGCGTTTACAGCGATGCGTGCCCGCGGTGCGAAGATGACAGACGTTGCTATCATCATCGTTGCTGCCGACGACTGCATCATGCCTCAGACAGTAGAGGCCATCAACCATGCTCAGGCAGCCGGCGTACCGATGGTATTCGCGATCAACAAGATCGACAAGCCAGGTGCAAACCCTGAGAAGATCCGTGAGCAGCTCTCACAGATGAACATCCTCGTCGAGGACTGGGGCGGTAAGTACCAGTGCCAGGAGATCTCGGCAAAGAAGGGCATCAATGTAGACGAGCTTCTCGAGAAGGTTCTCCTCGAGTCAGAGATGCTTGAGCTCAAGGCCAACCCTAACAAGAGAGCGGCCGGTGCCGTGATCGAGTCATCACTCGACAAGGGTCGTGGTTACCTCGCTACAATCCTCGTACAGAACGGTACACTCCGCGTGGGTGACGTGATGCTTTCAGGTTGCTACACAGGTAAGGTGAAGGCTATGTACAACGAGCGTGGTCAGAAGGTGACAGAGGCTGGTCCGTCAACTCCGGTTTCAGTGCTCGGTCTCAACGGTGCACCTACTGCAGGTGAGACATTCGTTGTAATGGCTGACGAGAAGGAGGCTAAGGACATAGCCAACAAGCGTGAGCAGCTCATCCGTATCCAGGGCATCAAGACTCAGAAGCATATGACTCTCGAGGAGATCGGACGTCGTATCGCGATCGGAAACTTCAAGGAGCTCAACGTCATCGTCAAGGGAGACGTGGACGGATCAGTGGAGGCCCTTTCAGACTCTATCATCAAGCTCTCTACAGAGGAGGTTCGCGTGAACGTTATCCACAAGGCTGTGGGTGCGATCTCAGAGTCGGATATCCTCTTGGCTGCAGCTTCAGATGCGATCATCATCGGTTTCCAGGTACGTCCTATGCCTTCTGCAAGAAAGCTTGCTGAGAAGGAGGAGATCGAGATCCGTCTCTACTCAGTCATCTACGACTGTATCAACGAGCTCAAGAGCGGTATCGAGGGTATGCTCGAGCCAGAGCAGAAGGAGGTTGTCACTGCAACTGCTGAGGTTCAGGAGACATTCAAGATCTCTAAGGTCGGTACAATCGCAGGATGTATCGTACGCGAGGGTAAGCTCACAAGAACTGCGAAGGTGCGCGTGATCCGCGACGGTATCGTAGTCTACACCGGTGAGCTCGGATCGCTCAAGAGATTCAAGGACGATGTCAAGGAGGTACACTCAGGACTCGACTGCGGTCTCAACATCCAGGGCTACAACGACATCAAGGTCGGTGACGTTGTGGAGGCATACACAATCGAAGAGATCAAGAGAACGCTCTAAGCGTCGCTTGACTGCATAAAGAGAAGCTGGCTATTTTAGCCAGCTTCTCTTGTATATAGTGACACAAAAAGCCGACTGGGTGACCAGCCGGCTTTTTTTATGAATGCACAAAGCAGATTACTGCGCTACGTAGTATTCGATTGGAACATCGAAGGTGTAAGTCTCGTAGCAGTTGCCATCGAGGTCCTGGAGGACGATGTAGACCTTATCAACGACTTCTTCTGTGCTGGCGATTGCAGACGGCTGTCTGAACTCGATAGGGTTGCCATCGTTGAAGAGGAGAACATGTGTCACCTCAATGTCCTTGCCGTTTGCCTTGCCTGGCTTAACACCCTCGTGGTCGCCGCCGCAAAGAGCCTGGTGAACCTCACGGTTTGCCCAGATGATACCATAACCGAAGAGAGGATGTCCATGCTCGTGGTGGAAGAAGATGCTTCCGTCTGGCCACATGTAGTTTGGCCACTCCTCAGGATCGATAGATGGATCAGGAAGGTCTGAATCACGACGGTGGTCAGCCTCAACCATCACCTTGATGATCTTGGCATCACGCTCGAGCTCGTATGCCACGTCGCTCTCGCAAAGTGCGTTGTCTGTAGCGAGGAGGACATAACCTGTCATGTTCTCAGGGAGAAGGACTGTACAGCCGTACTGACCTGACATCATACCAGTCGAAGGCTGGAACTTGTCTGTAAGCCATGTTACTGTAGGCGTTGCAGCTGCCCATCTTGGATCCTCTTTGCCGATTACAGTACCGAGAGCTACCGGATTAGGAACAAACTTGAGGAGAGTACCGTGTGAGTACACGCCGTTTGCGTCCTTTGCCATGGCAACGATCACGTAGTCTACGTCAACTGTAAGGTCTGTCAATGTGATCTTGCCGTCAACGAGAGGGTATTTCTCCATCACTGAAGTGATCTTGTAGTTGTCGCTGTTGAGGTACATGTAAGCCTCTGCAGTCTCAAGCTTGCCACCGAGGTAGTTTGTACTCTTCCATGTATTGTCAGCTGTTCTACCTACCCAGTAGATGAAGTCAACTGCATCCTTAGCTGAAACGCCGAGAACGACATTGCCCGGATTGTTTGCAATAAGCTCGACATTTACAGTGATATCGTTATATGTGATCTCTGATGTCGCTACATCAAGAGTAAGCACCTCACCGTACTTTCCGTCCTTGTCAGAAGCCACAGCCATCATCACATATGCTGTAGCAGGCTTTGTCTTAGAGATGAAGTCTGTAAGTCTTGCCTCTACTGAAGTGTTCTTTACACTTGCACCCTTCTCGAAAAGGTATGTAGCCTTAGCCTCATCGTCAGCATATGAGTTTGCGCTTGACTTGGTCATGAATGAGTAGTAGATCGACTCAGCACCCTCAGCTGTCAAAGGAACCACAACGTCAAGAGCTGTGACATTCTGCTCACCTGCAACGACCTTTACTGATGCACCAGCCTCAAGCTTCAATGTAGAGAACTCGCACACCACTACGTCAGCCTCAGAATAAGTCTTGCCATCCTCTGCAAGAGCCACCCATGCAACATAAGCTGTTGCAGGAGCTGCCTCAACACCTGTAAGCTCGAAGATAGATCCGTTGTATGACATAGGTGTAGCGATAGGATCGTAATATCTGTTGTTCAGACAGTAGAGAACATCCTCAAGAAGGAATTCTGTTGCAGGAAGGAGCTCCATATAGTAAGCGTCAGCACCTGCGATCTCCATAGTGAGCTTTGCATCACGGAATCTGATGTCTGAGACCTCCACCTCTACAGAAGAGTACTTGAACTCCTTTGTCACGAATGTATTTGCATCAACATAGTATCCTGCATCATCCATTGTCTCGTAGTAGAGAGCTGGAAGAGCCCAGAATACATACTCCTGGCCAGCCACAGGCTCAGCGCCGAGCACCTCAGCAACTGTTGCTGAAAGGTCGTATGTAGTCACGCCGTAACCTGCAGGATATGAATAGGCTGTAAGGAGTTCTTCTGCTGCTGCGAAGATAGAAGACTCGTCGAACTGAGACTTGGCGCAAACGCCGTAAACGAACTTCTGGAGACCGTTGTACATCTTGGCCTCAACGTTTCCAAGGCTCACCTCGAATTTAGTGAAAGGAGATGTTGTAAGGTAAAGACGAGAAACAGTAGCCTTTCCGCCCTCAAGCACAGCGACAACCTTGAGGTCGCCCTCTGCCTCAGCTACACCGGACTCGACAAGAGCCTTCGAAGGAGCTGTGATAGCGAAATATTTAGCGCCCATGTATACATCCTCAACCTCTTTCACTCTCCATCCGTCCGGCACCTGGAGAACATAGTCAACCACACCGCGTGGATCGATCTGCACCTTCTCTGTAAGGCCATAAGAAACGTAGTAGTCCTTGATGATGACAGTCTGACCGAATCCGCCTGTAGCAGAAACGAAGCTGAATCCGCAAGCGCCGTCTACTGTGACTGTGAAGCTCATGCCCTCACCGAATGTGAATGTCACTGCGTAAACCTCACCTGTGAGCTCGTCTGTGATGAGCTCATAGTCTGAAAACACCGAGTTTCCTGAAAGCGGATACTGTACACCACCGATCACGAGATATGTCTCGCCGTCGATTTCCACAACCTTTGGAGTCTCAGCAGCAACCGGAATAGGGTTGCCCTCAGCATCTCTCATGTATCTCTTCACGCCCTTCTCATCGATATATGCCCAGCAGTCAACGTTTTCGCCGTTGATAGAGGCCTGCATATATGTGATGAAAGACTTCATGTCCTGCTTTGGATAAAGCTGGAACTCTGCGCCTGATGTAAGCTTGATTGTAGTGATGCCTTCAGCGCTTACAATGACCTCGCTGATCATGGCATTGCCACTCATCATGGCCTTAAGCGCATCGAGCTCCTTGTTTAGTTTCTCCTCAAGCTCATACACCTTGTCTACGAGCATGTCGATCTGCTCCTGAAGACCTGAAGGGTCAAAGCAGGAAACAGCTGTAGGGACAGCCATGCATCCTACCATGACAGCCCTGAGCAAGCCCGACTTGAAATTTGAAAAAATTTTCATACGATTATGTTTAAATTAATTATTGGCCGATAAGCGGTCAAAGGTACGAAAAAAGTTGGATTACCTCCGGTTTAGAAGAAGTATTCTACTCTTTCTCCTCCAAATGACATCTTGACAACATAGCCATCCTCATCGAATTCGTATGAAAGAGGATATGTGTCTGTTCCCGTTGCGGTAGGTGACGGCACAATCATAGCCGTAGGAAGCTGAGCTGATGCTTTCGAATACCAACCGAGGAAATATGGAACATACATGAACGGCTCAGTTATGTCCATCAGCGACATATAGCCCCAGATAACGTCCGGAGCAGCAGGATTATTGACGAGCGAAGGGTCGGCAAATTCAAATCCACGGCCGCCGAATGCTGTCATATTGCCGTCGGCATACTCAAATGAGCAAAGCGACTTGGACGATGAGATATCAGTCAGGAATCCGTTCTGGTCATATGTCCATGTGAAAGGAGTAGTATCCTTCTTGCCGTATCGGAGGACGTCAGCTACAGTGACCTTGCCCTCAAAGTCTCTGGTATAAGACATCTTCATGTTGTTGGATGCCTCAAATCCATCATTTACCAAGGTGAAGAAGCCGTCTTCGCCCTGGACATACTGGTCGTATGCATTCAGCTCGACAACATCGCCTTCCACTACAGACTCAGAAACAGTCAATGTGACAGGAGTTTCTCTTGAGATCTCCCATGTCATGCGAAGCATAGCCTCTCCGCTATACTCGGTATAGTAATCAATGCGTGAAAGCTGCTTGATCACCAGTTCCTTATACACTGAGAACGACTGTGCAAGAAGCCATCTCATCTCATCCTGAATGAGATAGAGAGCATATTCGCCTTCAGCGAGGTCAGCCGGAATGACAACTGAAAGTCCCAGATATGACACCTCAGACTCAAGTGCATGCTCCTGACCAGCCTGATCAACTGCGATAACGCTGCAGCCTTCCTCGAATCCGATACCCTCGATGATCACAGTCTCACCCTGCTGAGCACCGGAAGGAACCTTAAGGCCTGTCACAGGCATGTCAGCCGCAGTGACGGTGATCTTTCCCAACGTGATTCTGCTTTCCTGCACAAGCACCACCTGGTAAAGTCCTGCCGGTGTCTTTGCAGGCACCTTGAATGTAAGTCCGTAGGCTGTAACTACCTTCACCTGCATAGGATACTCCTTCGAGTCAGCATCCACAAGAACGATCTGAGCGTTCTCCTTGAATCCGTCCCACTGCACAAGAGCCTCACCTCCGGCCTTTACCGTTTCCGGAATAACACAGTTTTCAAGCGGATCCTGAGGATCTACATTATCAGGTCCAGGTGTTGGGGTAATTGTCGGCTCCTCACATGATACCGCCACAACAGCCAATGCCATGGCAAGCAAGAATTTTCCTATTCTCTTCATATTATCTTATTTCATTTAGATTTCTCAATGTTTCTGCTGTTGCATCCTCTGACGGACGTGTCATGTCGTTGCTGATGATCCTTCCGTCCTTGCCTATGAGAATGAAGCGAGGAATGCCCTCGATCCTGTACGCTTCCTGGAACTTGCTCTGGAGTCCAAGGTAAAGCTGCGTGCCTGTCATCTCACCGGAGCGCACCATCTCCTCCCATGCCTGCTTGTCCTTGTCTATCGACAGACCGAGGAACACAATCCGGGCATCTGCAAACTCCTCCTCGAGAGCCTTCAGATATGGAAGCTCCCTCCTGCACGGTCCGCACCATGTCGCCCACATATCGATGTAGACATACTTTCCGCGGAAATCTGCAAGTGTATACACCTTGCCGTCAATGTCCTCAGCCTTGAAGTCAGGCGACATCTTTCCTGGAAGAGACAGATCCCATCTGTCCTTTTTGGCCTGCATGGAAGCAAGGAGAGAGGCATTCTTCACATAAGTGCTGTAGAGATTATCAAGTTCTGTGATGTCCTTGACACCGAAATTGTCCACATATGTTGCAGCAATATGATGGATGAGGATCTCTCTGATGCGTCCGCTGACGATGTTGTCTGCAGCATATTTCACCTGGGCAACGGTCTTCGGATAGATATCCTTCACATCTCTGCCATCCATGTCCATCACATGCATAGCCTCCGCCATGAACGAGCGGTACTCATCCAGAGATGCCCATTTCTCATCCTCGACTACATAGCCTGCAATCATGGCATAGAAGTCATCGTCAGCAGTGTAGAGAGGATTGCGGGCCATGAGCCTGTGTCCGACAGGATACATCATAAGGGCTGCCGCATAGGAATAGCGGATTCTTCCCAGCTCCATCTTCTCGAATGAGCCTATATCAGAGAAGCCGTTCGCTTTCATGAGCTTGATGGCATCAGCCTCTTTCGCGGCAAGACGTGCCGCATATTCACTCAGTGTGCAGGCATAGTCCTCGTCCGGAAGAGCCACAAGAGAAACCGTGTTGAGATATTTCACAACAGGCTGCTTCTCACCGTCAAAGACATAGGTACTTGCCATACGGCCTCCTTTGAACGAGATCCCTGCCACATCTCCGCCCTCCACATAGAGGCGAAGAGACTCTCGTCCGTGGAAAAGCTTGATGTAAGCAGCATCCACTGCAGGAATAACGACGCTTGCGCATCCCTGATCATCCAGTTGGAAAGGAAGCACTTCATTGTGGCACACCACAACCACCTCCGGAGCGACCGGAGATTCCACTTGAACATTCAGAACCGCATCTTCACAGACAATCTCGTCTGCACCGGCACATCCCACTGCTACAAGCAGCGCAAAGGCCAGATAATATAAACCTTTCATATATTTAGTAAACTCTTTCTTTGTATTCAACATCCGCGATACGCGCAAATCCCGTAAAGACCTCAGGTTTGACATTTGTAAAGTCACCGTCCGACTCGCGTCCCTCGTATATTCTCAGCTTGCCTTCCCCGTTTTTCACTGAGCCGACCACAAGATCAAAGCTCTTCTGCATGTTCTCGCTCTTCTGATAGAGATTGAACTTAAGGCATGTGATCTCCTCACCTGAAAGCACGAACTGCACCTGCGCCTGCGCTGGCTGCTCAGACAGGTCTACACGATAAAGTGTGTTGCCCACAGCATAGTACATATAGTTCTTGAGCGAGCTGAACGCATACAACGCATTTTTGTTGAGAATGTCCTTGCACTGTGAGAGGTCTGCATAAAAACCCTTGCCAAGGACATAGGTACAATCTGCATAACGCAGCATGTCGCCAAGCTGGATACCATACAGATGGCACTGCGATCCGTCCTTCATGAGGGCATAGGTCAATCCCATCTTTGCATTGCCCGGATCGTAGCGTGTATTCTCCATGTAGACAAGGTCGAGACCCACAGGCCATTTGTCGAAAGCATTGCCGAGCACACCTGCACCCGGAGCCATTCCTTCTGCAATCTGTCCCATAGTATCCATGTCGGCAACAGGGTCCAGACCACCAAGGTCATTTGTGGCAAGCAACGGACAATAGGCCATGAAACGCTTGTTGTCTGTGTCATAAAGCAGATGAACTGCTGCATAGATCTGTGTCGCCAGAGCGTTTGCACCTACGTAAGGGGCCACTGCATATCCCTTGTTGACAGCGCTTCCATAGAGTCCGTCGATACCCATGATCTCACAGTAGTGGGCATCTGTGCCGCTGACGATCACCTTTCCGAATCCCGATGAGACGATGCAGTGTGGCGTAAGCTTGTCCGGAACTGCCACCTCATAGGCAAAATCATACTCCGGCTTCCACTCGAAGGCATCACGGCCAAGTCTTGTCGCACCGTCGTCTGTCAGAAGATAATATGGAGAAGCGGCATCTGTCTTGTCTGACAGCCACTGGATCCTGCGCGGACCGTTCATCTGCGGCATTGCGCTGCCTCGAAGCACGTCGGTCATGGTCTGAGATGTAAGAGACGAGACAAAATCCAGCCTTGCACGACCTTCATCCGAGCACAGCACCATCCATCCCTCTGACATGGATGAACTCACGATCAGGTTAACCTCCTTCTGCCAGTAAAGTCCTGTCGACACCTGAGTGAGAGTGAAGAAAAGAGAGTAAGCTCCCGGAGCGATGGTCACCTCATAATCGAGGTTGCGTTCCTGGCCTATCACCACAGCCTCCTGCGAGGCGTTCTGGTTCAGCACCTTCCACTCGAACGAGTACTCCCCTGCCGGAAACTCCTCCTTGCCCAGATCAGGAACAATCTGAAGTCTGGAGAAAGTCTGGACGCTCATGTCCTCAAAGCCGGCAATCTGAGGCTCCTTCAGGTCGACATAGTCATAGTTGCCCTTATCCTGGCTGCACGCAGCAAGGACAAAAGCCAACGTCAATATGTATACTATCTTTCTCATTTTCTGAATTTCAATGGTTCGCCTGTCTGTCTGTCAAAGGCATCCTCGTCATATGGCTGGCCTGCCGCCTTCTTTGCAACTTCGCCCTCCACATATGCCGTCATCTCGGCACTGATGTACAGAAGCTTTGCAAGCGTGATGATGCTCGGATCGTTGAAATCACCCGGATCGATGCCCAGAACCTTGCATATAAGCTCGAACTTCTGTTGGGTAAAGGCTCCGACTAAGTTTGCATCCCATGCAGCCGGAGCTTTGGTGAACATATCCGAGAAATATATCCTGTACTGCAGAGTCGAGACTGTGTCCTCGTACTGCACCATCTCCGTAATCGGAAGATCGAAATGATCATTTGCATGGATCTGAAGGCAGATCATCTTCTTTTCCGACTTCAGCGCCTCTGTCCTCATCAGGGTCACAACATAGTCCATCGACGATGCGCCTGCCTGAAGGACAGGCTGCTGGGGAAGCACGAAGTCGACGCCTTCCACAGCATTGTCGGAAGACACGGAAATCTCCACAGGTCTGTCATCCTGAGATGCCCTGCCAAGCAGCTGCACCTTTACGGGGATCTCCATCTTATTGCCGGCAGTGTAGACAAATGTCACATCCAGACTGTCGGTCACGAGCATCGAACCGGAAGTGTTGTTGAAATACACTCCGCATATGTCCTGGAAATGCCCCGGATTGCGCTCGATGCATGATGTGGCGGCAATAAGCAGGGATATCAATATTATGATGTTCTTCTTCATTGTCGGTTAGTTGTCGGTTTCTGATGACGGGAGCGGCAGCACAAACACTGCTGAGCTTGGGGCCGGATTGCGGCTTGCTACAGTGGAGAACAGCACCGGAGTGAACATTCTCTTGTACATGTAGAAGAGCTGACCTTCGCCATAAAGTTCGCGGATGTACTCATACTGAAGGATGTCTCTTGTCAGGGCAGTCAGGTTGCCGACTCCTCTGTTCGAGCGCAGCTGGTTGACATAGGCAACACCTGCAGCAATGTCCTTCGAGCGGCTTTCTGCTGCGATGAGATACATCTCGCCAAGCCTGATCATCGGGATCATGGTGTTACGGATGTTTCCGGAATCGACCATGTCGGAATATTTGTAGAAATATCTGTTGGCTCCTGTAGCCACCCAGTTCACTCTGTAGCGGTAGTCGTCCTGATGTCCTCCTGTGGAAGCTCCGCCACCGAAGACGATGCTGCTCATCATGTCGTTGTCCATTCTGAACACATAGTTAGGAATGCGGCTAGGATCGTAGTATCCCTTGAAGAGCTTGTTCCTCTGCGAATGAGAGAGAGCGAAGATCACCTCAGAAGAGAAGATGCGGTCCGGATCGTCCGGCGAACCGATCACAAGGCTCTTGTCCACAAACGGGAATATGCCGTCGGTGCCGGCCTGGATCACCTCTGTAGAATAGCTGTATGCGGCATCCATATCACCGAAATAAAGAGCCGAACGTGCCAGAAGCGCTGTCACTGCAAAGTAGTTCAGACGCAGATTTCTGTAATACATGAATGTAGACGAGCCGTCTGACGGTGCTGAGGTCATTGTGCCTGAAGTCCTCACAGGGTCGTTGGCAAGCAGGATGCGCGCCTCATTGAGGTCACGTGTGATCTCTGCTGCAACCGCCGACGCCGTCATGAGGGAGTTCGGAGTCACAGAGTACTTCTTGTAGTATGGAATTGCCAATGCATCAGAATTCTGCGAGTACACAGGTCCGAAAAGACGAAGCATGTCGAAGTGGAGCATGGCTCTGAGCGCCAATGCCTCTCCTCTGATTATCCTGGCATTGTCTCCCGTGAAGGCCACATCGGTCTTTTCCAGATTCTCAAGGAGGAGGTTACAGTTCAGGATGAGTGAATATGCCTTGTTCCATGTCTCGTTGAGTCTTGCACGCCAGTA
This sequence comes from Bacteroidales bacterium, assembly GCA_017560625.1. GTDB lineage: Bacteria > Bacteroidota > Bacteroidia > Bacteroidales > UBA932 > Cryptobacteroides. The sequence goes on from JAFZEP010000095.1 coordinate 11,073, forward strand.
GTCTGTGCCATATTTGTACGAAGCCAGGTCAGAATAGTTTCCCCAGACCGAATTGTCTGTGCCGATCACATAAGCTCCACCCATGATCTCCACCATCTCCACCGAAAGGGCAGCGCCATAGAGCATGTCGCTGTTGAGTTCGATGTAGATGCCGTTGAGGAGCTTGATGTAGCCCGATTCGGTAGACAGGAGTTCATCCTGCGACATCTTGTCGTACGGCTTCACATTCAGCCACGCATCGCATGAGGTCAGAGCCATCATCGAAGCCAGAGCGATATATGTAAATAATTTTCTCATAACCGTTAGAATGTAATGCCGAGTGACATTGTCACTGTCCTTGCAAATGGATAATCTATACCTCTCTCCACACGTACTGATGTGGCTCTGAAGATGTCAGCCATGGTCAGCTGGACGTTCATCGCGCCGATCCTCATCTTGCGTGCGATCCTGTCCGGGAACTCATATCCCACATTGAAGGACTCTCCCACAAGCGAATTGTCGTCCATCACGAAGCGCGACGACTTCTCGGTGCGCTGAACCAGTGATATGCCCTTGAAGTAGGCATCGCGGTTGTTCTCAGACCAACGGTCGTAGAGGGCACGCTTGTCCTGGTTGTTGTAGACGTCCTGTGTGCCGATGTTCTCCACCTTCTGGAAAAGAGACGAGTTGAACACCTGTCCGCCATAGCGGTATCTCAGATAGCATCCCACAGAAAGGCCCTTATAGTAAAGCGACGTTCCGATGAGTCCTTCGACCTTTGGCTGGGTGTCTCCAACCACGACCTCGTCGTTGACGTCATATGTGAATGAATATGTGCCGTCCTTCTTGATGAAAAGCTCCTTACCTGTAGCAGGGTCGATACCGGCAGAACGCACTGCCCATATGGCTGTAGGGCTTCCGCCGTCATAGTATCTTGTCGTGCCCACAAGCGAAGACTTTCCGCTTTCATTCAACGCAGCGAAGGAGTTTCCGATGTTGGCGTAAACCGACTTGGCACTTGTCGCGTTGATGGAAATGTTCCAGATGATTCCCTCTGACGGTCTGTAGACCGGCGAGACACGAAGCGCAGCCTCCCATCCTCTGGTCTTCTGGCTGCCGGCATTCATCGCAACGCTGGTCACACCCATCGATCCCGGTGTTGTAATGACGGCAAGCAGCGGATCTGTGTGCTTCCAGTAGTAGTCCAAGGTCATGTTGACTCTGTCTCCCCAGAATGTCATGTCCACTCCAAGGTCGTAGTTGGTCGTCTCCTGCCAAGCAAGATCGGCATTTCCAAGGGCATTCAGGATGACTCCGGTTCCGAAGACATTGGTCATCCAGCCGTTGAACTTGTATGTAGAGAATGCCTGGTAGGCAGAGAAGTTCTGGTTTCCCGGATTTCCGACCGAGCCGCGAAGCTTGAGGAGCGAGAAGAAATCGCTGTCCTGCATGAACGGTTCCTTGTGGACGTTCCAACCGGTACCCACAGACCATGTGTTTCTGAAGCGGTTGCCTGTTCCGAACATCGACGCACCGTCGAGTCGGTAGTTGAAGTCGATGAGGTAGCGCTCAGCATAGGCATAACCTCCGTTGATATAGAAGCTGGCAGCACGCTTGAGGCTCTCGTTATAGTCAGGAGAGTCTCCGACCGGATAGCCGTTTGCAAAGGACGGAGCATCGAACTGGTCGTCGGTGAAGCCTGTAGCCGAATAGCCGTAGATCTGACGATGGTTGTTGCTGAAGTTGAATCCTCCGACAGCATTGAGCATATGCTTCTTGGCAATGAGCTTTCCGAAAGTCACGGCAACGTCTCCCTCGTAGACCAGCTCCTTTATCTGTGTGTGGGTGTAGAGACCCTTTTCAGTCTCTCCCATGTCATCGAACTGAGTGTGCTGCGGAGACAGGCGGGTCTGTTCGTCGTCGTCCTGTTTAGTCAGACCGAACTTCGCTCTGAAGCGGAGATCCTTGGTCACAAACCACTCGAAGATGAAGTTGTTTGTAAATCCGAAGCCTGTGGCTGTGTCCCAGTTGTTCAGATGGGCATTCCAGAGAGGATTGGCAACAGGATAGTCATCGACTCCCTCCTCCGGATAATACAGATATTTGTCTACGCCTCCGGCTGCATTGTATTTCCTGTAATACGGATTGGCATGGGCGTACTCAGCGAACGAAACTGTAGGATTTGTCACATCAAGCCAGTTGATGGAAAGTTTGTTGCTGAACTGGAACTTGCCAGTGCGGTAGATCAGGTCCACATTTCCCTCGATGGTCTTTCTGTCGGAATCCTTCATGACACCGCCGACATTGCCGACGCTCAATCCGATACCATATCTGATCTTATCCTCACCACCTTCCGCATAGATGTTGTGCTTATGAGTGAAACCTGGGCGGATAGGCTCACTGAGCCAATATGTGTCCACTCCCCTTTCAATCTCCTTGAGTCGCTCGTTGCGGAGGTTGTCCAGTCTAAGCTGGGCGAAAGGATCGTTTCCATTGTCCTTATACACGCCTGCAAGTGTCTCGAACTCGAGCTTTTCACGTGAGTTCATAAGATTATAGTCGGTAAGATCCGCAAGCGAAAGGCCGAAATCACCCTTGTACGAAAGCTGAAGACGGCCACGTGCCGGAGCCTTGGTCTCGATGACCACAACTCCGTTTGAAGCCTTGGAACCGTAGATGGCAGTCGACGCAGCATCCTTGAGGATGGTCACCGAAGCCACACGGTTCATATTGAGATTCATAATAGTCTCGAGTGTCGTCTCGAAGCCATCAAGGATGAAGAGAGGCTGATTAGGATCTGTGCCATACTCCTCCTTGAGTCCTGCCACACTGGTCTTGCCTCGAATCTCAATGTCCGGCATCACATTCGGATTTGATCCGAACTGGCTGCTCTCCATCATCTTGAACGAAGGGTCCAGGGTCTTGAGACTCTGAAGCACATTGGACGAACCGACAGCCTTGAGCTGATCTGACTTGAAAGTCGCCGATGCACCTGTGAAGCTCTCCTTCTTTCTCTCATATACACCTGTCACCACCACATCTGCCAGTTGCTCGGCATTTGCACTCATCACAATGCGGGAAAAAGACGATGCATTCTTTGTCGTATACAGTTTGACCACATCGTCATAGCCGACATACGAAAACACGATCTCACACTTTTCCTGAGGTGCCTTCAGCTCGAATTTACCATCTATGTCGGTCACTACACCCGTCTTTGTGCCGCTCACTACCACAGAAACTCCAATGAGAGGATACCCATCGGCAGCATCTATGACCGTACCGCTTAAGACGGTCTGCCCTCCTTGGGCGAAAGCCGCCAAGGAGGACAACACGAGCATTGATATAAACAAAAGTTTACGCACGTTTTCCTTTATTAGAATTTTCTGATTCGGTTCTCTCTCTTTACCTTCTGCATGTTCTCCTCACTGAAGCGGCTGTCACCTGCAGGCTTGTCCTTCTTGAGTTCCGCCTTCATTTCCGGCAATGCATAAGGAATCTTTACGTCCGCGCCCTCATATGGTGCCTTTGTTCCAAGAAGCTCGCTGATCGGAGAGGCATTGTATTTCCTGAATGTATATTTCTCGCGATATACACGGCTGTATCTGCCTTCCTTGTCGATCGCAAGAGCAGCAATAACCACTGCCTTGTTCCATGGAGCACGGAAATTGACGCTCTCGGCATAGTTTACACCATAGTATACAAGTGTCTGATACAGAGCCGCATCCGGATATTTTGCAGGATCCTCAAGGCCAGTCACATACTCGAAGATTGTGTAGTAGTATGAGCTATACTCTCCGTCGATGCTGATGGTCACCGGCACCATTGCGTATCCCTGATACTGAGCTCCGGCATTCGGATTGACGGCATAAAGGTCGTCTCCGTTGTAGAACTTATCGAAGGTCGCTGTGATGGTGATGTCGGAGTAGTTCTCCTCGCCTGTCGAGAACGGCTCGCTGAAGATCACGTCAGCAAGGAACTCACCGGTTCTTGGATCCATCACGACTGCAGCCACCTTGTACTGGGTCTGAGGTGCAAGGAAAGGAATATTTCCGCTTGACTTGCCCTGCGAGAGTTCGTAGTAGCTGAACTCATACATATCGCCGTAGTATGTCTTGTTGATGAGGTTCCTTACGTCATCCTTCACCTGCTCGGCAGTTGTGTCAGTTGAGTACACATACCAGTAGTAGTAATGTGCAGCGTCAGAAGGTGTCACTGTAATGTGGAGTGCATTTGACTCAGCCTTGTCGAGTACGAAGTCGAATGTACAGTCCTCAGCAGGTCCTGCAGAAAGTGTCTTCACTTTGAATGTCTGCATTGCGGTGGTCTTCTTTCCGGCCTTGAATCCGAACACGACCAAAGTGTATTCGGTGTCAGGCTGGAGACCGGTCATACGTCCTGCCACATCACCTTCAAACAGATAGTAGCTCAGACCGAATGCACCATAGTCCTCAAGAAGATGGGCATAGATCTGATCTTCGTTCATGCCTTCCATGAACACAGAAGGCTCTGCCATCATCACATATGGATCGTTGTTCGACGTCTTCACATCTACAAAGAATGATGACTGGTCCACATCGTCACCCACAGTCACAGTGATGACGTTGTCTGACGGAGCCACATCCGCAGATGTGTGCCAGATGTATGTCGGCTCTCCTGTGAAGATGCAGTTCTCATCCCACTGGCATGCAAAGACAATGTAGTCTGTAAGCGCCATGCACTCGAACTGGCTGTTCACCTGGTTGATGTCGCTGTACCACTCGTAATATTCTGCGCGGGTGGTGAGGTATTCATAGTCGATGAGGTCCTGGATGTCCCACTCCACATATGCCTGGAACACCTTGACAGGATCATCGCCATGCACGGATGCATATCCCTCATATGTCTCCCTGTCCATAAGGTTCCAGTAGTAGTACACACCTTCGTGTGATGGAGTCACGGTCACATCCATGATGTTGTTCTCCTCAGTAATCTGGACGTCAAGAGTGATAGGGCCCTCGTATGGAGGCTGAGTGACAGCCGCTGCCGAGTAAACGTCTGTTGTGCGCTCGCCTTCAGCTGTCAATCCGTATACATAGACAACATACTCTGATTCAGGATCAAGTCCCTTGTACTGGAGATTGCTGTATGAACCCTTGTTGAGGATGGTGCTGATGTATTCAGGAAGTGAGATGCCCTGGTTCTGAGCCTCGAGAGAGTAGTACGAAAGGTCTTCCTGGAAGATCTGCTCGTCAGACTCCATCTCCTCGAACCACTCCTTGCCTACCACCTGGCCAACCCAGGTGAAATCAGGGTCAAGAGTCTGCACAGAGAAGATGATCGAAGTGGACTCTGTGCCCTCCACTGTCAGCACGATAGGCGCCTCCCAAACAGTCTGGGATACGTTGATGGTCATATCCTCATAACCCGGATATGAAACAGTCAACACAGCCTGGCGCTCCTCACCCGACTCATTCTTATCTGCTGTAAGCTCGATAAGGCGGGCCTTCTGAGTACTCACGGTGAGCCACTGGGCATCATTTGCCACAGTCACTGCAGCACCCTGCTCCGCACCAATGATATTATAGACGACCTTTACTGTAGCGCCCTGCGAACCGATCACAACATCGGTCTGCGACAGCTCTATATTGCGTTCGATCTCGATTGCAGGTTCCACGCATGAGAACACAGCAAGAAGGGCCGCTATGACATATATTATTCTTTTCATTGGATTTAAATTTATTTATAATCATATGCGACACTCTCGCCGATCTGGCAGAGAACGCAGTTTGCAACATCATAATTTCCGTTTGCGTCAGCTGCTGTAACGATTACCAGCACCTCGCAGTTATCTGTCACCCACGACTTGTCGACAGGGAGGACAAACACCTTTCCAGCCTTATCGCCGGCCTCGAGCCTGCCGAGCTTGTCTCCGGCAAATGAAAGCTGGGATGCCTTGCCGGCAGCATATCTGATCGCGTTGTCATGAGTATTGTGCCATGACTCCGACATGCCGGACTGAAGAGAGTAGATGTCATCCTCAAGCAGCCATGCAGCCACACGGTAGCTGTTGGCCTGGGCAGCCTTGACCTCCACATTCACGAGGATGTCGTCTCCGGAAAGCTTCACTGAAGCCGCGATTCCGGCATCAGCCTTGTCCTTCTTCAATGCATCGATTGTAGACTTGATCTCCTGAAGATCTGAACCTACTGCGGTTGAAGTAAGGTTGAATGTCAGCATAGGATAGAAACCGCTGATGTTGTATGCCATAGACAGATCGCGTGCAGCCTCCGAATATGCAGCATCGGCCTCACCGCCATTGTATGAGTGAGAAGCCACATGATGGTAGAGGGAACTGTACGACGCATCCTGCGCAAGGTTCTTCAGTGCCTCCATCATACGAGGGCAGTTTGAACATGTCGCGCCGGTGTGCTGCACCAGGAGCATTCTGTGCTTGAACGAAAGGTTGCCCTCCTGTGGGTCAGCAGGAAGTTCAGGAACATCATTGATCGCAGTTACGACAATGTCCTGTGAAACCTTCAGACCATACACGGCATAAAACACATACTCGCCTTCCTTGTCAGTAGTGAAGACGTTTGTAGACAGAGGTGTCTTCTCATAGCTGAGATAGATCTCAGCATGCTTTGTCACATCATGCACCGCACCTTCTGCATCTGTAACACGTACAGTAAAGGTCACTGCATCCACTCCGTCGCTGCGCACCTGATCGGTGTCGGCAGTAAATTCAATCTCTCCCGGGATCACTGGAACTGCCTCTTTCATATCCGAAGTATTGCCGCATGAGCTCAAAGCCCATAGCGACAATACACTCAGGAAGGCAGATTTAAAAAATCTCTTCATCATTCTTATTTAGCTATCTTTCTTTCCTTACGCATTTTTGCTTCATGAATCTCCTTCATGTATCTTGTGCGGCGCATGTCGTTCACCTTTGACATCGCAGCCTCATGCTTGGCCTCCATGTTCATCGGAGCAAGCTGCTCTGCCGGACGCTCACGGTTCACTGCAGTTGGCTGCACCGGTGCCGGAGCCTCGCTTGTCATGAGTTTCGCAGAAGACTTCTTGATCGACTCGATGAACTCCTGAGCAGGTGAAACACCCTCCGGTGTGAAGAACAGCAGATCACGATAGAGTCTTGTCACATTGCCGTCATAGTCATATGCCATCGCCACGAATGTCATATACTGATTGTACTTCACGGCAGTTGTGCTGGACTCTCTTGTACATCCCTCATACTGCAGACGCGCATAGAATGTCTCATCCGGATACATATTCTCGTCTGTGAGGTCATTCTGGTAGATCTCATAGTAGAATGCGCTGCATTTGCCCTTCACCTTGACCTTCACAGGGAAGATCGCATCACCGTACATCAGCATGTCGTTGAGCTGGGTCATACCTGCGGTGATGAGCTCGCCGAGATCATAATAAGGGCCGTAATCCATCACGAATTCAAGATCTGCATATACCTTGGCCAATGTGGTGAACGGTTCGCTGAACACAACGTCTGAGAGATACTCTCCTGTGTCATAGTCCATGATAACTGCGGCTACCTTGTAGTCTGTGCTCTCATAGAGATCCCACACGTTGGCGCTGTCGTTTCCGAGAGAAAGTTCCCATGAAGAGAATGTCACATAATCACCCTCGTAGTACTCATTGATGAGCTCATTGATGAAATACTTCACGTCATCGGCAGTGTAGTCTGTAGGGCAGACAATCCACTTGTAGAACTGTCCCTTGTCTGATGGAGCAACCTCCACGAATGCGAAATCCACATCAGGAACCACGCTGAACTCGAAAGTACAGTCCTTTGGATCTCCTGCAGGCAGAGTCTTGAAGTCCACCTTGTCCATCTCCGATGTTGTCATAGTGCCTGCCTTGTATCCGAACGCGAGCATCGTGTACTCTGTGTCCGGACGCATGCGTGAGTATGTCTTCGAGTGGTCACCGGTGTATGTATATTCACTTACTATATAGTCGTATTTGTCAGTCACATATACGAAGATCTCCTCGTCGGTCATATTGGCGATCTCGCTCTTTCTTACAGGCATCACCACATAAGGGTCATCTGTTGTGACAGTCGCCACAGCGTCAGCTGAAGACTGTGTGATGTTGCTTACCTCAAGCGTGATCTGGTTGCCGGACTCTCCCACTGACTGGCTTGTGTGCTCATATGTGGACACCGGACCTGTGAGAACGCACTGCTGATCCCACTTCACGGCATAAATGACATATGTAGTCGAAGCCTTGAGCTCATAATAACCCCAGTCTACCACATTTGACTCATTGTAGATCGCGTAGTAGTCTTCCGGTCCCTTGATGAACTCAAGATCCATGAGTTCTTTGATCTCAGCATCGATGACCTCAGTCTGGATGGCCTGACGGAGATTGTTTGAATATTTCGCTTTCCAGATCTCCACCTCATCCTTGGTTGCCACGTCATAGAAGTAAGGAACACCTGTATGGGATGGGAAGATGCTGTAGTTCATGATATAATCGTCCTCTTCCACCTCGAATGTGAACGTGATGTCACCCTCGTACGGATCCTCTGTCCTGAACGGCATCGAAACGATGTCTGTTGTGCGACGGCCCTCCAGTGTGATGCCGTATGCATAAAGGACGAAGTCTGAAGAAGGATCAAGACCGTCAAGCTTGATGTTCTCCAACGAGCCGACTGCAGTCATCATCTCAAGGAACTGTGAGCGTGTCAAGTCCTGGATGTCTGCGAGGTAGTCGAAGTACTCGAGGTCATTCCTGAAAAGCTCGTCAGCTGTGTCGAAATACTCGAAGCTCTCCTTGTATGTCACCATAGGGATCCATGTCATCTCAGGATCTGTTGTAGTCACAGAGAAGATGACGCCTGTAGCTGTCACGTCTGAAATTGTGATAGTCAAAGGATTCACAAAGAACTCCTGAGAAACATCCACAGTAACATCTTCAGCGCCTTCGTAGCTGATCACAACCTGAGCCTCGCGCACAGCGCCAGTCTCATTGAGGCCAGCCGAGAAAGTCAACATACGGGCCTTGGCTGTGCTTACTGTAAGCCACTCCGCATCATTGGACACTGATATCTTCTGACCATCTACAGGGTTTTCAATCAAATAGGCAACGTTCACAGCTGTTCCGTCCGAAGCGAGTGACACTTCAGACATGGCAAGCTGAATCAC
>JAFZEP010000096.1 GCA_017560625.1 Bacteroidales bacterium
ACAACCTTCTTAGTAAGAGCTACGTTCTCCTCGTATGGAAGGTGTGAACCGTCGATCATAACTGAAGAGAATCCCATGTCGATACAGCTCTTGCAAGTCTCGAAAGAGTCACCGTGGTCGAGGTGAAGAACGATCTGTGGGTTTGCCCAACCGAGCTCCTTAGCGTACTCTACAGCACCCTCAGCCATGTAGCGGAGGAGAGTCTGGTTAGCGTACTGACGAGCGCCCTTTGAAACCTGAAGGATAACTGGAGACTTAGTCTCAGCTGCTGCTGAAACGATAGCCTGGAGCTGCTCCATGTTGTTGAAGTTGAATGCAGGGATGGCGTAGCCACCTTCGATAGCCTTAGCGAACATCTCTCTAGTGTTCACGAGGCCGAGTTCCTTGTAAGAAATCATAATCGTATAATTTGTTTAAAAATCGTTTCGTTGTCTGAAAATCTTGGCAAATTTAATTATTTTTGCGGATAATTGAAAGAATCTAAGAGTAAAAAGTGCGACCATGAGCAATAAAGTAGTCATTTTCTCAGCCCCTTCAGGAGCAGGCAAAAGTACAATCGTAAACCACTTGCTAGGACTTCATCCTGAGCTTGAATTCTCGATTTCAGCGACCTCGAGAGCGCCTCGCGGTCAGGAGCAGCATGGTGTGGAATATTATTTCTTCTCAGCAGACGAATTCCGCCAGATGATTTCCGAGGACAAGTTCGTGGAGTACGAGGAGGTGTACGCCGGTTCATTCTACGGCACACTCAGATCTGAGGTGGAGCGCATCTGGGCCAAGGGACACGCAATCGTGTTCGACATTGATGTCCAGGGAGGAGTTAACCTCAAGAGAATCTTCGGTGAGCAGGCGCTTTCTGTATTCATCCAGGCTCCGTCTGTAGAAGTTCTCCGTGAGAGACTCGTGGGACGTGGAACAGACACAGAAGAGGCCATAGAGAGAAGAGTAGCAAAGGCTGCTTCAGAGATGGAGTTCGCCGCAGGCAGATTCGACTACGTGCTTATCAACGATGACCTCGCAACCGCTAAGGCTGAGGCCGAGAAAGTTGTCGGCGATTTCCTGGCGGATTAGATTGCCACGGCGCTACGCACCTCGCAATGACGTATGATACGCACCTAGTAATGACGTATGATACGCACCTCGTAATGACGTATGAAAAGTATAGCAGTATACAGCGGATCATTCAACCCTCTTCACATCGGTCATCTTGCAATCATGAAGCATATGATCGGGAAAGAGGGTTTTGATTGCGTCTACCTTATAGTCTCGCCGAAGAATCCGCTCAAGGACGGAATCAGCAGCGGGACCGGCAGAGAGCGATTTGAAGCGGCAGTGAAGGCAGTCCAGAGACGTTTTCCTGGCCCAGAGCGCCGGGTCGTGGTGGATGACATAGAACTGAACATGCCGGAGCCGCACTATACCATCCGCACGCTGGATGCCCTTCGCGAACGCGAACCTTCCAATTCATTCACGCTCGTCATCGGAGGCGACAATCTGGCAAGTATGCGCCGATGGAAAGAGTACGCCCGCATCCTCAAGGAGTATGGAGTGGCGGTTTTTCCACGCACAGGATTCGACTCAGAGGCCATCAAGGCCGACCTTCTGGCCGAGGATCCGTCATACAGGATCATGCTCACAGATGCAGAAATGGTCGACATGTCGTCGACCACTATAAGAGAAGCCCTTGAGAAGGGACAGGATGTTTCAGAATGGCTGATGTAATCACTGATTATGTCAGCCTTTTTTAGTCTTCCATCGGTTCGAGGAGCGGACTTTCGTCAGTGAAGAGGCTCAGGATGGTGTCGGTGTAGGTCTTCGTGATCGGGATCGGCGGGATAGCCTCATTGGCCAGATCCAGAATGTAGCCTTCACTTTCCTTTCGGAGCATTGACACCTTCTTGATGTTCACGATGTATTTTCTGTTGCAGCGGATCAGGCCGCTGTCCTTGAAACTCTCTTCCACAGTCTTCAGACGACAACGGAGCATATACTGCTTAAGCTCGCCCTTACTATCTGTGTACCAGACTTTTATGTAGTTATCATCAGACTCGATATAGTACAGGTTGTCAAGGCTGAGCGAGAGCTTTAGGGTGCCGCTGTTGTCAAACAGCGTGATCTTCTGCATCGACATGTTGTCCTTCGGAACCTCATCAGTCACGACATTCTCATAGTTCATCAGCCTGATGGTATTGTTCTTGTCAATGATGGCGAAGTACATGCCGGCAATCAGATATGGAACTCCAAGCGAAATGGAGCTGTAGAGCATGGCGCGTCCGAAAAGTTCAAGCGGAAGTTCGCTGTACTCCGGAATGTTGATGACAGTGATCCATGTGTAGATGCCGCTGACAGCCATGATCTCCATGATGCACCATACGATGTAGCTCAGATAGGTCATTTCTGAGAGCTTCTTTGACTTGTACATGAGCATTCGGCTGAGGATCAGGGCGCATACAGATGTGACGATGAACGTCAGTGTGAAAAAGAAGGTGTGCGCATCTCCGCCTCCCAGAACGAACCATGCCGTGTCTGAGAACGGGATGTATATGTTGAGGAAAACAATCGCGAACAGGACCGCGAATGTCACGGTGCCAATAAGCTGGTATTTACCAAGCAGATACTGCGGCAATTTATTGAGGAGAAGCATTGAGTTCGGTTTTAGTGGGGGCAAATGTATGAAAAAATACTATATTTGTGAAACTCATAGAATGAAAATCGCTTATGGACAGAAGAGTTGTTGTGACAGGAACAGGCGTCATTTCGCCTGTCGGAAACGATGTCAAGACCTACTGGGACAGCCTGCTTAAAGGTGTGTGCGGAATAGATTTCATCACATCATTCCCCACTGACGACCTCCCAGTGAAGATTGCCGGCGAGGTGAAGGACTTCAATCCTGCCGACTACCAGATAGAAGCTCCGTTTGCAAGAAAACAGGACAAATTCACATTATATGCAGTTGCTGCCGCATGGCAGGCTGTGACAGAATCAGGCATTACCGGCAACATCGACCCGATGCGTTTCGGAGTCTATGTCGGCTCGGGCATCGGAGGATTCGCAACACAGATGCGTGAGACCGAGAAACTGTTCAACGAGGGCGCCAAGTGGGTGTCCCCTCTTTTCATCCCGACAATGATTGCCAACATCGCGGCCGGAAACATCGCCATCCGCAACAACGCATGCGGCCCATGCCTCCCTGTCGTGACGGCATGTGCGACCTCCACCCACGCCATTGGCGAAGCATACCGCGCCATCAAGCATGGCTATGCCGACGCTGTGATTGCAGGTGGATCTGAGGCTGCTGTAGTGCCATTGGGAATCGCCGGTTTTGCCAATGCCAAGGCCTTGTCAAGAGCCGAAGACCCGAAACGTGCCTCCCTACCGTTCAACAGAAACCGTGGCGGCTTTGTGATGGCAGAAGGTGCTGCAATGCTGGTGCTCGAGGAGTATGAGCATGCAGTGGCAAGAGGTGCTGAGATCATTGCCGAGATATGCGGATATGGAAACACATGCGATGCCCACCACGTGACTGCGCCGCGCCCTGACGGCACAACTCAGGCCGCTGCGATCAGGCAGGCCCTTGATGAGGCCGGTTACACATCCGACGACGTGCTGTACATCAACGCCCACGGCACAGGAACAGCCCTCAATGACACATCAGAAACTCTGGCTTTCAAACTTGCGTTGGGCGAAGATGCCTACAAGGCACATATCAGCTCAATCAAGGGACACATAGGACACATGCTGGGAGCGGCAGGAGCAGCAGAAGCCGTGGCCACTGTGCTGGCGTTGAAGAACGGAGTCGTTCCTCCGACTGTCGGTCTTGACGATATCGAGCCGGAATGCGACCTGAACTACACTCCTCTGACTCCGGTCAAGGCAGATCTGACCATAGCAATATCAGACTCTCTCGGTTTCGGCGGCCATAACGGCTGCATCGCTTTCAGAGCAGTAAAATAAAAGATGACGATCAAAACAAAAAAATGACGACCTATGTGATGTGACCCCAAAAAGTTGGACGGCTTAACATTATTACGAGGCACTCTTCGATTGGAATAAAGCTCGGTATTGCACCGGGCTTTTTCGATTTAGCCTCAGTTTTATTCCATCATTATTGTTCGTTCTGCCCTTCCCGGTGTTTAGTGGTCATTTCGGGCTACCACTAAACACGGCAATCCTCATTCTACGCTCTCAGTGGCATATTCGTGTGTTTAGCGGTGGCACTTTTTGACCACTAAACACGCAGCGTAGTCCTAATTCAAGGCCATGCTGGGCTATATACACTTCTGCTTCGAGTCTCTTGCCCAGATAACAACATCTTAGCAGAGGTGTCCGTCAATAAGAGAGGACCTGTGCAACGATTTCACGAGGTAGGCCAAGTATACGGCTAAGTTGAGGGACAGAGGTCTTGTTATTGAAATACAGATACTTTATCATTTTGCATTTGTCGGAGGAAGATAAATCTGCGAGAGATTTTCCAGAAAAGCGGGAAGATGCCAGCTGCTCAGCCACTGCCAACAGATCCATGTCATTGACACGTATCTGAGGCCTGAATGCAAATTCATATTCCATCTTGGCATCGTTACATGTACCGAGACCATATAAAAACGAACGATTGGAATTATTGAATGCTTTTTCAACAACATCAAATCTCACAAAAGATCTGTCTGAAATTCTGCCATCTTCACACACACATATCGGGCAACCGGAAATATCATCATTTGATCTGATAAGATTTCTCCTTTGCCCACCTACAAACGAATCCAATCTTCGATGGTTGGATTTCTTGACTCTGGAAAAATAAGCGCTATAACTTGACCAGGGATATTCCTCCAATCGTGCACACACCTTTGCGCATAATGCATTTCTCAATATATAAGCTACACAATTACGGAAATACTGTATAGTGTCTACCAAAGTGATGCAATCAGATATGCCCTTCATGGATTTGCGCATTCCATACTTGTGTCTGAAATAAAGAGCGAGTTTCTGCTTATAGACTTTGAGAAAACGCTCAGCCTCCTGGCGGTTCTTGCATGCAACCAGCAGATGTACATGATTGGACATTACGATGTACGCAAAGACATCAACATTAAGTTTCCACGCCACAAGTGCAAGATAGATGCAGGCTACTTTATAGTCCTCATCATCCTTCATCAACAACGGAGCCTGCTGGCCGTTAGTGCAGATGTGATAGCAATTCCCATTGATCAGATCATTCAGTTCCATGTCATTTTATCATTAAATCACGATTGTGAAATCTCTGTTGCAGAAGCACAGTTAATGAAGTCCACAATTCAGAGAGAAGTTCTGAATTGCTAATGTACAGACACTGATGCTCACGATTGCACGATTTTAAAAAAGGTTTTTAAGATTTTTCTCTTTTTTAAAATCTTAAAATTTATTTTTAAGTGGTTTTTTTGCGTGTTTAGTGGTCATTTCGGGCTACCACTAAACACGGCAATCCTCATTCTACGCTCTCAGTGGCATATTCGTGTGTTTAGCAGTGGCACTTTTTGACCACTAAACACGCAGCGGGGCCACTCTCAACATGACCCTTGAGTGAGGGGCCACTCTCAACATGGAGTGCGGCCATAGACGCGGCAGCGCGGCAAGCGAATACGCCAACCTGCCGCTAGAGTATTCATGAAGCCAGCCGCTCAAATCAGCTGTGCGAGCTCGCCTAAAGTCTCGCGCAGCTTTCTTTATGCCGCAGATGTCGAAACCGAGTTTGCAATCTGGAGATAAAAAAGGCGACCAATCGATTGTGATTGGTCGCCTTTGTAATATTGTTTACTCTGCTGCCTTGAGGCGCTCTGCGTTCTCAGCGATCTGAAGCTGGTCGATCACGTCCTGGATCGCACCGTCCATGAAGACTGGGAGGTTGTACATTGTGTAGTTGATGCGGTGATCGGTCACGCGTGACTGTGGGTAGTTGTATGTACGGATCTTAGCCGAACGGTCACCACCGGCAACCATAGTCTTTCTCTTTGCAGAAATCTCAGCGAGGTACTTCTCGTACTCCATGTTGTAGAGACGTGTACGGAGTTCCTGGAGAGCCTTGTCAAAGTTCTTGAGCTGCGACTTCTCGTCCTGGCACTGTACTACAATACCAGTAGGAATGTGAGTAAGACGGATAGCTGAGTAAGTCGTGTTCACCGACTGTCCACCAGGACCAGAAGAACAGAATGTATCCTTGCGGACATCGTTCATGTTGAGCTCAACGTCGAACTCGTCTGCCTCCGGAAGGACAGCAACTGAAGCTGCTGATGTGTGGACACGGCCCTGAGTCTCAGTCTGAGGAACTCGCTGAACACGGTGTACGCCAGACTCATACTTGAGCACGCCATAAACGCCGTCACCTGAAACCTTGCAGACAATTTCCTTGAATCCACCTGCTGCACCCTCGGCCTGAGTTGTGATCTCCATTCTCCAGCCGCGAGTCTCGATGAACTTAGAGTACATACGGAAAAGGTCACCGGCAAAGATAGCCGCCTCGTCTCCACCTGAACCGCCGCGGATCTCGAGGATAGCGTTCTTGCTGTCCTGAGGGTCTGCAGGGATAAGGAGAAGCTTGATCTTCTCCTCCCACTCAGGGAGAGTAGGCTCGATCTCGGCGATCTCCTCCTTTGCCATTTCGCGAAGGTCTTCGTCCTTCTCTGTAGCAAGGATGTCCTTTGCCATCTCGTAGTTCTCAATTATCTTCTTGAACTCGTTTCCAGCCTCAATGATCGGAGTAAGCTCTTTGTACTCCTTGTTGAGCTGAACGAATTTCTTCATATCTGAAATGACTTCAGGGTCAGAAAGCTGTGCCTGAAGTGCCTCATATTTCTCCTGAAGGCCTAATACCTTCTCCAAAAGTGAATTATCTGCCATACAATGGTTTATTTAAGCGCGCAAAGATAATAAAAATTATTGAAAAGATCCTTCATTTCACTCAGGATGACATCTGATCAGCGACCGGTCTGATATCAGAACCGGACTTGGTCGCCATAAGATGCTGCACCACAGCCTGGGCACATGTGCAGCCGAATACTGCCGGGATGTAGGAGATCGTGCCGACCTGGGATTTCTTGTTGCGGTCTTCGCATGGCACGATCGAGTCTTTGTCAGGAAGCTCCTCTGAGAAGACCACCTGGAAACCCTTCTTGATGCCCATGTATCTGAGTCTCTTGCGCACTATATATGCAAGAGGACAGTTGAACGACTTGGACACGTCGGTGATGCGGACTTTAGTTGCATCGTACTTGGCGCCAGCTCCCATTGACGAAACGAGAGGGATGCCGCTGTCCATGCAGTATTTGATGAGATGAAGCTTTGGCGCGAGAGTGTCGATCGCATCGACCAGGAAGTCGATCTTGTAACCGCCGAGCACCTCGGCAACCTTGTCTGCTTCAAGATATTCTTGAATAATGGTCAGATCCAGCTCCGGATTGATATCCTTCAGACGCGCCGCAAGCACCTCACATTTAGGCTTACCCACAGTCGAGTCAAGAGCCAGCAGCTGACGGTTCTTGTTGGTCACCGACACGTCATCACTGTCAAGTATGATCAGGTGACCTATTCCAGCACGCACAATCATCTCAGCAGCATAGCCTCCTACGCCACCCACTCCTATCACAGCCACTGTAGAATTGCGGAAATGGTCCAACATTTCCTCCCCCACCAGCATCGCTGTCCTTTCCTGCCAATCGTATATCATATTTAAGGAATGTAATATTCTGATTTTCTGACACTTAACCTCTTAGCCCGACACCCCGGGGCTGCAGGCTAATCAGTTAATTACCTGCAAATCAATAATTTGCATTACTCTACTAAGCGCCAATCCGGTGTAAACAGGCTACAGACCTTTTGCTTTGCCCTCATCCCAGATTGCATCCATCTCTGCGAGGGTCATGTCCTTGAGGTTGCGGCCCTTGCGGATGGTCTGCTCTTCGAGGTATGTGAAACGGCGACGGAACTTCGCGCATGTGCGCTCGAGGGCTGTGTCTGGATTGAGGCCGTACAGACGGGCTGCATTCACAGTAGCAAACAGGAAGTCTCCAAGTTCGTCTTCAGCACGGTCATAAGCCGCAGCCTTCTCCTCTTCAGTCTGAGCTGCAGCCATGGCATCAAGCTCTGCCTGGTATTCTCCCATCTCCTCTTTCACCTTGTCCCAGACCTGTTCCTTACGCTCCCAGTCAAAGCCGACTCCGCGAGCCTTGTCCTGCATGCGGTATGCCTTCAAAAGCGGTGGAAGACCGTCTGGAACTCCGGAAAGCACTCTCTTGTTGCCGTCCTTCTCAGTGGTCTTGAGCATCTCCCACTGCTTGATGACATCCTCAGCGCTACCGACTTCAGCAGCAGCAAAAACATGAGGATGACGATATATCAACTTGTCACACAGGAAGTTGATGACATCCACTATATCAAAGTTCTGTTTCTCCTCACCGATCTTTGCATAGAAAAGGACGTGCAGAAGCACATCACCCAATTCCTTGGAAAGTTCACGCTCCTCACCCTTCATGATGGCATCACTAAGCTCATAGACCTCCTCCAAAGTCTGAGGACGGAGCGACTCGTTTGTCTGTTTTCTATCCCAAGGGCACTTTTCCCTCAGTTCGTCCAGCACATCCAGAATTCGTCCGAATGCCTGCAGTTTTTCTTCTCTTGTATGCATTGAATCAGTTCTTATAGATTTCTCCATTAGCTTCGCTCAGTCGAAATGACAGTGTACGGTTTGCCTCAGTCGAAATGACAAACGAAGCCTCTTAAAAAGGGGTTACAAAGTTAGCAATTATGCCAAAAATAACTATCTTTGACAAGATAATCACACAATTATGCTCAAAGAGATTCACTACGTTTCAGCCGAAGAGGCTGTCAAGGTTGTCAAGTCAGGCGACCATATCCATTTCAGCAGCGTTGCCAGCGCTCCAAGAATCCTTATCGACGCTCTCTGCGCCCGCGGAGACAGAGGCGAACTCCAGGATGTACGCATCCACCACCTTCACACTGAGGGAGCCGCACCATACACCGACCCTAAATATGACGGAATCTTCTTCCATCAGGCATTCTTCGTAGGTGCAAACGTCCGCAAGGGCGTTCAGGCAGGATATGCAGACTACATTCCTGTATTCCTCAGCGAGACCCAGAAACTTTACAGATGCGGTGCCCTTCCTTGCGACGTTGCAATGATCCAGGTATGTCCTCCGGACAAGCACGGATACGTGTCCCTCGGAACATCAGTAGACGCGACCCTCGCAGCCATCGAGTGCGCAAAGACAGTGATCGCTGTTGTGAATCCGAACGTACCTAGAGCATGGGGCCAGGCCATGATCCCTATGGAGATGATCGACATCTTCGTGGAAGGCAACGAGCCGCTCGAGCCGGCACACTTCAGCGAGCCTAACGAGGTGGAGATCGCAATCGGAAAGCATTGCGCAGCCCTCATCGACGACGGAGCATGTCTCCAGATGGGTATCGGAGCCATTCCTAACGCAGTGCTCGCACAGCTCGGAAACCACAAGAACCTCGGAGTGCACACTGAGATGTTCGCAGACGGCGTACTCGAGCTCGTGGAGAAGGGCGTGATCAACGGATCAAACAAGGTGACAGACAAAGGCAAGCTCGTGTCGACATTCCTCATGGGTTCGCAGAAAGTATACGACTTCATCGACGACAACCCTATGGTGGCAATGATGGACGTGGGCTACACCAACGACCCATTTGTCATCTCCAGGAACACTAAGATGACTGCAATCAACTCAGCAGTGCAGGTAGACCTCACAGGTCAGGTGTGCGCAGACTCGATCGGAACAAGATTCCACTCAGGAGTGGGCGGACAGGTAGACTTCATCTACGGAGCATCACTCGCACCTCAGGGCAAGGCCATCATCGCAATGCCGTCTACAACAAACAAGGGAGGCAGCAAGATCGCACCGGTGATCATCGAAGGTGGCGGAGTCGTGACTACAAGACCTCACGTACACTACGTTGTGACTGAGTTCGGAGCTGTAGACCTCTACGGAAAGTCAATGCAGGAGCGTGCAAAGCTTCTCATCAGCATCGCACATCCAGACCACCAGGAGTCACTGGACCGCGCAGCATTCGAGCGTTTCGGTCCACACTACACAACAGTGAAGATCTGAATCTGATGATAAGAAGATATCTTAAATTTATAACTGCAACATTTGTGATATCCCTGTTTCTATCCATAGTAAACAGGGGTTTCTTCATAATATACAACAGCGGTCTTCTGTCAGGAGTGTCCTTCAGCGACCTTGCGGGCTGTTTCTTACACGGACTTGAACTTGACGCTTCGATAGCCGGCTACATAGCAGCAGTGCCTGCATTACTCTGCATCGTTGCATCATGGCTCCGCACATCATCATCAAGTGCGTGGAAAGTGGCATTCGAGGTCTATTTCATGATAACGACAACTATCGTCGCTGTAGTACAAACCGCTGACATCGGCATGTTCGGCGACTGGTTATGCAGGATAGACTCCCAGATATACATCTACACTTTAAAGGAAATGCTGGCAAGCGTTTCGATAGCGAACGGCATTGCAGGAGCTGCCTATGCAATAATCACCATAGCTGCAGGCACATGGCTTTACAGGAAAGCTGTCAGGCGCTGGTTCATTCCGTCACTGGAAGATGAAAAAGGGCCACGCAGCAGTTCTGCAGCAAGCACTGTCATGCTTCTCACATGCGGAGTACTCTTCCTCTTCATACGAGGCGGTGTCACAACAGCAACTGCAAACGTATCGAAAGCCTACTTCTCGAATAATCTTCTCCTTAATCAGGTAGCGGTCAATCCGGTATTTTCCCTCATGGAATCTACATTTGAAAGAAATGAGAAGGAGCTGGACAACTATGACTACTACACTACCGATGAAGCAGAGCGCATCTTCGCAGAAGCCCTCAAAGCGGAAACTGACACAACTGCTGCCGGAGGTGAAACATGGCTTAAAACTCAACGTCCCGACATTGTGCTGGTGGTGATGGAAGGAATGGGAAGGACCATGACGGACATATACGAAGGTACCGAGCCGGTGGCTCCTGAGATCAACAGACTCAAAAAGGAGGGTATCTGGTTTGACAAGATATATGCATCGTCATTCCGCACCGACAGAGGAAACCTGGCCATTTTCAGCGGATTCCCCGGCCAGCCAAATATGTCACTGATGAAGTATCCGAACAAGACAGCAAAGCTGCCGGGACTTGCCGGAACGCTCAGGGATGAGGGATACATCACACGATTCACATATGGAGGTGATGCAAACTTCACTAATACGCGCGCATACGTATTCTCAAACGGTTTCGAGGAACTGGTGGACGAAAAGTCTCTGGACCTGGATGGACACAGATCAAAATGGGGATATGCGGATGACATCGTTCTGGACTATGCCGCCGACGCATTTGTGTCACGCGTAAGGGAGACCGATCAGCCAGTATTCGACGCCATCCTGACCTTGAGCAGCCATGAACCGTTTGAGGTTCCCTACAATCGTCTTGAATCACCGCTTCTGAACGCATTTGCATTCACAGACGAGGCGATAGGACGTTTTGTAGAAAAGCTGCGTGCAACTGAAGAATGGGAAAACATGCTGATTGTCCTGATTCCGGACCATAGTACTCCACATCCTGTTTCAATAGGAAACAACAGCCCTGAAAGGCATCATATTCCCATGCTATGGCTTGGAGGCGCAGTGAAGGAAGATATGACAGTGAGTGAATATATGGCGCAGACAGACCTTGCCGCCACTCTTCTGGGCCAGTTGGGAATTCCTCACGACCAGTTCATCTTCAGCAGAGATATATCGTCTCCGGAAACTTCCAAATTCGGATACTGGACATTCAAGAACGGATTCGGAATGATAGATGAAGACGGCGTGACAATCTACGACTGTTCGACTGAATCACTCATAAAAAGCGTGGGTGACTCCGACCTGTCAAGGCACGACAAGGGCAAGGCCATCCTTCAGAAAACTTTCATAGAAATACGCTCTATTTAGCAGCTGCCTTCTTCTCCTTGTTGCGCTTGGTCAGAGCCTTCTGGAACTCTCTCGCGTTCTTCATGTGCTCTGTGTAGCCGACTGCGAACTTATGCGTTCCGTCGAATGCAGCACTCGCACAGAAGTAGATATATCCGTGTGTATCAGGATTCAGCACAGCATCAATACAAGCCTTTGGAGGCACATTGATCGGCGCCGGAGGCAGACCCGCATACTTATATGTATTATAAGGTGAATCTATCGTCAGATGCTTCTTGAGAACGCGGTCAAGCTTGTAGTCATGACAGAAGCACACTGTAGGATCTGCCTGAAGCTTCATACCCTTTCTGAAGCGGTTGAGATACACTCCGGCAATGATCGGATATTCAAAATCCTTCAATGTCTCGCCGCTTACGATCGAAGCCACCACTGAGACCTGCTTCTGAGTGAGCTTCTGAGCCTTCGCCTTATCAATGCGCTCAGGAGTCCAGAATTCATCATATTCCTTCTTCAGTCTGTCGAAGATCTCTTCCACTGAAGCCGTCCAGTACATCTCATATGTATCCGGAAGTATCATTCCATACACCTCCGCCGGTGTGAATCCATAGCCGGCAAGGAACTCCTCATCATTGAGAGCTGACGCCACTGCTGCCGAGTCCACCATCATCTGGTTGCTGATCTTCTTGGCGATCACTCCCTTGTTGCGCATTGTTCCCGAAAGGGTCAGCATCTGAGGAGTCTGCCATCCGCGTGTCACCATACGGGCAACATAGATGCTCGGATCTTTAGCGGACACCTTATATTTACCAGGCAGCACAGGGCCGTAGGTTTCCTCCACCTTGAATGCCCTCTCCATGCTTTTGCGGTCCATCATGCCGGCACCGACAGCAAGCGAGTCGATGATCTGATCCTGAGTCATGTCCGGATAAACATAAAGCATGTAGTCCTTCGAGAAGTTAGCCTTCTTGTGGACATTGTAATATGTGACGCCCACATACGCCAGGATCGCAGCTCCGACAAACAGGATAAAGCCTAGCATGCCGAAAATCGTTTTCCTGGCAGTTGACTTCTTCTTTGCCGAACCCTTCTTTCCTGTGCCCTTCTTCCCTGCACCTTTCTTTCCGCTTCCTTTCTTTTCCTCGCCCTTATTTGTGTTTGTCTTTGCCATACTATCTCAATTTAATGGTCTCACCTACCTGTGGTACATATCCTTCGTCGACAGAATTCATGCGGTACAGCTTCTTGAGCTTGACGGCAAATTTCTGTGAGATTTCACGCATGCCCATGCCTTCCTCTACAACGTACTGATCACATCCCTTTGCAGCCTTGTTTTTCTTTGCCTGGAGATATACCACAGCATCGCAAGGAACCTCGCAATCGGCAGCCACATCGTTGAACGAGAGCACCTCCTTCAGGAAGAGGCCATAGCGACGAGCGATGTCAGAATACTTTTCGCCTGCATATGCATAGATGAACTGTACACCATTGTTCGAATATGTTTCGCGTGCAAGAGCATAACCGTTGGTCTTATGATGACGCTTAGCCTCTCTCAGTGGCTCTTTCACAGGCTCTTTCACAGGCTGTTCAAGTGATTCTGCCATAGAGACATCAGCACTGTCGTACTCGTAGAGTCCGAACAGCTCTATCATCCTGATAAGCTTGGCTGCGTAATCCGGATCCTCCGCATAGCCGGCCTGTTTCAGACCATTTGCCCATGCCTTGTAATCGGTGCGGTCCAGTTCGAAAAGGGCGCTGTATCTCGACCTATTCGCCAGAAAATCCGAATGATCCGCATAAGACTCCAACACAGAGCTGTACTTGCGGAACTGGCGTAGTTCGCCGGCATCCATATGCTCATAACTTTTGCCCGTCCAATCACCATGGCACTGAATGCCGAAATGGTTATTGGCCTTCACAGCAAGCTCAGAATTGCCATAGCTGGACTCCAGCATTCCTTGCGCAAGCGTAATGCTGGCAGGCACGCCGCTACGCTGCATTTCCTTGACAGCGAGGGAAGCATACTTCTGAAGGTATGCTTCAGCAAGCGTCTTCTGCTGCTGAGTCTGAGCGGCCAATGTGAAGGAAGTCAGGACAAATATCAGGAAAAAGAGTATTCTCTTCATATTTTCAAGATTTAGAAATCCTGCGAAGTTACAAATAAAATCATTCAAATGAAATCTCGACCACATCCATGTCCCTGGTCAGATAGGACTCCGGAAAGACTGAACGCAGCTCGTCCAGATAGAAGTCCACCGAAGGATACCTTGAGGAATAATGGCCTACCAGCAGACGGCCTGCACCGGCCTCTTTTGCACAGTTTGCCGCATCAAGCGTAGTGGAATGGAAGGTCTTCGCAGCCATTTCCGACATCTCAGCCGGGAAAGTCGCCTCATGATACAGCACCGACACACCCTTTACCCACTGAGCCAGTTCAGGAAACGGCGCAGTGTCGCTGCAGTACGCATAACTGCGTGGATTATACGGCCTGTATGCTGCCTCAGAATTGGCAATGACCATGTCTTCGCGCACAACGTCCTCTCCCCTCTTCAGGGTTCCTATCTCCGAAAGTGTCAGGTCATACTTGGCAATGGCATCCTTATGCACATTGAACTGAGGCATCTTCTCACGGATGATATATCCGAAAGTCTCCACCCTATGATTCAACGGAAAAGCCAGAAGTTCAACATTCCTGTTTTCATAGACAACCTCAGGAGAGGTCATTTCAAGAACGACATAGTTGATGTCATAGAGGATGCCCTCGCCGAATCTGGTCTTGAAGAATTCCAGAATCGGTGCAAAAGACTTTGGAGCATATATATTTATAGGTGCAGTACGTCCGAGCATAGCCATAGTCGAGAGCAGACCGAACAGTCCGAAGATATGGTCTCCATGAATGTGGCTCAGGCAGATGTGCTCTATCCTCAGAAACGAGACACCGGACTTGCGAAGCTGTATCTGCGCACCTTCTCCGCAGTCTATCATAAACAAACGCCCACGTACATTAAGTACTTGGGCGCTTGGATATCTTTCTGTCGTGGGCAGAGCCGAAGCTGTGCCCAAGACATTAAGAGTGAAGTTCATGATTACTTAGAGAGCTGGTCCTTAAGAGCTGCGAGAACGTCGATGTCACCGAGAGTGGTCTTCTCAACGTTTGCGTTGATCTTCTTGACAGCCTTCTTAGTGTTGTCAGCCTCAGCTGCTGCCTTCTGTGCTCTCTCCTCTACTGCTGCAGCGTAAGTCTTAGCGTGTGAAAGAGTAGCCTTCTTAGCGCTTCTCTTAAGCTCAGTAACCTTGAAAGCAAGAGTCTCGCCTGCTACTGGCATTGTGCCGTCCTCCTTAGCGAGCTCACGGTTGAAGCAGAATGCGTCGATGTCGCCCTCGAGCTCAACAACAGCACCCTTCTCGTTTACAGAAGCAACCTTAGCCTCTACTACTGTACCAACAGCGTACTTAGCCTCGATCTCATCCCATGGGTTAGGAAGGAGCTGCTTGTGGCCGAGTGAAAGCTTGTGGTTCTCCTCATCGAAGTCAAGGATAACAACCTCGATAGCCTCACCAGCTGCTACGAGCTCTGATGGATGCTTGATCTTGTTCCAAGAGAGGTCGCTGATGTGGATAAGACCCTCGATACCCTCCTCGAGCTCAGCGAATACGCCGAAGTTAGTGATATTGCGAACAGTTGCGTTGTGCTTTGAACCAACAGCATACTTCTCACGGATGTTCTCCCATGGGTTAGCAACGAGCTGCTTAAGACCAAGAGACATCTTCTTCTCCTCACGGT
>JAFZEP010000097.1 GCA_017560625.1 Bacteroidales bacterium
ATATTGCAGGATAAAAATTTTTACGTATCTTTGCAGTCCTTAATCCAACATGGTGCCCATAGTTCAGTTGGTTAGAGCGTCAGATTGTGGTTCTGAATGTCGTGGGTTCGAATCCCACTGGGCACCCTAAAGAGACTTCATCGAAGTCTCTTTTTTATTTACCAACAAGAGAGATTTCAAACGAAGGAGAGCGATTTCATCTGAAATCGCTCTCCTTCGTTTGTATTATTTCTTCAACCCAAAAGCCAGGTCACCGGCATCACCAAGGCCCGGCACAATGTAAGAACGGCTTGTCAGCTCCTCATCGATGGCAGCCACCCAGAGAGTCACATTCTCCTCAAGAAGATGTTTCTGCAGATACTCCACAGCATATGCACTCGCAATCGGACAGACAAGATGGGTGTGATATGGCTGTACATTCTCACACAGTTTCTTATAGGTCACTTCCAAAGACGATCCTGTCGCCAGCATTGTGTCTGCAAGAATGAGCGTCTTGCCTGTTAGGTCCGGGAAGTTTGCATACTCTACATCGATATGGAAGTCTTCTCCCTTGTGATACTTTCTGTATGTAGCCACGAATGCATTCTGAGCATCATCAAAGTAGTTGAGCAGTCCCTGATGGAGCGGAAGACCGGCCCTGAGGATAGTCGCCAGCACAACCTTCTCATCACATACCGGCACATTGGCAATTCCGAGAGGTGTCACCACAGACTTTTCAGTGACCTTCATGGTCTTGCTTATCTCATAAGCGAAGATTTCTCCCACGCGCTCAAGGTTTCGACGGAAACGCATGCTGTCCTTCTGGACATCCCTGTCACGCATCTGTGCCACAAACTTATTCAGTATGGAATTGTTCTCTCCTAGATTGACGACTTTCATATTGGCGTAGTTTTAATGTGAGTCTTCAAATATACAAAATTTTCGCCACGTCAACATCCATTTGGAGCATCATTTCACAACCCTTTCATCCGAAAAACTGTAACAGCTGGCACCTGCCACAATCACATGGTCCAGCAACTGCAGTCCGCATGACGAAAACGCCCGATGCAGATCTTTGGTCTGATTGATGTCCTCAATGCTAGGGTAAGGATTCCCGGAAGGATGATTATGCACGAGTATCATAGCCGAGGCCTTATGTTCCAGAGCTCTGCGCACCACCATACGCTTGTCCAGAAGAGTGAAGTCCTGCCCTCCTGTTGTCATCATCTCCTTCGCAATCAATCCGTTGCTTTTGTTCAGAAACAGCGCCCAGCACTCCTCATGGTCAAGATCCCTCATCAGAGGCAGCATTATCCTGTAGACCTTGGCAGGCGAATCAATCCTCACGCACTCCCCGACCCCTGCCTCCAGAGCTGCCCGCCGGCCAAGTTCAAACGCCGCAGCGATTGCCACAGCCTTCCCCGGCCCTATCCCGTTGACTTGACACAACCTCTCCAAAGACAACGACGCAACTTCGCCTAGCCTCTCACCGCACGACTTCAGAAGATCGCGCGCAACATCGACAGCATTACGGCCTCCCGTCCCTGTCCTTATCAATATGGCAAGCAGTTCTGCTCCTGTAAGAGCCCCCACGCCACGCGAGAGCATCTTTTCACGCGGACGTTCCTCCGCACACAAATCCTTTATCTTCATACCGGCAAATGTATGCAAGAAAACCGCTTTCACCTTTTTTATGTGGTGAAAGCGGTTAAGATTTTTCTTTTTTTTATATTTTTTTCTTTTTCTTTAACAGAACTAGATCTCCTTACGCAGACGTGCCTTAGGAATACCCAACTGATCACGATACTTTGCGATGGTTCTACGTGCCACCTTGTAGCCTTTTTCTGTCATCTTCACAACAAGCTCGTCATCAGTGAGAGGCTTGTGCTTGTCTTCCGACTCGACACATTCAAGAAGCGCCTTCTTGAGCTCGCGTGTAGAAACCTCTTCTCCGTCCTGGTTCTCAAGACCCTCCGAGAAGAAATACTTCAAAGAGTAGATACCGAAGTGAGTCTCGATGTATTTGCTGTTGACCACTCTTGAGATGGTCGAAATGTCATATCCTGTCTTCTCTGCAATATCCTTAAGGACCATAGGCTTGAGATGAGCCTCGTCACCATCAATGAAATAGTCTCTCTGGTAGTCCACTATAGCCTGCATCGTGCTGGACAATGTGTTGTGACGCTGCTTGATGGCTTCGACAAACCATTTTGCCGAATCAAGCTTCTTCTTTACGAATGCCGCAGCCTCCTTCTTTTCGCGCTCCGAAGAGTTCGCTGCATCCATCAGGAGTTCTGCATACTTTCTGTTAACCCTAAGCTCCGGGATCGAGAAGCGAGGCATCGAAAGCTTGAGTTCACCGTCCTGATATTCAAGGACGAAGTCCGGTACAATCTGCTGAGCCTGATCGGAATATGAGTCATCGATCTGTCCACCGGGAGAAGGGTTCAGCTTGAGAATCTTCGAAATCGCTCCCCTCAACTGGTCTTCAGTTATGTTCATGCGCGTCATTATCTTCTGATAATGCTTGCTGGTAAACTCATGGAAATGATTCTTGAGAATCTTCACTGCGACCTCCACATCAGGGGTCTTCTTGAAATTCCTGATCTGGATAAGCAGACACTCCCTCAGATCTCTTGCGCCGACACCGGCAGGCTCAAACTCCTGGATGACCTTGAGCATTTCAAGGAGTTCCTCCTCTGTGGTCTCGATGTTTGCTCGGAACGACAAGTCGTCCACTATATTGTCAAGACCTCTGCGAAGATAACCGTCATCATCAAGGCTTCCGATAAGAAACGACGCCACAGCATACTGATGCTCTGTCAGCTGACGGTAGCCAAGCTGCTCCTGCAGGCTCTGCGTAAAGCTTTCCTTAACTGAAAAAGTGCTGTACTGCGGACGCTCTTCCTTTGAATAATTGTCCGTCCTCAGTCTGTAGCTAGGAATGGCGTCATCCTCCTTGTACTCGGAGAGAGACACTTCTCTTGGAGTTTCTCCCTCGTCCTCCTTCTCCTTTGGCAGATCCTCATCCAGCACCGGATTCTCTTCCAGTTCCTTGCGCACACGCTGCTCCAGCTCCTGGATCGGAAGCTCGATAAGCTTGATAGTCTGGATCTGAAGAGGAGACAGCTTCTGAGTCTGCTTGAGCTCTAACCCTTGCTTCAACATACACTACTTGATTTTAAATTACAACTGCGGGATCACAGGACGCAGCACTTTGACTGTATCTATTCTGTATACATTATTCTTATCTACAGGAGGGAAAGTGATGTTTTCCTTCACCACAAAGGCACTCGGGAACACCTTCTTGATTCTTCCCAGAAGAGCCATAGCCTCCGACTTTGTCCTGCAGTCTCCCACTGTCACCTTGAAATAAGGATTGTTGTAGGTCCTGTATGCAAAGACATCGTGGAACATAGACTCGAATTTCTTGAGTGTCTTCTCCGACTCGACTCTTGCACTCTGCTTGTTGTCGAAGAATATCCTGACTCTATAGCCGCTGATGGTACGCTCAGGATTTGCCTCCAGATGGTGCATCATAGAAGAAGCAAGCGCTTCCGACTGCGTAACACCTGCTTCGAAGATATTGACTCCGACATATGTCGAATCTATGTCGACAACTCTTACATATACCAGCGAATCCGCCAATTCGTAACCTTCAGGAACCACAAGTTCGAGTTCAATCTCCGGCTCAAGCTCCTGTCCAAACTCAAGATCAAGCTCCTGAGCAGACGCCTTTGCCGAGCCCCAAAAAAGCGCAACAAAAGCTATCAAAGTAAATATCAGGTTCTTATTCTGCATATTCCATAAGTTTCTTCAAAGGTACATCCTTCTCTGTTATAGTCTTGGAAAGCCCGCCTTTCAATGAGCCTTTGGCAGTCATGTCCAAGATGCCGTTCTGGGAAAAATCCTTGCTTAAATACATAAGCACTTCGTATAACGACACGCTCGGGTCCAATGACATCCTTGCCTTGATGTCGTAACGTTCTACTTTCCGGGCCTTCAATATGAAAGGGTCGACGGTCACCTTACCAAGAACCTTGCCACAATACCTCACCACGACCTCAACATCTGAAATTTTCAGCCAAGGAGCCGGATTATCCACCTCCACCCCTAGATCTATGTCGATTCCTCTCAGACCATGAGGTGTCACTTTTACAATCTCAACTTCATTGACCTTGATCTTGCTGAACTTGTTGCATCCGGTAGAGCATGCAAGCAGAACAGCGAGCAGAAGGACTGCCAGTCTTCTCATTTTTTGCTTATTTAAAAGATTTCCAATTATGCAAAGATAGAGATATTCGTTTAAAAATCCTATCTTTGCGTTCTTGTAGAAAAGACATAGAAAGATGATGGAAAAGAAGGTATATATAGAGACATACGGATGCCAGATGAATGTGAACGACAGCGAAGTCGTGCTTTCAATTCTTCAGGATGAAGGCTACAGCCTTACAGAAAACATCGAGGAAGCGACGCTCATTCTGGCAAACACATGTTCGATCCGCGACAATGCGGAGCAGAGGATCTGGGGAAGAATTGACCAGTTCAGACTTCAGAAGAGGACAAGACCCGAGGTGATCATCGGCATCCTCGGCTGCATGGCAGAGCGTCTCAAAGAGAAGCTCCTGACCAAGGTAGACCTTGTTGCAGGCCCGGACTCCTACAGATCTCTTCCTTCACTCCTTCGCGCAATCGCACCGGAAAGACCGCAGATCAACGTGCTCCTTTCACATGAGGAGACTTACGCCGACATCAAGCCTGTCAGAATGGACAAGAACGGCGTGTCTGCTTTCATCTCCATTATGCGCGGATGCAACAACGTTTGCTCATACTGTGTAGTGCCTTACACTCGCGGAGCCGAGAGAAGCCGTGATCCATTCACAATCGTGAACGAAGCGAAAGACCTTTGGAGCAGAGGCTACAAGGAAGTGACTCTCCTCGGACAGAACGTGGACTCATACCATTGGATCGACAAGGAGACAGGCAAGCACAGCACAAACTTCGCTCAGCTCCTGGAGATGGTTGCCAAGATCAGTCCGGATCTCCGCGTACGATTCTCGACATCGCATCCTAAGGACATCAGCGACGAGGTGATCTACACAATGGCCATGTACGGCAACATCTGCCGCCACATCCACCTCCCTGTGCAGTCGGGAAGCAGCATCATGCTTGAAAAGATGAGACGCAAATACAACAGAGAGTGGTACCTTGAAAGAGTGGCAAAGATCCGCAGCGTGATTCCAGACTGCGGCATCACAACAGACGTGATCGCTGGATTCAGCGGAGAGACAGAGCAGGACCACCAAGACACCCTCACTCTCATGGAGAAAGTAGTATTCGACTCAGCCTTCATGTTCGCCTACTCCGAGCGTCCGGGAACACTGGCTTCAAAGAAGTATCCGGACGACATCCCATACGAGGTCAAGACAAAGCGCCTCAACGAGATCATCGAGCTTCAGGGAAAGATGAGCCTCAAGAGCAACGAGAAGGAGATCGGCAAAACAGTGAAGGTGCTCGTGGAAGGCCCTTCAAAGAAAAATCCTGCAGAACTCTGCGGAAGGGCAAGCAACAACAAGATGTGCGTCTTCCCTTCAAAAGGCGAGAAAGCAGGAGACTACTGCGAGGTGGAAGTAGTATCAGTTACATCCGCAACGCTCATCTGCAAAAGAATCGAGTCCTACATATAATATATAAAAGAATCGAGCCCTATGGGCTCGATTCTTTTTAATAATATGCTATTCTTTTAGCGCTGCCTGGATTCCGTCATCCAAAGGAAGGTAGAATTTGTAGAAAGCCTCTTCACCAAGTTTAGAGAAGCGGCCGACAAGGCCCTTGATCTGAGGCATCATATATACTCTTGACTCCTCCCACTCTCCTGGAGCGGCCTTTATCTTGTCCACCTGTGCAGCATATCTGACAAACTGATCTTCGATAGCGATCGACTCAAGATAACGATCCAGCTCACTGAAATCCTCTATTGCAGACAGTGCACCTTTGTACTTGTCAAACATTGATGAAGCAAAACGCATCGTAGTCGCCTTTCTGTTGCACTGCACGTAGAAGTTTGTGGCTCTCGTAGTGTCCATCGGCACGAAGATGTCAGGGATGATTCCACCGCCGCCATACACCTTTCGGCCATTTACGGTATAGTAGACCGAAGATGTATCGACTTTCATGCTGTCTGCAGAGACCATTTCGCCATGTGCATAGCGGTCGAGAATGTCGTACATGTACTCCTTGTCTTTGCTGTACGGCTTCTGGATGCAGCGGCCAGAAGGAGTGTGGAAGCGGGCAACTGTAAGACGGATACCTGATCCATCCGAGAAATATACAGGCTCCTGCACAAGGCCCTTTCCGTATGATCGTCTGCCTATGACTGTACCCCTGTCGTTATCCTGGATGGCTCCTGCAACGATCTCGCTTGACGATGCACTTGTCTCATCAATAAGCACAGTGAGCTTCAGATCCTGCATTTTGCCGGAACCGTCGGCATCGTACTGTTCCCTTCTTCTGTTGAGTCCCTCCATGTAGACGATACCAGCACCCTTAGGAAGGAATTCGTTGGAAATCAGCAAGGCTTGGTCGAAGTAGCCACCGCTGTTGCCTCTGAGGTCAAACACAAGATGCTGCATTCCCTTACCCATAAGCGTCTGCGCTGCCGAGAAGACTTCCTTGTAGGTTGTACGTGCAAACTTGGCAAGTTTCACATAACCTGTAGTCTCATCGAGCATGAATGAAGCATCCACGCTATGCATAGGGATCTTGTCGCGGGTAATGCTGAAGAGCGTCTCCTCTCCATCGCGGCTGATAAGGATGCCGACTTTAGTTCCTGCACGACCCTTCATGTATCTTACCATGGAATCCTGAGGAGTCTTTGTGCCGGCGATGACCCTGTCATCCACCTTGAGGATCCTGTCACCGGCTGCAAGGCCGGCCTTCTCAGACGGACCTCCCGGCACGACGCTCAAGACAATGGCAGTGTCGCTTGGAACGTTGAATGTGATGCCGATGCCCTCGAAGTTGCCCGACAGCTCTGTCTCAGCCTCGTCAAGCTCCACCGGCGGAAGATAGATCGAATGGGGATCAAGCTCCTCAAGCGCTGCGACCACAGCCGCATCGGTCATCTTCTTCTGGTCGATGGTGTCGACATAGTTCCTCTCTATCTGCTGAAGGACAAGATTGAGTTTGCGCCACTGATTGTAGTCTCCGTCAAACTTCACGACCTCCTTCTTCGGCCTGGTCACGAGCAAAGTCGCAAGCACACCGATCACAACGCCAAAAAGCGCAATAGCAATACTGTACTGTGAATTCTTCATCTATATTATATAATAATCTTACTCTACCTGTTCAACTTCTATTCCAGCCCTGCGAAGAAGATCAATGCCGTCTGTCAGACGATACGAATCTCTGTACACTACCCTCTTGATACCAGCCTGAATGATCAGTTTTGCGCACTCCAGACATGGAGATGCGGTAACATACAAAGTCGCATCCTTGCTGCTGTTTCCAGACTGGGCCACCTTGGATATGGCATTTGCCTCTGCATGAAGCACATACGGTTTTGTCACACCGTTCTCATCCTCACAGATATTTTCAAACCCGGACGGGGTACCGTTGTACCCGTCCGAGATTATCATTCTGTCCTTGACAAGAAGCGCGCCCACCTGACGACGCTTGCAGTATGAGTTCTGAGCCCATACTCCTGCCATTTCAATGTAGCTCTGGTCAAATTTTTCCATAAATAATTATTTAGCCCTCAGCAAGCTGTGGGCATCGCATTATCTCTGGTAGAGATAACGCTTAATACTCTTTTTAGGTGTTCTCTCGAAGTCCTCTGACATCACCTCAACCTTCTTGAGGCGAGCGTAGTTTGGAAGGATAGAGTTCCACTCTGAAAGCATGCCTTCCAGATATTTTACAAATGCATCCTGGTTCATGCCGTCCTTTGCTCCCTGATGGAAGTCCGGATAGATGAGCGCAGTGAGACCGCCGTCGTCTTCGATAACGAGAGAGTCAACCACGTATGGCTGGCTGTTGAGAAGAGTCTCCACCTCCTCTGGATAGATGTTCTGGCCGCTTGGTCCGAGGATCATGCACTTTGTACGACCCTTGATGAACAGACTTCCATCCTCATCGAGAATACCCATGTCACCTGTGCGGAACCATCCGTCCTCTGTAAATACCTCAGCAGTAGCCTCTTCGTTCTTGAAATAGCCAAGGAACACGTTGGCACCTCTGACCTGGATCTCACCAGGAATCTCAGCAGGGTTTGCAGAAGCGATGCGCACCTCCATGTTTGGAGCAGCCTTTCCGCATGAATAGAGTTTCTCCTCCTTCCAGTCATCATATGTGATGATAGGCGCACACTCGGTCATACCATAGCCGACTGTGAATGGGAAGTTCATCTTCTTGAAGAAGGCCTCTACTTCCTTATTGAATGCCGCTCCTCCGATGATGACCTCATAGAACTCGCCGCCGAATGCATTTACAAGTTCAGCCTTCACCTTATCAAGCACCACCTGATTGAGGAAAGGAAGCTTCATGAGGAACTTGATGCCCTCCTTCTCTAGAACTGGCTTAACCTTGGTCTTGTAGATCTTTTCGATCACAAGCGGAACCGCAATGACCACGTTTGGCTTCACCTCAGCAAGTGCCTGCATGATGATCTTAGGACTCGGAAGGCGTGAAAGGAAATGCACATGGCATCCTACAGAAAGCTGATAAAGAACCTCGAACATGAGACCATACATATGGGCGCAAGGAAGCATCGACACCACTCTTGATGTTGGTCCTAGCTGCGGAAGCACCTTCGCTCCGAACATCAGGTTCGACCACACAGCACGGTAAGGGATCATTACACCCTTTGAGAAGCCAGAAGTTCCTGATGTATAGTTGATGATTGCAAGCTCGTCAGCCGAATCCTCATAGTAATTGATCATGTGAGCCTCGAACGCTTCCGGATATCTCTTTCCGAAAAGTTCATTGAGGTGGACCTTTGCTTCATAGATCTTTGGATCCGCAGCATAGAGAACCTTGAATGTATTAACCTGAATGATCGCATGAAGATCAGGCATCTCGGACTCTGAAAGTCCCTCCCAGATGACCTCGTCGACAAACAGCACCTTTGCCTCTGAATGGTTCACAAGATGGTGGATGTTTGCAGACTTGAACTCATGAAGAAGCGGCACCGGCACAGCACCGTATGTCATTGTCGAAAGGAACACGACAGCCCAGTTTGCCTGGTTTCTAGAACAGATCGCCACCTTGTCGCCCTTCTGGAGTCCACACTCCTCAAAGATGATGTGGAGCTTCTCGATGCGTCTTGCGAGATCGCGGAAGTGAAGTGTTTCACCCTGATAATTCGAGATCGCAGGACGAAGCCAGTTCTTCTTGAACGCCTCTTCAAAAATCTTGTTTACAGATCTAAATTCCATAATATTCAATTTAAAGTACACTCTATTTTATCTTTACCGTACGTGTCTTTCCGTCATAGCACACTGCTTCCACAATGCTGGAGTTCTTCACAGTCATCTGAGCCGTAGGAAGGAACATCTTGTCGCCTGTGAATGAACTGATAGGGTCTCCACCCTCAAACGGATATATCAGAGTCTGCATGGACGTACGCACCACCCAGACTTTTACATCTCCCACAGAAAGCAGTTCGGGAAGACTCTTGATCGTATTCTTTTCAGGAGCCTTGATTCCCTTCCACTGTTCTGGCTTTCTGCCTTTGAGATCGTACATTTCCAATGTCTTGTCTTTATGGAGCACCATCACTGTGTAGGTGTTGTCTCCATTGAAATCATACACATCCGGACCCAGAAGGATTTCCTTTCCAAGATCTACCGGGAAACCGCCCACGTACCTTCCTGACCTGTCGATCAGATAGATTCCGCTGCCGGCACCGAAGAGGATCTGAAGGTTGCCGTTTGCATGATAGTCGATGTTGTGGGCAGTTCCGCAGATTGTCTTCTTGAACGGGATGCCCCATATTCCCCTGCCGTCTTCCTCCTTTAGGGAGATGGCACCATTCTTTCTCTGGTAAAAGAGGTTTGTGCGTCCTGTGCCGGAGTTCATCACCTTGAATGGTCCTGCCGGAACAGCAACCACGGTATCTCGGTCAAACTTCGGAGCACGCGATCTGACATGAGTCAGATGCGGGCACGCAAAATCCGTGCGCACAGCCTGTCCTTTGGCGTAGACTCGCATCACTAAAGGAGCATACTCGGCATCCCCCTTGAGAGAGTAATAAACTTCGCACAGTTCGGTGCCCAACAGGCTTTCAAGCCACTTGTCACCCTTTGGAAAGTCCGCATAGACCACGCATGAACTTCCCTTCTGAGCAAAGAGGTCATCAGACTGAGCATCTTCCATATATGTCTTGAGGTCATATGCCAACGCCATACCGCTCACATACTCCTCCACAGCTGTACGGCTGCCGGTTATGAGCCAGCCGTCCATGCATGTAAAATGCGACTCGTCTTTCAGTCTGAAGTATTTTCCATATGCCGATGCTATACTTCCCGCAAATGCATAAGGATATAACTTCGGCTCATTTGAGAAGGCTTTTTCGCCTGTGCCCCTCAAAAGCATAGTGTCGGTGCGCGCCATCTTGACGAGATTCACCCACTCAAGCTTACCTGCACACTCGAATGCAGCCGTAGCGACCTCAGTCACGCCGAGCTTACCCATAAGCTTGCCATGGGTGGCAGCTTTCTTCTTTGCCGACTCGCGGAATGCGGAATACGCCTCGATGTAGACATCGTCATCCGCCATCGGAAGAGTCAGGGCAAAACGGGTATAGTTAGGGAGCATTGCAGAAACCTGCGACTGTGACGGAGAGCCATGGCTCATGACAGACATGAAGTCTGAATCACCGTCAAATGTGTGGGCTGCATCGAACGAGAATTCGTTTTCCAGAGAGACTGCGCCCCACTGTGCCATTTTATGAAAGAATGAAGCCGCATCAGAATACTCTGAGGATGCGTCTTTCAAGAAGCGGTCTTTATAGAACGACCTCAGAACTGCCTTTTCATAAAGGACCTTTGCCTGGTCGTACGAGATGAAGAGCACATTGGCCGGAGCCGACTGGGCTGCTCTTGCAAATCCCACAGCATCCATTACCGAGCGGCCCTCCTTCAGATGGCTCTTGGCGATGCTCAGCTGCGCCTTTGTCTGTGCGACAAGAACGACAGAGCGGGACGCCAACGGACCAGACTTAGTCAGATCGGAACAGTTTACGAACTCCGCATTGTATTTGTGTTCTTTGGCAAATCTGATCAAGGCCTCCACCTCCGGAGAAGCCACATCTGCAGTGCCGGCATCAAACACATAAAGCGGTGTAAGCCTTCCGGAATAATGCATAGATATGGCCATAGGCGACATCCCTAAAGAGCCGGCATTGCCGGATCTGAGGAAGCCGTCCAACGCACCGTGGAATTCAAATGTAGAAAGGGCTGACGACGAGATCGCGGAAGCATCTGTCAGGAAGCACACCATCACAGCATTCGACGGCACAGCATAGGCCAGGCTATAACGCTCCTGAGCCGGAACCTCGGGAGCTTTGCCACGATTATAAAACGCCAGAGCCGCCACAGCCAGAACGGCTATGGCAGCTATAGCTGACAAGCAGAATATCAGTGGCTTTCTGCTCATTGATTATTTTACAGCGATTGCCTCGATCTCCACCTTTACACCTAGAGGGAGAGCAGCTGCCTGGTAGCATGCACGTGCTGGCTTGTCGCCTGTGAAGTACTCGGCATAAACCTCGTTTACAGCCTTGAAATCAGCGATGTCAGCAAGAAGGACTGTTGTCTTCACAACGTTGTCATAAGTCATGCCTGCCTCCTTAAGGATGGCACCGATGTTCTTGAGCGACTGGTGAGCAGCAGCTGTAATCTCTGTCTGAACC
Organism: Bacteroidales bacterium; assembly: GCA_017560625.1. Taxonomy (GTDB): domain Bacteria; phylum Bacteroidota; class Bacteroidia; order Bacteroidales; family UBA932; genus Cryptobacteroides. The sequence goes on from JAFZEP010000097.1 coordinate 11,891, forward strand.
TGTCCGTCAGCAGGATTTACAGGGATCTGACCTGAAATGTAGAGAGTTCCATTTACTTCAATCGCCTGTGAGTAAGGGCCTACCGCCTTAGGCGCATCTGGTGTTGCAATTACCTTTTTCATGATATTTTATTTTTCTTTGTAAAACAATTGTCAAGCATACAAAGGTATAAAATATTTACTTATTACCAAAGGTAATAGATATTGACCGGTAAGTCAAAGTCCCCTTCCGAGGAAGGGGATTTAGGGGTTGGGCAACATAAAAAAAGAAAAGTCAGGCGATGCCTGACTTTTCTTGTAGCCCCGAGCAGAATCGAACTGCTATCTAAAGTTTAGGAAACTTCCATTCTATCCGTTGAACTACAGGGCCGGGGAGATCAGTTTCCCAAAACTAAATTTTGGGAATAGAAAAAAAAGCTGAATTACTCAGCTTTCTTTTCAATAATCTGACGACCTCTGTAGTAGCCGCACTCTGGGCATACTCTGTGGTACATGATAGTTGCACCGCAGTTTGAACAAGTAGCAAGTGTAGGAACTACAGCTACATCGTGTGTTCTTCTCTTGTCACGTCTCTGCTTAGAGACTTTGTGTTTTGGATGTGCCATTTCTAAATATTTTTTTAATTATTAATAATCACTTAAAGAGATCCTTCAATGTCGCGAAAGGATTTGCAACATCCTCATCCTCAGAAACCTCGATTTCTATAGGACAGCCATAATACTTCATGGCTTCAGGGTTGCACTCACCCTCATCATGAACGCGCTGCATCGGAAGCGAGAGGCACACATAATCATAGATTATCTGGCTCATGTCAAACTCCGCATCAGTGTCTGGAATGAAGATCACTTCTCTTTCTCCCGGCTGCGGCTCTTCCGAATTTTCCTCCATGCCATATTTGACGCTGAGTCTTATCTCCACATCTACCGGCATATCAAGCTCGTCAAGGCACCTGTCACACTCCACTGTAACTGTTCCCCTCACATCGCAGTCAACTCCGATGTAGCGTCCTGACTTCTCGACTATCACATCTGTATCCAGCTGTGCATCAAGGATTTCCGCGTTTTCAAAACTATTGAAGAACTCTCTGTCTGCCTGCCAGAAAAACTCATTTTTTCCAGCAGCCAATCCATTTAAAGGTATGATAAATTTATCGTTCATAGCGACCCGTAAATAGATTTGAGCCCGCAAAGGTAACAAAAACTTTTATTATTAGCAATCGAAATCCGAAGATTTTCTCTTCCTCTCGATTTCATTAAGGATTATCTTCCTGAGTCTCATTGACTTAGGTGTCACCTCAACAAGTTCATCCTCCTGAATATATTCAAGTGCCTCCTCAAGCGAGAAAACTACAGGCGGCGGAAGCATCACCTTGTCGTCGCTGCCGGATGCACGCATGTTTGTAAGCTTCTTTGTCTTGCAGATGTTGATTGTGAGATCGCGCTCACGAGTGTGCTCTCCGATCACCTGTCCCTCGTAAACGTCAACACCTGGCTCGATGAAGAAACGTCCACGGTCCTGGAGCTTGTCCATAGAGTATGCAACAGATACTCCTGTCTCAAGTGAAACGAGAGATCCGTTGTTACGGCGCTCGATGTCACCCTTGTATGGCTCATAGCCCTTGAGACGGTGAGCTACCACTGCCTCACCCTGGGTTGCAGTGAGAAGGTTACTTCTCAGTCCCATGAGTCCGCGTGACGGGATGTCGAACTCGAGGTGAGTCCTGTCTCCCCTGCCTTCCATCTGGATGAGGGCACCCTTTCTACGGGTTGCCATCTCGATACATCTTCCTACGAATTCCTCAGGAACATCGATAGTAAGCATCTCGATAGGCTCGCAGCGCTGTCCGCCAATCACCTTGTCGAGAACCTTAGGCTGTCCCACCTGAAGCTCGAAGCCCTCGCGACGCATTGTCTCGATGAGCACAGAGAGATGAAGGACACCACGGCCGTAAACTATGAATGAATCCGCATTCGGACCTGGCTTCACACGAAGCGCAAGGTTCTTCTCAAGCTCCTTGTCAAGACGCTCCTTGAGATGTCTTGAAGTGACGAACTTACCTTCCTTTCCGAAGAACGGAGAGTTGTTGATGCAGAAGAGCATGCTCATTGTAGGCTCGTCCACCTCGATTGGCGGAAGTGCTTCAGGATTCTCGAAGTCTGCGATTGTGTCACCGATCTCGAAGCCCTCAAGACCTACGACTGCACAGATGTCACCGCACTGAACTTCCTCAACCTTCGCCTTTCCGAGACCGTCGAAGATCATGATTTCCTTGACCTTCTGCTTCTGCATGATGTCGTATCTCTTGCAGAGGGTGATGTTCTGACCGGCCTTGAGCGAACCACGGGTCACACGTCCCACAGCGATACGGCCTACGTATGGAGAATACTCAAGTGACGAGATAAGCATCTGAGGTGTTCCCTCGTTGATCTGCGGAGCCGGAATCACCTCGAGGATTGTATCGAGGAGAGCTGTGATGTCCTCAGTCGGCTGTTTCCAGTCATATGACATCCAACCCTGCTTTGCACTGCCGTAGATTGTGCGGAAGTCAAGCTGATCCTCTGTCGCTCCAAGCGAGAACATCAGGTCGAACACTTCCTCCTGCACCTCGTCAGGACGGCAGTTCTGCTTGTCCACCTTGTTGATCACAAGGACAGGCTTCTTGCCCATCTCGATTGCCTTCTGAAGCACGAAACGAGTCTGTGGCATACAGCCCTCGAATGCGTCCACGAGAAGGATAACGCCGTCAGCCATGTTGAGTACACGCTCCACCTCTCCACCGAAGTCGCTATGGCCAGGAGTGTCGATAACGTTGATCTTCACACCTTTATACACTACTGATACATTCTTTGCAAGAATTGTGATACCTCTTTCTCTTTCGAGGTCGTTGTTGTCGAGGATAAGCTCTCCCAGCTTCTCCTGCTCACGCTGCTGGCGTGCCTGATAGATCATCCTGTCGACGATAGTTGTCTTGCCATGGTCGACATGGGCGATGATCGCAATGTTTCTTATATCCTGCATAAAGCTAATAATTAATCACGTACAAGCACTTAATGTGCACGAAACACCACGACCGGAACCCCGGCCGTAAAAGATTTGCAAAAGTAGCTATTTTTATAAAATATTTTCCAATCTTTTTCTATTTTTGCACGTTGGCTAGAAAAGAAAGTATCTCTTAGATACTGTACAACGTAACAGTCAAATACAACACACACCTGCACAGCCTCAAACAACGTGACAGTCAAATACAACAGAAGAAAAACAATTTAACTGTTTGAGCTAAGCGATGGTAAGTCCTTTCCCCGAGGGAAATGATTTAGGAAAGGGGTAACGTAGTAGGTTTCATATACCTGCACAGCCTCAAACAACGTAACAGTCAAATACAACAGAAGAAAAACAATTTAACTTAAAGTATATGAAACAGGACATGATCGTAATTCTTGATCTCGGCAGCCACGAGAACACAGTGGTAGCGAGAGCAGTCCGTGCGTTGGGCGTATACAGCGAAATCCACCCGCACGACATCACAGCTGAAGAGCTCAAGGCTCTTCCTAACGTAAAGGGTATCATCATCAACGGTGGTCCTAACAATGTAATTGACGGAGTTGCGATCGATGTTCTCCCCGAAATCTACCAGGCAGGCTTCCCAGTAATGGCTGCAGGCCATGACAAGGCACTCTGCGAAGTTAAACTTGCTCAGTTCGGAAACGACGAAGAAGCCATCAAGACTGCAATCAAGTCATTCGTCTTCGACACATGCAAGGCAGAGGCAAACTGGAACATGAAGAACTTCGTTGCTGACCAGGTAGAACTTATCCGTCAGCAGGTAGGCGACAAGAAGGTGCTCCTCGCTCTCTCGGGTGGTGTGGACAGCTCGGTAGTA
>JAFZEP010000098.1 GCA_017560625.1 Bacteroidales bacterium
TCGTTGTGCCATGCGCGTGCCACGTCGATTTCCACTCCTTCAAGAGCAGCGTTGATGCCGACAACTGCATAGGTCGTCTGAGGCTCCGGATCCGCTATCGGAGAAAGCTTGAAATATATCTGCGCATCATCAGCAACACAAGAGACTGACTTGACAGGATTTGACTTGCCGTCATATTCATATGTTCCTATCACTTCGTCCGCATCTGGCGTTTCAACCACAGAGCCGATGGCAGAAGACTCCACTTCCTTCTCGCAGCTCACAGCGGTCATCAGCACGATGAAACAGACAAGAACAGCCTTACAACAGGTCTTCATATGGTCCTTCATAGATAATTTCCAGGTTCTTATAGTTGGTCACGTTGATCGTGATCATGCCATCATTGACTCCGACTGTCACCGTGCCGCTTGAGCCGTTGGCTTTGCTGTATGTAACACCGTCATACTCGATGTACAGATCTGCACTCTGAGAGAACCCGTGCGCATTTCCGTCCAGGAATTTAGCAGGAAGGCTGATGAGAAGCTCATCGTTTCTTTCAGTTTTAACTCTCACTGCATACACATCGTCCTTTTCAGGCATATATCCAAGAGAGACGCCGGTGATGCCATAGGATTTACCCTCGTATTTGAATTTGCTTTCGATTACTTCCTTAACATTGGCATCTAGAGTCTTGCCATCGAAGCTTACCTCAAGAGATGTTCCGTCAAAATCAAGGTTCATGGCCACGACATAATGGGTCGGATCGTCAGGATCGGAGACAACATTGACTGTACCTGTAGTCTTGACTTCACGGGAGTCAACTATGAGTTCATTGAAATTGTCTGCATATCCTACTGCGATCAGATCCTCCACGCCAAGTGTCCTTCCATGGCACTTGCTGCTGTCGAGGATGACATATGCATAATAGGTGGTGATCTCAAGATCAGCAAAATAGCCGATGCCGGCCGGCGTAATATAAAGAGCTGTGACACCATCCTCCACAAGACAGAAAGCAGTGCGGACAGGCTTCTGATTGCCGGCAATGGCGAAGACGTTCTCATTGACAATGATGCCCGGTTCCTCTGCCGAAAGCTTGACAGAAAGATATGTTCCATCAGCCAGCTCGATATGAGCCTCAACTGCAGCAACACCCTCCTTATAGTCAAAAAGACAGGTGCCTGACACTATCTCCTCTGTCATCGACGGAGCCACTGACTCAAGAAAGGCACCATCCATGGTGCTCATGACTGTGAAAAGTTTCTCCTCCTGCATCATGTCAAACTCGTGTCCTACCAAAAGAGGCGAAATTGCCACATAGAAATATTCATCCTGCTCAAAGACATCATCAAAGTTCTCGACACCCTCAGCCGGTGTTGCTGCGATGCAGACATACTCGCCAAAGTTGCTGACAGCGACGCTTCCGAATGGATTGCGTTCTCCGTCAACCTCGTAGGTATTGACTTCCAGTTGCGGCAACTCGGGAGTTTCCGGCACTTCTGGAGTCGGCTGCTCGATGCCAGGATGCTCAGTGCCAGGCTGTTGCGGGTCCACCTGGGGTTTTTCGCAGGAAATGACAGCCAAAGCTAAGATGGCTGAGGTTATTTTAAGTAATGTTCGCATTTTCATATCTTATATAAATTTCAAATCTTTCAATGATGTCTGACCTGTAATCTTCCTTGAAGGGATCTGACAGTCTTCCAGGTCATATTCCACGACCGGCAGGCCGTCTGCATCATTTGTCACGGTTATCGTTCCCTTGTCAATTCTGGCGTAAGTCTCTCCCCATACACCATCAACCAGGTCATAGTACCATGAACCGGACACTTTCCATGCTGCAAAGACATTCGGCAGGCCTGGGATTGCAGCTCCAGGCACAATCTTGTCCCTATCAATAGATGTGTCGATGTTTCGTGGAATCATCGTATATGCCCCCTCCGGAATGCCGTCTGTCTTATAATCCACACTCCATGGCACCAGGATCTCAAGTCTTAGAACAGCGCCATTTCCGGCAGGTCTGTATGAAGACATGTCCACACTTTCCTCACCTAGATACAGCAGAAGGCATCTGTATGTTTCATCTTTAAGATAAAAATAGTCTCCTTTGTCCTGAAGCTGAGATTGTGCAAATTTGATGTCGGTGAGATTCTGCTTAAGCGTGCTGTTTGAAGTCTCTTCAGGAACATTCACCTTTGGATCGATCGTTCCTGACCAGTTGAAATATCTCTTTGTGAATTTACCTCCCACCAGAACGCCTTCAATATGGAACTGTCCGTCTTTACCCTTTTCCACACTCACTACGCCTTCGTCCAGAAGATCATAATCCATTGTTGTTGATCCGCTTGCGATGTGAGCAAAGAAAGTACCATCTGCCATTTCCACAGTCATTCCAGGGAGTTCCAGAGTAACCATGTAACCGCTCAGGAATTTACCGGGATTGATGTCTCCGGAATTTGACATTTCACTATAGGTTCCGGCAAGAAGATCAGTGTCCGCACCCTGCTGCTCATTAAATTTTGTGTTGAGAACCAACTGTGCCACAACTCCTGGACCTATAGGATTTCCCACCTCGTCCAGTTCCATGTCCGTATACAGCTGTATGACCCAGCAGTCAGAGATCTCATCCCTACCTTCACCTCCATAATAGATGACCTGAGAATTTGTGAATGTCACAGTGTCGGGTACAGCCTCTATAAAGCTACCTTCCAGCTGCGGCGTCTCCACTGGCGTCGTCACCGGACGTTCACAGGAGATGCACAGGACACACAGAAAAAGCGCTAAGAATGTTCCGAATTTTTTCATAGTACACAAATATAATAAAAAACGGACGATCCGTTTCCGAATCGTCCGTCATTTATATGGTCTGTGGGCTGATTACTCAGCAGCCTCTACCTTAGTCACGAAGTAAGCTGGACCACCAACCTGCTCTCTCTGATCCTCTACAGAAGAGCTTGCGTACTGAGCGCGAGTACCTACGATAGTGATCTTGTCACCAGCTGCAAGTCCGAGAGAAGTGAATGACTTATCATTCTTAGCCACCTTGCTTGAAGTAATACCGTAAGCGTATACGCGGCCAGTCTCGTCAGTGAGGTATACGTTACCATACTCCTCCTTAACGATGCTCTCGATAGTTGCAGTAAGCTTGTACCACTTGTCAGAAGCGACTGGAGCTGCGAGGAACTCAGCGATTGTAGCTGGCTGAGCAGCAACTACATGCTCCTTGAGGTAAGCTGTACCACCAACCTGTGGAGTCTCCTTGTAAGAAGCTCTTGTACCTACGATTGTGATTACGTCACCCTCATTGATACCAAGGTTTGCGAAAGTCTTGTCGTTGCTTCCGATTGCACCGTTGCCAGTGAGACCGTATACGTATACAGAACCAGTAGCATCTACGAGGTCGAAGTTACCGTAAGTAGTGTTAGCAATGTTCTTCACGATACCTGTAATCTCGTAGAGAGCTGTGCCCTCAGCTGCCTCAAGGAACTCTGCTACTGTAACAGCCTTGATAGCGCCGAGCTGCTCAACGTCAGCCATTGCGATATACTCCTTACCCTTGACTGTAGTCTTGAAAGTAACTGTAGTCTTGCGAGCACCACCCTCGTTTGCAGCAGCTGTAAGCTCAACGCAAGTAAGACCACCTACGTTTGTAGGCTCGCCTGCTGTAAGCCATGCAGCATCCTCAGGGATCTCTACAGAGAAGTCACCCTCCTTAACAGTGAGAAGAACTGTTGCAACACCACCCTCAAGTGGAAGCGGCTCTGCAGGGATTGCCTTCTCAAGCTTGATGAGAGACTTCTCGATCTCGATAACTGTTACGTCAACGAGCTCGATAGTACCGTTGTAGTTCTTTCTTGGACCCTCTACTGTTACGATGTCACCAACCTCGAGACCGAGCTTTGTGAACTGCTGTGTAGCGCCGTTGTAGAGTGTTCCGTAAACGTATACAGTACCTGTGTCATCAGTAAGATACCAGTTACCATACTGAGTGTTTGCGATAGAAGTACAAGTACCCTTAACGCGGTATACCTTACCGTCAACACCGTTGTTGTTTACCTCAGCACAAGTTGAAAGAGTAACCTCTGCTGGAGCTGCCATCTGGATTACGTTTACGATCTGAGTAACACCAGCGCAGTTGAGGTTAAGAAGAGCCTCCTGATTTCCTTCAGCTGCCTCAGCAGAGAAAGTAACCTTAGTCTCTCCAGCGCCACCAGCTGTAGGGCTTACAGTAAGCCATTCAGGAATACCTGCGAACTCCCACTCAGCAGCAGCAGTTACAGTGATCTCAGCAGAGCCACCCTCAATAGAGAGGGCAACCATTGACTGCGATACCTTAACCTCATCAAGGAATTTCTCTTCCTGCTGGCAACCCACGAGAGCGAGGGCAGCAGCTGTGAGAGCTGTGAAAATATTTCTAAGTTTCATATTATTCCTGATATAAATTAGTTAAACATATACTTGATACCAACTGATGCATACCAGCACTGGCCGATACCGATTGACTTGTTCCAAACCTCTGTGTTTGGATTTACAGCTGAAGGAGTTGAGAATGTTGCGTAACCCTCCTTGTCATAACCCTCATACTTAAGGATACGACCCTCGCCGAGAGCTGGGTTCATGTACTTTGACACACCCCAGTTAGAGTTGAAGAGGTTGAGAACGTTCTTAACGTCGAAGCAAAGCTGAAGAGTGTTCATAGACTTGCCAGCCTTAACCTTGAAGTCGTGCTTGTAGCTGAAGTCAACTCTGTGAACCCATGGAGAGTAAACGCTGTAAGTCTCAGCGTACTTACCCTGGTTCTTGCTGAGGTACTTGTCAGCGTGAACGTAATCCATGAAACGAGTTGCATCATCCTGTGAAACGAAACGGAACTCACCGTTAGCAACCTGCTCATCTGTAGGGATGTAGATGAGGTCGTAGTTGTAACCGTCACCGTTCATGTCGTTTGCAGTCATGTAAGAGTAGTTTGAACCACCTCTCCAAGCCTCATAGATAAGGCTGAAGTGATTGTTGCTGTTGTCGCTGTGAGTGATAGAAGCGATAACACGGTCTGGAGTCACATACTCTGAGTTGTGTACGCCTGGATCGTTAGGTCCGTATACAGTACCGATGTAGTTGAGTACTGAAGAAGCGTTTGAACCTGGCATACCAGTTACCTCCTTAGATACAGTGTGAGTATAAGCAGCCATCAAAGAGAGCCCCTGGATAGGACGCATGTTCACAGTGAATGTACCTGAGTAACCGTAACCTCTGTTAGTGTTCTCAAGAACGTAAGCAGATGGGAGGTTAGCTACTGAACCGTCAGCCTTAGTGTAAGTCTGCTGGTAGTCCTGGTAGATAGGACGGTTGTCAGCACCGTTGAATCTTGCGAATCCATCTGGGCTCTTTACGCTCCAGTCACGGAGAACAACACCGTTTACAGTCTTGTTATAGATACCCTCAGCGCTGATAGAGAATGGGAATGATGTAGGGAATGTATAGTCAATTGCGAGTGAAGTCTTCCAAACCTGTGGCATCTTGAACTTAGGATCCACTGCTGAAATCTCTGAAGGAACTGTACCGTCCTCTGGAGAGATTGTGTTTGGATAACCCATTTCGAGGAGCTTGTTGAGGAGTTCCTCACGCTTGAGGACGCCACCTGCGAACTGGCTCATGTCTTTCTTCACACCACCGTTCTTGCCGTCGCCGTTGAGCTTAGCCTGGTACTGAACCATACCAGAGTTTGTAGGCATGTTAGTGAAGAACACGAGTGGGAGACGACCTGAGAAGAGACCTGTACCTCCGCGGAGCTTGAGTGAGTTGTCACCAAGAACATCCCAAGAGAAACCTACACGTGGAGAAACTGTGAGAGCAGCTGAAGGCCACTTACCAGTGTCGATGCGACGCTTCTCACCGTCAACTACGTACTCGAGGTCGTAGATTGCCTGGTTTCTCATAAGGTCCTGGTTGTCGAAGAAGAGACCGTCGAGACGGAGACCTGCAGTAAGCTTGAACTGCTCGTTCACGTTCCACTCGTCCTGAGCGTAGATACCAGCCTTGTGGAATCTTACACGTGCTGCTGGGTTAGCCTCACCGTCATAACCGTAAGTAAGACATACAACCTCAGGAGCTGCGCCTGTCATGAAGTCCTCAAGAGACTTGTAACGATAGTAACCTGTACCGTTTCTCATGTAAGAGTTGTCAGCCATCTGATACTCATAGTTGAGACCAGCTGTGAACTTGTGGTTACCAGCGTAGTATGTGAGGTCATCCTTTACAGAGATGTGTGTGTTGTGAACACCGTTGTTCCATGTGAAGAGCTCGTATCCGAGAGCGATGTAAGGAAGCACTGAGCTACCGTCGTCGTTACGGATGTCGATGAATGGGAAGTCCTCTGAGTTTGTACCACGCATGTCATCGAGCTTAGAGAATGTAGCGAGGAACTGGTTTGAGAGGTTCTCGCTAAGACGGCTGTTGAGGTCGAGTGACACTGTGCTCACGAGGTTGTCCATAGAGTAGAGTGAGTTCGCATAAGCCATACCGTACTGTGAGAAACGGCTGAAGCCTGAACGTGAACCACCGTCCATTGAAGAACCGTTAGTTGAGTTCCAACCCTGGTTCAATGTGTAGTTGTAACGAACTGCGAGCTTATGGTTGTCGTTGATGTTCCAGTCGAGACGAGCAAGGAGCTTCATGTTGCTCTCAGTTGCAGGATACTCTGTCCAAGAACCTGTATCGTAACCATACTTCTCCTTTACAAACTCTGAAACCTCCTTGAGGACGCTGTTTGGAACGCGTGAGATGTATGCATCTGGATTAGCCTCACCATTCTCAGAACCTCTCCATCTGTTAACCACTGTAGGGATTGTAGAGTACTCTGCATTCACGAAGAAGAAGAGCTTGTTCTTGATGATAGGACCACCGAGAGTGAAACCGTAAGTAGTGTTACGATCCTTGTCACGTGCACCGGCAACCTCCTGACCGGCAGCCATGTTACCACGCATATTCTCGTTGCGGTGGTATACATAAGCAGATCCCTTGAATGTGTTTGTACCAGACTTTGTGATAGCGTTCACACCACCACCGATGAAGTTTGTCTGACGAACGTCATAAGGAGAGATAA
>JAFZEP010000019.1 GCA_017560625.1 Bacteroidales bacterium
CACCGAATGGAAGATCGTTGTTGCGGTAACGTCTGAGTGAGGCATCCACAGCATCAAGCAGGTCAGCACGCACCATGGAGATCTCGTCGATGATAAGCAGATCCAGGGTACGGATCATCTTCTGGCGTTCCCTGCGCAGACTGCGGTACTTCTCCGGAGTCTGATACTCAGTGACCAGTTCAGGAACATCAGGAAGATAGGGACACAAAGGCAGCTGGAAGAAAGAATGGATGGTACTTCCTCCCGCATTGATCGCAGCCACACCTGTAGGTGCAAGTATGACAAAACGCTTGAGTGTAGACTGCGAAATATGTTTCAGGAATGTCGTCTTTCCTGTGCCCGCCTTGCCCGTGAGAAAGACCGAGCGTCCTGTGCAGTTCACATAACGCTCGGCTAGCTCGAAGACCTTATCTTTCTCGATCATGGAAGATTAATTTTTAAGATACTTCAGCCAGAACTCGTGGTTGGCGTTGAGGAAGTGGTCACCCTGGTAGCCGTGGTAGCCGTGCATACCGTCAGGGTAGATCATGAAGTCAAACTTCTTGCCCTCCTGGTGCATCACATCAAGAAGCTGAAGAGTGTTCTGATGGTGCACGTTGTCGTCGCCTGTACCGTGAGTGAGTTTGAGCATGACTGGCTCGACAGATTGCCACGTCGCTGACGCTCCTCGCAATGACATCTCTCCTTTCTCCAATGTGTATGAAGTCGGATAGCCAGACACGTAGTTCATGACCTTTGACACTTCATATCCCTCTGGGTTGTTCTGAGGGGTATCCATATAACGCTCTGTGTAGTGTGAGTCATAGAGAGCCCAGTCGTATACGCCACCGCCGGCGATACCGTAGTGGAACTTGTCCGGAGCCTGCATCAGGAGCATACATGTCATTGTGCCTCCGAATGAGAATCCCTCGACACCAATCTTGTCTCCATCTACATAAGGGAGAGACTGAAGCCACTCTGCCCATACACAAAAGTCCTTAACCTCCCACACTGTCAGCTGACGATATATCATATCAAGGCCAGCACGTCCGTTATGACCTGCAGCACGTGGATCGATTGTAATCTGAATGATTCCGTTCTCGGAATACCACTGGTTCGATGCTGTAGGCATCACCCAACGGTCACGCACAAGCGGAGTGTTAGGACCGCCATAAATATCAACATGAACCGGATACTTCTTTGATTCGTCAAAGTTCTTCGGATAGACAATCACGCCTGGAAGGATGAACGAATCCACGAATTCACCTTCTGGAACTTGATCCGATACAGGCGCCATTACATAGACCAGTTCTCCCAAAGCATATTTGGTCGAATCATAATCAGGTCCCTTCATATCCGCAACCAGATGATATGAAGGATAGGAATGAACCTTTATATTCCTCTGTTTCCCCGAACGCGGCAATGCCGGATCTATCAATTGACCTTGAAGTTGTTCGAATGCGGTTTCAGCGCATTTATTTTGTCTACACAAAATCGATGGTACACCTCCGTTATTTGCAAACACTGCCACCCATGTAGGTGTTGTCAGATTAGAAAGGGAAGCCACAAAATATTTTCCATCAGGAGAGAATGAAATACCTGTAGCATTGTACTGAGGATCAGTAAGAGCCACAATCTTACCGGTCTTATCAACCTTATAAAGTGCCTGCTTTGCAACCTCATCACGCTTAGCGGTGAAGTAAACATCACCTTTCTTCTCATCAACTCGAACGATAGCGACATTCCAGTTCGGGCCGTCGGTAAGGCGGCGGAAAGTCTTTCCGTCATATGAAAGGAAGTAGATCTGCTGCCAGCCTGTCTCAAACTCACGGGCCATATAAAGACCATTGTCTGTGAAGACAACGCCGTCAAACCAGTCAAGCCATGTCTTGTATGTCTCATTGTATACATGACGCTTGCTGCCGTCTGCTGCATTCACAGCATAGAGGTCGATTGTGTTCTGAAGACGTGGCATGCGTGCGATGAAGAATTCCTTAGAGTCAGGGCCCCAGAAAGGAATACCGAAATACTGGTCATCTGCAGGGTTGAAGTCGGCCCAGGAGATTGCCACGGCACTTTCAGTGTCTCGCAATGACGTGTCAGAAGCAGTGCCTCGCAATGACGCATCCACGTCAATGATACCGATCTTCACCTCAGGGTTGGTCTGGCCGGCCTTCGGATAGCGGGTCTCGCTGAGCGATCCGCCAAGGGCAAGATCTGTCACGCGAGGGCTCTGAGACTGAGACATAGCTGCCATAGGATTGGCAAATGCCGAATAGATCGGGAACATCGGCACCTGAGAATTATCGAAACGGTAGAAGCCGATCTTCTTGCTGTCAGGCGACCACCAGAAAGCCTTGTATCTTGACGGACGGCCGAGGATCTCCTCATAATACACCCATGAAGCATAACCGTTCAGGATCACATCAGAGCCGTCAAATGTCAGACGAGTCTCCACCTCAGTGGCGATGTCCACCACGTAAAGGTCATTGTCGCGAGTGAACGCCAACTTTGTCTGATCCGGCGAATAAGTCAGATTTACCGCACCAACAGGATAAATCGGGAACTCCGAATATTTGGCCGGAGCCATCACATCCTCTGTACGCTTGCCGGTGCGGGCGTTTACGGAAAACGCTTCCTGATCGGCATATGTTCCGTCGTATGTGAAAATCACATCGTCGGCATCAAGCCACTTCCATGCAAGTGGAATAGGGTTAAACTCCTGTGCCACAGCACCGGCAGCCATCATAGCTGCCAACAACACAACAATAATTCTCTTCATATTTATAACTGATTTTAATTCATTTTTACGGATCCTTCGCCTACGCTCAGGATGACAGTATGCCACTCTGGATGGCAGTGCTATTCAGCAAACAATTCATCTTTGAAGTTGACCAGGTAGACCTTTTCGGTTGCACGGGTGATCGCCGTGTAGAGCCATTTGAGGTCATCCACAGTCAGTTCCTCCTGCCAGAAGGCATTGTCAATGAACACACATTTCCACTGGCCTCCCTGAGACTTGTGGCAAGTGATCGCATTGGCATATTTCAACTGCAGCGCATTGTAGTATTTGTCTTCACGCACTGCTTCGTAACGTTTCTTCTTGGTTGTTATGTGAGAGTAGTCCTCATTCACACCCTGATAAAGAGCATTGGACTGCTCATATGTCAGCGAAGCGCTCTCCGACTCAAGCGTATCAAGAATCACCTTCGCGGTGATCTCCTGATCGTCATAGTCAGGGAATGATATGCGTGCCTCCGCGAAATGAAGGCCGTAGCGCTCCTCAAAGCGTGATATCTTCTCCAGCTTGGCGATGTCACCGTTGGCAATGTAGTCCATTCCCTCGACTCCCTCCACAAACTGATAGCAGTTCTTCACTATCATGAGTTTGTCGTCACGCACAAGGCGTTCCTCCTTGAACTGCACGGTAGAACGGATGCCCAGATTGTATTTGATCGCCCTCTTGTTGGAGCGGCACAGGACTATCGTTTCATCCTCACCGTAAGCGGCATATGCATCGGTAAGTTTCTCGATCAGGTCAGCACCGGAAAGTCTCTCGACATCGTCAAACTCCGCAGTCTCCAGACCGAGATCGCACAGATCGATGACGCCAGGTCCATACTCCATCTCGCCTATCAGATGTCTTATCAGCGTCGCATTATGCAGGATGCCTGACTCCTTCTGCTGACGCACGACAGTGGACAGTTCCGCAAACACGGTCCCTCCCATCATCGCCATATAGTCCTTCAGAAGTGCCGGACTCGCGTCAAGACCTACAGGAGGCAGCTGGGCTGCATCTCCGATGAGAATCACCTTGCAGTTCACTCCCGACCTTACAAAACCGATCAGATCCTCCAGAAGATTTCCAGAGCCGAAACTGCTTGTAGACTGCTGCTGGCCCGCATCGATGCCGATCAGCGACACCTCATCCACGACAAACAGAGTGTCCTTGTCTTTGTTCGGAGCGAGAGAAAACTGTCCAAATCCGTCGCCACCTACAGACTTCTGACGATAGATATGCTTATGGATGGTAAAGGCCGGCTGACCTGCATATGACGACAGGACCTTGGCCGCACGTCCGGTCGGAGCAAGAAGCACACATTTGGTCTTGTACTCCTTCAACGATGCTATCACAGACGATATTGCAGTCGTCTTACCTGTTCCCGCGTAACCGTTTACAACAAGAATGTCGGCATCGTCATCGCTGACAAAGCCGGCAACCTTTCTAAGCAGATCTTCCTGACATGATGTAGGCTGATGCTGGAAATGAGACAGAAAGGACGTATATAGGAAATCTCTTCTGCTCATATTATTTACGTCTGAATATCATTGAGAGTACGACGAGCAGAGGGAAAATCTCCACACGTCCCAGGAACATGTCGAATGTATAGATGAATTTGGCCATTGAAGGCTGAGCTGAGAAATTGTCCAAGCATCCCAACTCTCCAAGACCAGGACCAACCGATCCGATCGAAGCCACCACACCGGAAAACGCCGTCGCAGGATCTGTTCCGCAAAGCATGACTCCAAGGACAGAAAGGAACATTGCAATCACATACACTACAATGAACATCATCACCGCACTGATGGCATCCTCACTGACATTATGTCCGCTCAGACGCACATTGCTCACGGCTGTAGGATGAAGCCTGCGGCGGATTTCATGTCCGATGGACTTGAATGCAATGACGATTCTGTCCACCTTGATACCGCCTGTCGTAGATCCGGAGCAACCGCATTGGAACGACACAAATATGAGCACGATTCCAGCCAAAGCCGGCCAAGTCGAATTATCACAGATGGCAAATCCCGCAGTAGACATATAGCTGACTACCGTAAATGCCGAATCCATCGCTGCCCTTCCCCATGAGGTATAACCTCCCTGGGTAATAAGCGAGATCATCACGATTGCCGAGCAGACAACGATCGATCCCAGATAGTACTTGACCACAATATTGTTCATAGGCTTGAGAGAGCCTGTGACGATGACCGAATATATCAGGCCGAAATGCATGGCGCAGATGGTCATGAAGAACAGGAATATACTGTTGATCAGGTCTGAATTGTAATATGCCAGAGACATGTTCTTCGTGCTGAATCCGCCGGTTGCAGCAATACTGAAAGCATGGTTCAACGCATCGAATGCCGACATTCCCGCAGCCCACAGGGAGAGGAAGGAACTGACAGCAAATCCGAGGTAGATGTAGACAATGATCCTGACGACCTTGCTGGACTTGTATCTGTAGCCGTCCTTGGACAGGGATGACATCTCCATGTTGGTCAGCTTCATTCTATACGGGCTGGCCTGAGGAAGCACAAGAAGAAGGAAGACCACAACTCCCAAACCTCCGATGAAATGGGTGGAGGATCTCCAGAAGAGAAGGCTCTTAGGCAGGGCTTCAATGTCATTGAGGATTGTGGAACCTGTAGTCGTATAGCCTGAAACGCTTTCAAACCAAGCATTAATGATCGTGAATTCTCCGCCCCAGATAATGTACGGGAGCATACCGAACAAGAAAGAAAGAAGCCACGCAAGCACAATTGTAACGAATCCGTCCTTGAGGCTCATCTGCGGAGCCGTCTTCACGAAAATGAATGGGAAAAATCCCACCAGCGCCGTAAGAATGCCGCTGATCAGAAGTGGCGTGAAGCCCGAGTCCATCCCATAAATGACAGACACGACAACAGAAAGCAACATGAACAGGGCGCTGACCAGCAACGCTCTGCCCACATTAAGAGTTATCGCTTTAAGATTCATTACCTGTCTTCCTTAAGATTTTTGACTCTGTGCTTGAGTTCGATGTTTTCCTCGATTATTTCCGTAACACCGGAATTGATGTCGGCAAGATGGTCGTCACCGTCCATCATGTAGCCATAGCGTCTTCCTGTCGACTTATACGCATTTATTCCTTCTGCTATCTTATAGATCGGATTCACATAATTGGAAATGGTGAAATACATCAGGAGGATGACAAGAAGAAGTCCGGCTCCGACGCAGACAACGCCTGGAATGATGCTTCGATAGAAACTCGAGTCGAAATTAGCCGAATTATCCTGAAGTTCCTGATGGATTGCGGAATTGAGTTCGGTCATGTCATGACAGAACTCTGTGTATGCAGGCTGGAGCGTACCGAAAAACCACTCGCCGGTGTTTACCGTATCCGCCAGAAAGACCTCGTCGAAACGCTGGGAAGTCTCAATGAAGCGGTCGAACGAGTCATCCACCTTCCTGACGATAGGAAGCGTCGCCTCTGCAGTAATAGAACTCTTGAGAGTGTCCGAATGGGACATGAAATAGTCCTTGTCGAAATCCGGCATCATGCTGATGTCGTTCTGAATGACTACAGCAAGCATCTGATGGTTATATTCCTCAGTGATGTCCGACAACTGCTGGGACAATGTGATGCTCCTTATATTTGCTGAAATGAGGTCCGACACATAGTCGCTGATCCTCCGGTATTCGAGGATTGCGATGACGCCCGACAGCACCAGGATGACAGCTATCGTTCCTAGCGAAAAGACTGCCTTTTTCCTGATGGACGGCTTCTTCTGTATCTTAGATCCAGTTAAGTTCAACGCCATAAAAAATCAAATTTACAACTTGCAAACTTACATAAAAAGTTTCGTTTTACACCTTTTCAGGGTATCATTTTTGACCTCAGCGGAAAGAATCTGTCATTAAATTATTAATTTTGCACAAAAGAGATTTTCTATGAAACGTCTGGTCATTTTCATGGTCCTCATGTCAATCAGCATCGGAACCATGGCAGCATGCGGAAACGGCAGCGCCCGACAGAAAAAGGCATCTGCAACCGAACTCAGTTCCAAAGACTTCAACCTCAAGGTGTACGACCTTGAAGCGGAAGGTCTGAAGTACCTTGGCGACAAGCCGGCGATAATCGACTTCAACGCGACATGGTGCGGACCATGCAGACGCATTGCACCTATCCTTGACGAACTCGCACAGGAGTACGACGGACAGATCGTCATCTACAAAGTGGACGTAGATAAGTGTCCGGATGTGGCTGAAGCATTTGGAATCCAGTCAATTCCGGCAGTGCTCTACATTCCCGTAGACGGCGAGCCGCAGATGACAATCGGATCGCGCAGCAAGACACAGTTCCAGCAAGAAATCGAAAAGATACTCCTCAAAAAATAAGACATGGGAAACAACTCCGCAGACATCATAATCATCGGAGGTGGTGCCGCAGGACTCATGGCCGCTGCGGGAGCCGCTCAGACACTTTCAGGTTCGGGACGCGTCATCATTCTTGAAAAGATGGCGCGCCCCGGACGCAAGATCATGATCACAGGCAAAGGACGCTGCAACTTCACCAATGTGAAGCCTTGGAATGAATTCAGCGGCCACATCCACCCTAAGCCGAACTTCCTCAAGCCGTCTTTCTACAACCTCAGCTCAGAGAAGATGATCGACTTTCTCACTGAGCACGGCATGGAAAGCGTCGTGGAGAGGGGCGACAGGGCCTTTCCTGTATCACACCTTGCGTCAGACGTAGTGGATGCTCTTGTCAGAGCGGCAGAAGATGCGGGAGCCGAACTTGTCTGCGGAAAGGAGGTGAAAGAGATTGCCACGGCATCTGCGATGCCTCGCAATGACGTAGAATATCGCAATGACGGTGAATCTTGCAATAACGTTGAATCTCGCAATGACGGTGAATATGGGTTCACCGTTATGTGCACAGACGGCTCACAATACACCTGCAGCAAACTCATCATCTGCA
>JAFZEP010000020.1 GCA_017560625.1 Bacteroidales bacterium
GCTGCTTAGAGAAGAGTTGAACTGCTTGTTTTCAGACTCATACAGAGCGCGGATGAAATATGCTTTCGGCGAATCACCCGACCATGCTGCAGCCTCTGCCCGCGCAAGAGTCTGATCTGTCAGATCCTCCGACTGGTTTGTTACCACCACCGCAACCGGAAGCGACGACTGGAACTGCGCAAGAAGAGGATTTTCATATCCTCTGGTCAAAGCATAGTTCACATCATCTCTGCCGTTGGCCAAAGCAAACCTGTAAAGGTCTCTAAGTCTGACGTTTATATCTCTGTTCTGAAGAAGCTCGTCATTGAAGTCCTTCTTGGCGAACTCAGCATCCAGAGCCAGCAGCGAACTGTATTTCTTTGTCGTGTCTGCAAACGATCCTGCAGATGTCGCATTCTTTGCACGGTACTCCCTCACCTTGCGCTGAGCCGTATCGTAGTCGTTCTTGGACGACTTCATATCACCGAGAAGGCTCTTGACATACGAGCGGTTCATATATGCCTTGGCGAAGTCAGGATAGAGTTCGATGGCCCTGTCATAGTCTTCTACTGCATTCTCATACTGACCCATCTCGATGAAGACAGACGCGCGGTTGAAATAGGCAAGCACATTATCCGGATTGATGTTCAGCACCCTGTCGAGATCTGAGAGAGCATCCTCATACGCACCTAACTGAGCATGGATAAGACCTCTGTTGTACAGGGTCAGCGCATTGCCCGGCTCGTCCTCAAGCACCTTGTTCAGGTCTGCCATAGCCTTGCGGTAGTCCTGAAGCTCATAGTGCATGATCGCCCTGTTGAAATAGGCAAAGGTGTTTGCAGTGTCGAGGCTGATGGCCATGTCCATGTCCTCGATAGCCTTCTGATACTCCTTCATCTCAGCATGGAGACGTCCTCGCCTTACGTACCCCTCCGGATCGAAGCGGTCGAGCTTGATGGCCTTGTTGTAGTCGGAAAAAGCCTTGACAGTGTCGCCCAGGAAAAGGTGACTGGCACCTCTGTTCAGAAATGCAGAAGGGTCCTTAGGCTGCTTGCGGATGTATCTGTCGAAATCGTTTACGGCCAGATCGAACTGCTGCGAAAGGAAATAGGTCACTCCCCTGCTGAAATACAGTCCTTCAGATCCCGGTCTGAGGTCGATGGCAGTCTGGAGATCGGACAGAGCCTGATCATAATTGCCGAAGCGGCTTTCTGTGATTCCACGGTAGTGGTAGCCGGATGTGAAGACCGGGTTGATCTGCACGGCAAGGTCAAAATCAGCCTTTGCACCACGCAGGTCGCCAAGATTGTATTTTGCAATGCCTCGGAAGAAGCATGTCCAATAGTCGTTCTTGTCAAGCTGGAGAAGGATGTTGAAATTCTCGATGGCCTGGGCATATTTTCCATCTGCCAGAGCCTGTCTGCCCCTATAGTAGAACACATCCTTGTCATATTGGGCACAAGCCTCCCTGCTTCCGACCGACAGAAGAAGGAGCAACGCAATAATATACTTGAGCAACTTGTGCATAATGAAAATAAATTCTCGTTGTTTGAGCGATTTTTCCTATTTTTGGCGGCCCGAATCCCCAGGGCCATATAGGACAAAATACAAATATAGTCAATTATCGCGCGCATGCTGCCAAAAATCACAAAAAAATCCGTAAAGACAGCCATTCTCTCAACGATGGTCATGATGCTTTGCATCATAATGTCAACGGAGTCAATGGCGCAGAACGCGATGTCCAGAGAGCACCTCTCAGCCAAGAAGATCCTCAGCGAAGCCAGACTCACAAGACAGCTGGGATTCCTTTGCGACTCGCTTTGCCACGGAAGGGGCTTTGCCACCCCGGGAGGTGCCGAAGCCGCATTCTGGATCACCAGAGAGTTCGAAAGGATCGGGCTCATGAAGATCGGAGGATCATTCGCCCGAAAAGTGCTTGACGGCAAAGGCAAGGCAGGAAACAACATCATCGGAATGCTTCCGGGCTCAAAGTACTTCAGCAGAGACAGATATATAGTCGTAGGAGCACACTACGACCACATCGGAGAACTATCCGGAAAGCTGTATCCTGGCGCTGACGCCAATGCTTCCGGCACTGTGGCGATGATCAATCTGGCCGAGATGATCATGGGCATAAGGAACTACGGAAAGAGCCACAACTACAACATCATCTTCGTCGCCTTCGACGGAAAGGAGCAGAGCATGGCAGGCTCATACGCATTCTGGAAACTCATCGAAGAAGGAGCCTTGACAGACCCTCAGACAGGCAAGACGATCACCAAGGAAAAGATAACTCTGATGGTCAACATCGACCAGATCGGCAGTACTATGTCGCCTCTTTCATCAAAACGGAAGGACTACATGATAATGCTTGGAAATGAATCACTTAAGCCCAACAAGAGAGGGCTTCTGCATTCATGCAACAAGCAGTTCGGAATCGACCTCGACCTTGACCTTACCTACTACGGCAGCCACGATTTCACAAAGATGTTCTACCGTCTTTCAGACCAGCGGGTCTTCGTCGACAACGGCATCCCGGCAGTGCTTTTCACTTCCGGCATCACCATGAACACAAACAAGACCTGGGACACCCCTGAGACGATAGACTTGGAGGTGTTCAAGAAACGCATCTTCCTCATGTACCATTGGATCGAACAGATGATCCAATAGGCCCCTTCTTGCAGAGCAAGAAAAAAAACCTTATCTTTGACGGATTATAACCCAAGATTTTACCGTACAAAAGATGAGAAATTTCTTCAAAGTACTTCGAACATACGTCACTCCATACAGGAAAAACTTCGCATGGTCCGTTGTTCTGACCATCCTGTCTGCAATATTCAACATCTTCTCGTTCGCACTCCTGATCCCTATTCTCCAGATCCTTTTCGGAATCAGCCAGCAGGTCTATGAATTCATTCCTTGGGACAGTGCATTCAGCATGAAGGAGATTGCGATAAACAACATGTACTGGTTTGTGCAGGTCGAGATGATCGGCAGACTCGGCGGATCTCTCACTCTCCTGCTTCTGGGACTGTTCATGCTCGGAGTCACTCTCATCAAGACATCATGCTACTTCGGAGCATCGGCAGTGATGGTTCCGCTGCGCACAGGAGTGATCCGCGACATCCGCGTCAAGATCTACAACAAGCTCATGGGACTCCCGCTCCGATTCTTCTCAGGCCAGAAGAAGGGCGACCTCATAGCCCGTATGACCGGTGACGTCACAGAGATCGAGGTTTCCATCACAAGTTCGCTTGAGATGCTCGTAAAGAACCCCATCCTCATTCTCTTCTATTTCGGAACACTCGTATACACAAGCTGGCAGCTTGCACTCTTTACAATCTGCGTCGTGCCTGTGATGGCATGGATCATGGGAATCATCGGCAAGAAACTCAAGGCGCAGTCGCTCGAGGCCCAGGGCAGATGGAGTGAGATCCTCGCACAGTTCGAAGAGACACTCGGAGGTCTGAGGATCATCAAGGCCTTCATCGCAGAAGACAAGATGAAGGGCAGATTCGAAAACACAGCAAACGCATACAGAGACTGCGTCAACAAGGTGCAGGTGCGCCAGGCATCAGCACACCCTGTGAGCGAGTTCCTCGGCACAGGCATGATCATGGTTGTCCTCTGGTTCGGAGGCACACTCATCCTCAGCAACTCATCCCCTATCGACGCACCTACATTCATATTCTTCATGGTCATCCTCTACAGCGTGCTTCAGCCGCTCAAGGACCTTTCGAAGGCAGGATATGCAATCCCTAAGGGCATCGCATCAATCGAACGTGTAGACACAATCCTCAACGCAGTGAACGACCTCCAGGAGTCTGAAAATCCGATCAGCATCAAGGAGCTCAATGACAAGATCGAGATCAAAGGCCTCAGCTTCAGCTACGACGGCAGCAAGGAAGTGCTCACAGGCATCGACCTCACAGTGCCTAAGGGCAAGATGATAGCCCTTGTAGGACAGTCAGGCAGCGGAAAGTCCACACTGGTGGACCTCATCCCAAGATTCTATGACGCCACAGCCGGAAGCATCTGCATCGACGGCGTGGATGTGAGAGACATGAAGATCAAGGACCTCAGAGGCCTCATCGGCAATGTCAACCAGGAGGCCATCCTCTTCAACGACACCATCTTCAACAACATAGCGTTCGGTGTGGAAAACGCCACAATGGAGCAGGTCATCGAGGCCGCTAAGATCGCCAATGCGCATGACTTCATCATGGAGAAGGAAGAAGGCTACATGACCAACATCGGAGACAGAGGAATGAAGCTCTCGGGAGGCCAGAGACAGCGAATCAGCATCGCCCGCGCCATCCTGAAGAACCCTGACATCCTCATCCTCGACGAGGCGACATCAGCGCTCGACACCGAGTCCGAGAAACTCGTGCAGGAGGCTCTCGACAGGCTCACCGGCTCACGCACCACAATCGCCATCGCCCACCGTCTGTCCACAATCAAGAACGCAGACGAGATCTGCGTAATGCACGAGGGAAGAATCGTGGAAAGAGGCAAGCACGAAGAGCTCATCGCGCTCGACGGCTTCTACAAGAAACTCAATGACATGCAGGCACTCTAGGCTTATGAAGACAATGAAGATCAGACTGATGTCAATCCTGTTCATCCTCTATCTGGGAGCACTGGGAACTCTATGCTTCCTGCATGGAGACCACCTTCCAAACATCACAGGAACATGGATGGGATTCAGGGCAGACAGCGTGGCGCATGCAATGATGTTTCTCCCATTCATTCCGCTTTCATACATGAGCATAGGGTTCAGGAAGCCGACATTCTTCAAAGACATGTTCCTGCTCCTGATCATGGCAGCAGTGGGCGTATGCACAGCCTACGCCACAGAACTCATCCAAGGTCAGCTGCGCTATAGAACATTCGAGCTCAGAGACGTTGCGGCCGACTGCGTCGGACTTGCAGCAGGATTTGCATTCATGACCTTCTGCATCATAATCAAGCATCTTTTTAAAAGACGTTAACATGAAAAGACTTATAGCCCTTTCATTTGCAATATTTCTCACTATCCAGGCCATAGGCCAGCCAGCGATCGTCAAGGACTTCAAGCCTGTGTGCGACTCGCTTACAACCCTCATGACTGAAAAGACAACTGTCGTAGGAGAACTCCGTCTGAAGAACGTTCTGAAAAGAGACGGCAGACTCGATTTCTACTTCACTGAAAGTCTTAGCGACTTTCCGATAAGAAGGGGTGACGTAGAATGGTTCAGAAACACTCTCAAGAGCCTTTTCCCGGAAAAATACAAGAGCTACAGACTTGGAACAGTCTACAGCAAGAACGTGGACATCAAGCATATGGAGGTCGCATCCCTCAGCTTCAAGGGCAGTTCATTCAAATCATTGAACCGCACCACAGAGCCAAACGGGAAAGCGGAGTTTGTGCGAGGACTTGAGGCCCAGCAGTACGAAGAGGGTCTGAGCGGACGCAACATCGCAGTATGGCAGAGCCATGGCCTTCTGTACGACAACGGATCGGAGAGATGGGACTGGCAGAGGCCTACCCTCTTCCAGACAGTCGAGGACATGTACACTCAAAGCTACGTGCTGAACTACCTGGTGCCAATGCTCGAAAATGCAGGAGCATATGTGCTGATCCCACGCGAAAGAGACACGCAGACAAATGAGGTGATAGCTGACAACGATCCTTCATGCGGAGGAAGAGGAACAGCGGAATATTCCGAGACCGGAAAATGGACTGACATCAGCGGAGGCTTTGCAGACAACAAGCTCATCTACAGAGGCTTGGAGACCCCTTTCAGATCAGGCACAGCCCGCAAGACCGAGTGCACTGCCACAAACGCCCGCGGCCCGCATGCCGAGGTTGTATGGAGACCGGAGATTCCGCAGAGGGGCGAATATTCTGTGTACATATCATACCTGTCCCTTCCGGAAAGCACATCGTCGGCACACTACACAGTGCACCACATGGGCGGACAGAGCGACTTTGTCGTAAACCAGAGGATCGGAGGAGGCATCTGGGTCTACCTCGGCACATTCGAGTTCGACAAGGGATCGGAAGGTTTCGTGAGTCTGACATCCATGACGCCTGACGGATATCCTCACCACAGAAAGGATGTCGTGACAGCGGACGCCGTCAGATTCGGAGGTGGAATGGGTAACATAGCACGCGGCTCAGACGACCCGGAGGACGAAGGTTCCGTATCCGGAATGCCTCGCTTTGTAGAAGGCGCACGCTACTGGCTCCAGTATGCAGGTGCTGATTCCACCATAGTAAACGCCAGCGGCGAGAAAAGCGACTACAAGGACGACTATATGTGCCGAGGCGACTGGGTGGCATGGATCAGCGGAGGGTCATGCACAAATCCCAAGCAGGAAGGAAAAGGCATCCCTGTGGACCTTTCACTTGGATTCCACAGCGACGCAGGCGTCACTCCTAATGACTCGATCATCGGAACGCTTGCAATATATACATATGAATCCGAAGGCAAAACTGCACTCCCAGGAGGCGAAAGCAGGATGACCAGCCGCGAATTCGCTGACGTGGTGCAGTCTCAGATAGTCCACGACATCCGCAGCACATTCAACCCGGAGTGGAGCCGCCGTCAGCTCTGGAACAGAGGCTACCGCGAATCACGCACGCCAAGTTCCCCATCAATGCTGCTTGAGATCCTCTCACATCAGAACTTCGCAGACATGAAATACGGTCTGGATCCGGCGTTCCAGTTCACTGTAAGCCGTGCGGTGTATAAAGGCATGCTCAAATACCTGAGCAACCGCTACGGCATCCCATACACAGTGCAGCCGCTTCCAGTGTCACACATCAGCACAAGGTTTGCCTCAGTCAACACAGCAGAGATCCGTTGGAAAGACACTTTGGACGACCTTGAGCCGACAGCTGTGCCATCAGGCTACATCCTCTACACACGCATCGACGACGGAGCATTCGACACAGGCATGATCATCGATCCTGCACAGTACGGAGACGAGCTCTCACACAAAGTCGACATAGAACCGGGACACATCTACAGTTTCAGGGTGCAGGCATTCAACGCAGGTGGAAGAAGCTTCATGTCAGAGACAGTGAGCATCGGAACCCCTGCGGCTTCAGAGGAAAGCAGGACCATGCTGGTTGTGAACAACTTCGACAGAGTCAGTGGTCCGGTGTTCTTCGACACTCCTCAATATGCAGGTTTCGACAATGCGATGGACAGCGGTGTTCCGTACAGAAGAGACATTTCATTCATAGGAGAGATGTATCAGAACCGCAGAGAGATGGAATGGCTCACCAATGACAATCCCGGCTTCGGAGGTTCGCACCAGTACCACGCAGGAAAGACTGTAGCAGGTAACACCTTCGACTACTCATACACACACGGAAAGGCCATAATGAATGCAGGCTACCCGTTCATCTCATGCAGCAATGAGGCATTCTGCAGCGACAGGAACCTCAGGGAAGGCGTCTGGGCTGTTGACCTCATATGCGGGAAACAGGTGACGACTGTCGTGGGATCAGCACAGAACGGCACAAGATACACTGTGTTCACAAAGGAATTGCAGGAAAGCATCAGCGAGTTCACGGCTGCCGGAGGACACGTGCTTGTAAGTGGCGCATACATCGCTACAGACATCTGGAGCAGCATCTATGTATATGAGCAGGATAAAACGTTCCGCAGCGCTTCAGTCAGATTTGCTGAGGATGTGCTCGGCTACAGATGGGCATCGGCACATGCCGGCAGAACAGGCAGCGTAAGCTTCACAAAATGTGAAGACTTCAAGACAGAAGAATGCGGCAGCGTCTCATTCCACAACAGCATCAACGACACATGCTACAGCGTCGAGGCTCCGGACGGCATTGCACCTAGAGGCAAGTCGCGCGTGTTCATGAGATATGCCGACACAGACATTCCGGCTGCGGTGTGCAGAGACGACAAGGGATATAGAAGCATATGCATCGGATTCCCTATCGAAACTCTCAAGGACGAGAAAGACATTGACAACATAATATCATTGACATTAGAATATTTCAGCAGATGACAACAAGAGAATCTGAGATCATTGAATTGATCAGAAAAGAAGTAAAGCCAGCACTCGGCTGTACAGAGCCTATCGCTGTTGCACTTGCAGTGGCAAAGGCGATGGAGATCACCCAGGAGCAGGGAGTCTGCCCTTCGGACTGGAGATACTCCGACAGCTACAAGCTCAAGATCGAGGTCAGCGGCAACATTCTGAAGAACGGAATGGGTGTCGGCATTCCAGGCACCGGCATGGTGGGACTTCACATCGCGTCTGCTCTGGGAGCAGTGTGCGGCAAATCAGCCTACGGACTGGAAGTGCTCCATGACCTCAACGATGAGGCCATCGCTCAGGCAAAACTGATGGTGGAAACTCAGCGCGTGAGCGTAGGCATCGCAGAGACTCCTCTCAAGCTCTATGTCAAGGCCACTGTTGTGGATGCGGATGGAACTCGCGGCTATGCTGTCATCGAAAACGACCACGACAACATCGTGGAGACCGGCTGCGGTGAGACTGTGCTCACTTCGTCACACAAGGCTGCTGTAAATACCGATCAGAAGACAACCCTGGACTACAAGCTGACAGTGAAGGAGATCTTTGAGTTCGCTTCCACTGTAGCATATGAGGACATCGAGTTCATCCTCGAATCACGCACACTCAATCTCGCACTTGCGCACGAAGGAATGCGCGGAGCATACGGCCTGAGAGTCGGCCAGGCTATCAGCGCGGCTGCAAACCGCGAGGTATTCGGCGAGGATTTCCTCTCATATGCCATGGCTCTTACTGCGGCGGCATCTGACGCAAGAATGGCCGGCTGCACATTGGCGGCAATGAGCAACTCCGGCAGCGGCAACCAGGGCATCACAGTCACAATGCCGGTGATCGCATATTCTATAAAGTACAATACTGACGACGAGCAGCTGGCACGCGCCCTCGTACTTAGCCACCTGGTGGCAATCCACATCAAGGGCTATCTGGGCAAGCTATCTGCTCTTTGCGGTTGTGTCATCGCTTCGACCGGTTCATCATGCGGTCTGGTATATCTGCGCGGAGGAGACTATGAGCAGATCTGTTCTGCCATCAAGAACATGATCGGAAACATCACCGGAATGGTCTGCGACGGAGCGAAAGTGGGATGTGCAATGAAGGTGGCATCAGGAGTGTCAAGTGCACTTCAGTCAGCAGTCCTTGCCCGCGAGGGAATGTGCATCTCTGAGCACGACGGCATCATCGAGAAGGACATCGAGAAGACCATCCAGAACCTCGGCAAGATCGGCTCAGTCGGAATGCAACACACCGACGACATGATCCTCGACATCATGGTCTGCAAATA
>JAFZEP010000021.1 GCA_017560625.1 Bacteroidales bacterium
ACGTCATTGCGAGGCTTCGATAGAAGCCGTGGCAATCCAACACCTTGGACGTTTTTGAGGCAATTTTTGACCGAGGTGTGTCTGAAAATGATGATTTAGGGTTAAAATAGTGACACCTTGGACGTTTTTATGGTGATTTTTGACCGAGGTGTATAAGTTAACACGTCATTGCGAGGCTTCGAAGAAGCCGTGGCAATCCAACACCTTAGACGTTTTAATGGCAATTTTTGACCGAGGTGTGTCTGAAAATGATGATTTAGGGTTAAAATAGGGACACCTTGGACGTTTTTATGGTGATTTTTGACCGAGGTGTATAAGTTAACACGTCATTGCGAGGCTTCGAAGAAGCCGTGGCAATCTTATTAATAACATTTAAGACAATATGAAAGAAATTTACGTTAAATATATAGCCGAGAGGCTGGAGGTGAAGGAATGGCAGGTGGAGAACTGTGTCGGTCTTTTTGAAGAAGGTGCGACTATTCCGTTCATCAGCCGTTACCGTAAGGAAAGGACCGGCGGTCTGGATGAGGTTGCCGTGGCGGAGATCCGTCATTGGAACGATGTGTTTGCGGAGATGGAGAAGCGTAAGGCCACCATCCTTGAGACCATTGAGCAGGCGGGTGCGTTGACAGACGAACTTCGCAATAAGATCGAGAACTGCGTGGAATCGCGCGAACTGGAGGATCTCTATCTGCCGTACAAGCCAAAGAGACGCACACGTGCCACTATGGCCAAGGAGGCAGGACTCGAGCCGTTGGCTGACAAGATGTTTGATGTGAATGTGGCAGACCCTATAAAGGAGGCTGCAAAGTATGTAGGTGACAAGGTGGAGTCGGTGGAGGCTGCGCTTGCAGGTGCCCGTGACATCATTGCAGAACGTCTGAGCGAGACTCCTTCTGTGAGGGAGACCCTTCGCCAGATCTTCCGCACACGCCGTATCGTTACAAAGGCTACAAAGAAGGCAACAGGCCCTGAGGCTATGAAATATCAGGCATATTTCGACTATTCGGAGTCTGTGGAGAGAATCGCTCCACACAGACTTCTCGCCATCTTCCGTGCGGAGGAAGAAGGTTTCCTCAGCATCAAGATCGATGTGGATCCGGAGAAGTGCGGCAAGAAGCTTTACTATGATTTCTGCCAGGAAAGACGCTATCCTGCTGCTGCATTGGCAGATCAGATCCACATGGCAATCGATGATTCATTCAAGAGACTTCTCGAACCTTCAATTTCAAACGACATCTACAAGGAGTCAAAGGAAAAGGCTGACCTTGAGTCCATCAGGATCTTCGGCGAAAACCTCAAGCAGCTCCTTCTTGCCGCTCCTATCGGACAGAAGAGGACTCTCGCCATCGACCCTGGCTTCAGAACAGGATGTAAGGTGGTCTGCCTTGACGAGCAGGGCAATCTTCTCTACAACGAGGCGATCTTCCCGCATCCTCCTGCAAACGAGAAGGTGAAGGCCATCCAGTCAGTTTCGGCAATGGTTCAGAAGTATGGCATCGAGGTGATCGCGATCGGAAACGGCACTGCGAGCCGTGAGACAGAGGAATTCATCAAGCGAGTTCCGCTTCCGCAGGGCGTGAGAGTGTTCACCGTGAGCGAGGATGGTGCATCGATCTATTCAGCATCCGAGGTGGCTCGTGCCGAGTTCCCTGACTATGATGTGACAGTGCGAGGAGCCGTGTCGATCGGACGTCGTCTGATGGACCCTCTTGCAGAGCTTGTGAAGATTGATCCTAAGTCGCTCGGAGTAGGCCAGTACCAGCATGATGTGGATCAGGCTCTTCTCAAGGAGAAACTCGACAATACCGTGGAAAGCTGCGTGAACAGCGTAGGTGTGAATGTAAATACTGCCAGCAGTTACCTGCTCAGCTATGTATCAGGCATCGGTCCTGCTTTGGCTGAAAACATCGTGCAGCATCGAGCTGAAAACGGTGCATACAAGTCTCGTAAAGACCTTCTCAAGGTAAAACGCCTTGGAGATAAGGCATTCGAGCAGTGTGCCGGCTTCCTTAGAATCCATGGAGCGGCAAACCCACTTGACAACTCAGCTGTTCATCCTGAGGCGTACCATATTGTAGATGCAATGGCGCGTGACCTCGGAGTGTCTACAAAAGAACTGGTGGGAAATGCTGAACTCTGCTCTAAGATCAAGGCAGATAAATATGTAGACAACCAGTTCGGTCTGCCGACAATCAACGACATCATAAACGAACTTCGCAAACCTGGTCTTGACCCGCGTGAGTCAGCACAGGAGTTCGAGTTCTGCCATGATATCCATACAATTGAAGACCTCAAGTCAGGAATGGAACTCCCTGGCATCGTGACAAACATCACAGCTTTCGGAGCCTTTGTCGACGTGGGAATCAAGCAGAACGGCCTCATACATGCCTCCCAGATGGGTGTGAAAGGCATGGCTGATCCGTCTAAGGTTCTGAAACTCCACCAGCAGGTGAAGGTGACTGTGATTTCAGTGGATCTGGAAAGAGGACGAGTAGGACTTCGTCTTATGAAATAAAGATCAGTTGTGATGCTTCAAGTCAAGCCTGATCTTCATGAGTTCGTCGAGCGGCCTTTCAGGCTGCTCGACTTCATTTGGTACAGGCATGCCTGAGAATTCTCCGAAATACTGTACGCATGCGTCGCGCCACCATCTGGCGTCGCTTTCCTGTATGGTCAGCTTGGCATTGACTGCCTCCCATCTTGCTGCATCCACATATGGCTTTGCCGCATTCCAGATTTCCTGATACTCTCGCACCTTCTTGATGCCTGCATCATATCTGTGGCACATCTCATCCCACAGCGTGCGTCCGTTGGACATCTCATACGTCCACGGCACGTGGTGGAACCAAAGAAGCAGATTCTCCGGGCATGTGGCGATATTGTCATATGTAGAAGCGAGAGGCTCGTTGTATTGGTCGACATTGCCGCTGCCTGCGCGTGTCCTGTCGAATCCTACGCCATATTCGTCGGCCTTATGGTAATATTTAGGAAGCCAGTCCGGTCTAGCGCCTTCGATTTCGCACCATGGCTCTGGTCCGTAATGGTGGTCCCATGCAAATATATGATGCAGTCCGAGCGGCATCATATAGTCTACCGCCGCCTCGCGTGAGGTAAGCATCATGTCGAGGACAGGCTCAACGAACTCCTCGTCGGTACAGAAGGTCTGCTGCAACCATTCGCGTGCGATCTCTTCGCATGTGAGGCTTGTGTCCCATGCCATGCGGCCGAAGCCGTACCACGACGACTGGGCGAACTCATGGCCGCACCAGTTGGCGTCGCGTCCGATGTTCGCCACGCCTGCAATGGCTGTTGTGGTATATGCTTCCGGGTATGTTTTTCCGGTTGTGATAGCTTCAATTGTCGAACCTTCGCCGTTGCTGTATGTCTCGCTGTCGAGGCACTCTTTGAATAGGGTAGGTAGATACACCAGATGGTTAGAGAAACCGAGGTACTCCTGAGTGATCTGGAACTCGACCATCATTGCAGTCTTTGACATCTTGCCGAAGAGGGGACTGAAAGGCTCGCGAGGCTGGAAGTCCACAGGACCGTTCTTGATCTGGATGAGGACGTTGTCGCGGAACTGCCCGTCAAGCGGAGCGAACTCGTCACAGGCCTGTGATGCTCTGTCCGGACTCTGAGGAGAATATACGAATGCGCGCCACATGACGATGCCGTCATATGGCTTCAGCACATCAGCAAGCATGTTGGCTCCGTCTGCATGTGTGCGTCCGAAGTCCTGTGGGCCTGGAAGGCCTTCTGAATTGGCCTTGACCAGAAATCCTCCGAAGTCTGGGATGAGGCTGTATATCTCCTCGGCTTTGTCCGCCCACCACTGCCTTACCTGCGGATCAAGCGGGTCTGAAGTCTCCAGTCCGCCAAGGGCAGCTGGGGATGAGAAGTTGACTGCAAGGTACACATGTATGCCGTATGGACGCATGATGTCAGCGATTGCAGCCGTGCGCTCAAGATAGTCGCGGCGGAGCATCTCCGGAGTTGCGTTGACGTTGTTGAGCACGCTGCCGTTGATGCCGATAGATGCGTTCAGCTTGGCGTATTGTGTTATCAGTTCTACAGGAACCTCTTCGCCCCAATGCCATATAGAATGTCCGGCATATCCTCTTTCCACTGTGTTGTCCAGGTTGTCCCAATGGTTGAGGATGCGGCGTTCATATGAAGGTTCTTCAAGGATGTCGATCT
The DNA here is from genome assembly GCA_017560625.1 of Bacteroidales bacterium. Taxonomy (GTDB): domain Bacteria; phylum Bacteroidota; class Bacteroidia; order Bacteroidales; family UBA932; genus Cryptobacteroides. Next base: position 4,201 of record JAFZEP010000021.1, read on the forward strand.
TTCCGTAGGCCTTTCCTGTACGCTCCAAGCGCTGCAGTGCATATTGTCCGTATAAAGCTCCGACCTGAGTCTTAGCCATGATCATGCGACCTTCAGGAGTGTCCTTTATCATGAAACCTTCCTCTGCGATATCCAGAGTCGTGTCCACAATAACCTCGGCGTTGACCTTCAGGTCAGCGTCAGGCAGCCAAAGCAGCCTCTCCTGGCTTGCAGGAGAGCAACTGACAATGGCAACCGCACAAGCGATTGCCATCATCATGCTCGAGGACTTGATGAGCTTACTCATCAAGTCCCTCGATAGTCTGGATGGTTCCGTCCTCATTGTACTTGAGTTCGCAGACCTTGAGGCTTCTGAGCCATGTTCTTCCGCCTGAAGGAACGCTGTCGTGATGGAATAGCCACCATTTGCCGCCGTATTCCACAATCGAGTGGTGAGTTGTCCAGCCTACAACAGGAGTGAGGATCACACCCTTGTATGTGAACGGTCCGTATGGGCTGTCACCGACTGCATAGCAGAGGTGGTGAGTGTCACCTGTAGAATATGAGAAGTAGTACTTGCCGTTGTATTTGTGCATCCATGATGCCTCGAAGAAGCGGTATGGGTTGTCTGCAGTAAGAGGCTTACCTTCCTCGTCTACGATGATCACTGGCTTAGGATCCTCAGCGAATCCGAGCATGTCCTCGCTCAGACGGACAACGCGACCTGGAAGAGCCGGCTCCTTTCCTTCAGGAAGGTATGCGCTCTCAAGTGCCTTGTTGTCCTTATATCTCTGAAGCTGACCGCCCCAAAGACCACCGAAGTACATGTAGTAGTTTCCATCTTCCTCAAGGATTGCAGGATCGATGCTGTAGCTGCCTCTGATAGGATCCGGCTGAGGTACGAAAGGACCTGTAGGGGAGTCACTGATGGCAACTCCGAGGCGGAAGATGTCGTTTCTGTCCTTGAGCGGGAAGTACATGTAGTACTTTCCGTCCTTTCTTGCTACCTCGCAGTCCCAGAGCTGACGTCCTGCCCATGGAATGTCAGCTACTTCGAGAACCATTCCGTGATCTACAACTTCAGCAGTCATAGGATCGTCACCGTTGAGGCTGAACACGTGGTAGTCTTTCATGTTGAAGTGGTCTCCGTTGTCATTCTCTGGAATTCCTGACTCCCAGTCATGAGAAGGATAGATATAGAGTTTGCCGTCCCATACGTGAACTGATGGATCTGCCATATAGTCGCCAGGGACAAGGTATCTTTTCTTTGTTGCCATAATGCTATTTGTTTAGATATTCGTTAAGGAAAGGCTTCATTTCATGGTTGCGGTCGAAGAGGAGACAGTAGTCGGTACGTCCTGGGATAGGCCAGCCGTTCTTCCAAGAGTCCTCGTCGCTTACGCCCCATGCTGTCACGCGTGTGATCACGTCAGAGTGCTTGATGAAGAGATCCATGAACTCTTTCATTCTTGAGTTCCACTGTGCCGATACTTCCTCAGGAAGACCATCCTTATATGGGTTGAGCTTCTCCTGATATTCTGCAAAGTCGCTGACGTTTGCACCGAAGTTCACAGCCGGAAGCGCTGACATGTCCCACTCTGTGATCATCACATTGATTCCAGTTTCTGCAAAAGCGAGAAGGCTGGTCTCGAATTCCTCGATAGTAGGGTAGTCAAGACCTACGTGTGCCTGCATACCGATCGCGTCGATACGGAGACCTCTCTCCTGGAGCTGCTTGATGAGCTTTACGTAACCGTCGCGGCGGCCTGGGTCGCTCATGCTGTAGTCGTTGAGGTAAAGTTCTGCGTCTGGATCAGCTGCGTGTGCGCACTCGAATGCCCAAGGGATGAACTCCTCGCCGAGGATGTCATAGAAAGGACTCTTTCTATACTCTCCTCCTTCAACAATAGCTTCGTTGACAACGTCCCATCCGTGTACGCGTCCCTTATATCTCGTTACGACAGTTGTGATGTGGTCCTTCATGCGCTGCTTGAGCACCTCTGGAGTCACGTATTCACCGTTCTCGTCATATGCAAACCATTTTGCAAGCTGTGAGTGCCATACGAGGCAGTGGCCGATGATGAACATGTTGTTTGCCTCACCGAACTCTACGAACTTGTCTGCAAGCTCAAAGTTGTAGACGTTCTCCTCAGGATGGATCTCCTCGTTCTTCATGCAGTTCTCTGCAACGATAGAGTTGAAGTGCTTCTTTACGAGTTCTACTCCTGTAGTGTCTGCACCTGTGATTTCCCATTGGTTAAGGGCTGCTCCGATGTAGAACTTTCCCTCGAATGCATCCTTGATGCCCTGCGGCTCCTGCTGAGCGCAACCTGCTGCGATAAGTACAGCAGCTGCAAGCGTTAAAATGTTTTTCATGTTATGATTGGTTAGTTATTAGCTCTTTCTTCGATTTCTTTGTTGATGTTGTCGATAACCTCGTCCTCAAGCTCGTACTTCGAGATTACATACATGGCAACGAGAAGGAGGATTGCTGGAATGACGCATGCAAGCCAGAGGATACCCTGCTCAGCGAATGCTGTCTGCTGCGGGAGCTCTGCGTTGAAGCCTACGATCGAAAGCACGATGCCAGGAACCACTCCGCCAAGTGCCATTCCGGCCTTGAAGAAGATTCCTGTGAGTGCGTTCACGATGCCTGAGATGCGGCGTCCTGATGTGTATTCACCATATGATACAACTTCAGGGATAAGTGCCCACATATATCCTGTTGCTACAATCACACCTGTGCTCTTTACGAACTGAGCGATGCAGAGGAGCCAGAACTGCTTGAGCGACTCAACTGATGTGAAGAGGTAAAGCATGCCCATTCCGACGATGGCTGTGCCGAGGAAAAGGTAGAACATGCCCTTCTTGCCGATCTTTCTCTTGATTGCAGGCACGAGAGGCATGAAGAGGAATGCAGGGATGGTTCCCAGCCACATGAAGGCTGTTGTCATGATCGGAGTCGCCTCAAGATTGTATGTCATGAAGTAGGCGTCTGCTGCATTGCTGATGCTCATCATTGCGAAAGCAGTGATGAAGAAGAATGCCACGACTCTGAGCGGTCTGTTGCGGAGGAACTCCATCCAGAGGTCGCTGACCTTCACATTCTCAGACTCCTTGGCATCCATGACGACGCGCTCCTTGCACTGAGAGAACGAGAAGATGAGGAGTGCAAGACCTGCAACCGCGAAGATGGTCATTGTGATGAACCATGCTGTAGCTGATTCCGGCTTGTCGATGATTTCTGTTCCGTCTGCAGCCTTCGGTGCAAAGATCGCGATAACGAGCGGAAGCGACTTTACTACGAGGGCACCGAGGTTTGCCATGAACATACGTGTCGATGTTAGGATGGTCACCTCTTCGGTGTCACGTGTCAATGATGAGTTGAGGGCTCCGTAAGGAACGTTCACGAGTGTGTAGCACATGCTCATACCTACATAAGTGATATAGGCGTATACAAGTGATCCGCTGAATCCGTTCCAGAAGCAGAGGACTGCAAGGCCTGCGAGAGGAATACCTCCGATGATGAGCCATGAACGGTATTTACCCCATTTAGGATTGCTCTTGTCTACGAATGCTCCTACGAGTGGGTCCCAAAGTACGTCCACGAGTCGTACTACAAGGAACATGAGGGCTGCAGCCGCCGGACTGATGCCATAGACGTTGGTGTAGAAGAAGAGCAGCCAGATGCTGACTGTCTGGTAGATGAGATTCTGGGCCATGTCACCGGCACCGAATCCGATTCTCTGAAGCCATGAAAGCTTGTAGAATCCTTTTGCTTCGTTAGTGTTCTGCGACATAATCGGTTATTGTTTTTAGTTGTTATCTGAGATGTTTCAATGTTGCTTCGGCAGCTCTCTGTCCGAGGGTCTTCTTGTCGAGAGGGTGGATGTCATTCCATTCGCCAAGGTCGCTGTTTCGGATCAGTGTGGCGTTGGCGTCACGCTCTGCTGCCTGAGCCTGCTGCTGTCTCAGCTCTGCCCATGCCTGACGGCCTTCGACGTCGCTTTCATGCATGAAGTCTGCCAGTTCGACGATGTAGAACATGAGGTCTTCGTCTGCGAATGTATTTCTCCAGTCGTTCATCATTGTGAGCAGCTGCTCGGCATAGATGTTCCTGCCTGTCACATTCGATTCGCCCTGGTACCAGAGAACTCCGGCAAACTTCATGTTCTTCAGCGGATGTATCATTGCGTTGTACAGGCACACCGGCTTGTAGTGGAAGAACATCATCGACGGTGCCGGAGGCATCGGCGCTCCAAGTCTGTATTTCCATGTGCCTTCAAGGGACACTTCTGCATCGCCGCAGATGATCTTGTATGGCTTTTCAGGCACGAAAGAAGGCTGACCGCCGTTGCTGATCACTCGCACTGAGACGTTGTTTGTGCCTGCCTTGAGAACGCCTGCTGGAATCCTGTAGATTCTCGGAGGATACTGGTAAGTGGTGTTGCCTACGAAATGTCCGTTCACATAGACAGAGTCGGCGTCCACGATGCATCCCATGCGGATGATGGCTTCCTTGCCCTCCCATTCTGAGGGAACTGTCACATATTTTCTGAGCCAGTGGGAACCTCCGATCGGGTTGAGTCCGTCATTGCCCCATGTGTGTGCAAACATGTCTACTGTCTGCCAATCTGTGTCGTCAAGTTCGGCTGCATACCATTTTACCGGTCCGTTCAGGCCTGGATCTCCGTTGTCGATCGCTGTGTTCCATCGGTAGAAATCCTCGCCCTCGAGCTGCTTGATCCTGTCGCGGTAGCCGTCGTCTTCGTATATGCGCTTTGCGTTGATGAACTGAGGGAATTTATCCTTCATGGCCTCTTCGCTAGTCCATGCCTCTACCGGAGTGCCGCCCCAGCTGGAGTTCACGATGCCTACAGGCACACCTGTGGCAGCATGGAGTTCCTTCGCATAGAAATATGCGAGGGCTGAGAAGTCCATTACATTTTCCTGGGTGAGAGGCTTCCATGATGTGTTCGGCACATCATCCTGAAGCGTGTTGAAGTCGGTTGTCTGAGGGATCAGGATCTGACGGATCTGTGTGTTTTCATAAGACAGCACTTCCTGGGCGAACATGTCCATGACTCTTGCTACCGGGAGTTCCATGTTCGATTGTCCTGAGCAGAGGAATACATCTCCTACAAGGATGTCGTTGATCCGGATGTTTCCGATGGTCATTGTGTAAGGTCCGCCTGCTTTGGAAGGGGAGAGGGTGACGATCCATCTGCCGGATTCGTCTGCAGTGGTTGTGACTGTTTCCTTCTGCCATTTGACGGTAACCTTTTCTCCGCTGTCGGCCCATCCCCAGATGCTGACAGGCTCGTTTCTCTGAATGACCATGCCGTCTGTGATCACGGACGGCAGACGCACTGCCGCCTCTGATGCAAAGATGGAAAGCATCAAGGCCAGGCATGCAAGGTGAAACTTTTTCATGTTAAGCTAGTGTTATGGTTATGCAATCGTACAAATATAATAAAATATTATAACTTTGCCTTGATTATTAACACTATGATGAACTCGATTTATACAAGATTTCTGAGCGTTGCGCTTATGCTAGGCATGTTCGTGGCATGTGACTCTAAAGTAGATCCGGACACACCGATAAC
>JAFZEP010000099.1 GCA_017560625.1 Bacteroidales bacterium
AGAGGGGTCATGGAGTCATAATAAGACACTTTCTGTGAAGAGGTCGGCTGCAATCCTTGAATATATCAGGGATTATGTCCCGCAGGAGTGGAAGGATAGCCTCAGGACAGCTCAGGTTCCGGAGAACTGGACTTTGCTCAGGAAAATGGTGGAGTCTGATTCGCTGATGGGGACTGTGGAAAGGAGGCAGATTGTGGAGATGATTGACAGGATGGAGGATCCGGACCGGACGGAAAGGTTGCTGAGCCGTCATCCGCGCTACCGCTATCTCAGAGAGAAGATCTATCCGCGACTTCGGACTGTGAGCTTTGATTTCTACCTCCATAGGGTGGGTATGATCAAGGATACTGTTCATACGACTGAGCTCGATACTACGTACATGGCGGGGGTTGAGGATTTGAGGAACCTTGATTATAAGGCTGCAGTCACCAGGCTCAGACCGTATAGGGATTATAACACAGCTCTGGCCTTCGCCCTGGCGGACTATAACCATTCTGCCTTGGATGTGTTGAATGAGCTGAGCCTGTCGGATCCGAAGGTGTGCTATCTGAAGGCAGTTATTCTGGCCAGACTCGGTTTGAGGGAGGAGGCTTTGAAATATTATGAAATGGCGGTTCTGTGTGATCCGTATCTGAGACATAGAGCTAATCTTGATCCTGAATTATCAGATATATCAAAGTTAAACAATTAAAAATTAAAACATTATGAACAGATTTTTTGTGAAGGCAGCTGTGGCTGCGGTGTGTGTGATGGCGGGTTTTGCGAGCTGTCAGAAGGATGTTGTTGAGGAGATCTCTGCTCAGGAGATGGCTACATTGGAGATTTCTGTGCCGGTTGAGCAGACTAAGGTCGTAGGTGGAGCAGATGAGGCGGGTGTTGATAACTGTCAGGTCTTTCTGTTCAATGATCAGGGGGTTCTTGAGGCTTATGCTAGTAAGGACAGTAAAGAGATTCCAATCAGCTGTACCATGGGCAGCAAGACTGTTGCCGTGCTAGTGAATGCTCCTGCGATTACTGATATCAAGTCGTTGACTCAGCTCAGAGCTAAGCAGTCATTACTGACTCATAATACTGCGGAGTCTTTTGTTATGCAGGGTCTGGTGAGTGTGAATATTAATACGACAAAGAATGTGAAGATTGAGGTTCCTGTGGCCAGAATGGTGGCAAAGGTGGAGCTGGCTAGCGTGGTCACTTCTTTTGAGATCGCTCAGTATCAGAATGCCGAGTTCAAGGTGTCGTCGGTATATCTGATCAACGTTGCCGCCGATGCGAAATATTTCTCAACTAGTGCTCCGACCTTGTGGTATAATCAGCGTGCATATGTCTCAACTGACGAGAATGCATTGCTTTATGATGATATGGAAGGCGTTAAAGTCTCTTCTTCAGAGCCATATGCAGCCAAGAATGCCTTTTATGCCTACCCGAATCCTACCGGAGCTGATTCATATTCTGGATCATGGACTCCTAGACGCACTCGTCTTGTCGTGCAGGCGACTCTTGATGGCCAGACATATTACTATCCGGTTACTTTGCCTGCACTCGAGTCTAATAAGAGATATGAGGTCCGCCTGACTATCACAAGACCGGGATCGTATAATCCTGACACTGTAGTGGATAAGTTCGCTGCTACTGTTAATGTGACCATCAAGGATTGGGAGGAGACAGAACCAGTTACTGAGGAAATCTAGTATGGTATGAAACGCGTGTCATCCATTTTGCCGGCTGTCGTCATGTCGTTGGCGCTCATGTGGGGATGCAGCGTAAAGGAGGAAAGAGGCGCCTGCCCATGTCGCCTCTTTCTTGATATGACTCAAGTGGATATGTCGGTCATGTCTCCGCTTTCGCTGTATGTTGCCTCAGGTGATGCTCTTGTGCATGAGGCTGTCTTCAGCCAGGGAACGCCGGATATGTATGAGGCCTTTGTGACAAGGTCTGAACTGGATATTGTGGGCTGGAGCGGAGGGGATGGCTATGTCTCGGAGAATGGGCTTGCTATTCCGTTGGGGTATGACTGTCCGCCAGTATATATTCATTCCTCAAATGTGCTGGCTGAGGGGGAATACGTCACCGATACAGTCAGGATGAGGAAGAATCACTGCGTGCTGAATGTCATGTTTGTCAAGACGGAGGAACTGCAGTCCATGACCGTTCGTGGTTCTGTCTGCGGATATGATTACAGGGGCTACCCCAAGCCTGGAGACTTCATGGTTTATTGTCCGGTGAGTCCCTCGGGTGTGTCCTCCACTCAGGTGTGCCTGCCTCGTCAGGTGGGTGATCCTCTGTATCTGGATGTTGTCGATGCGGGTGGAAAGACCAGGACTTTCCCTCTCAGAGAATATATTGCAGCAGCGGGGTATGACTGGTCTGAGCCGGACCTTAAGGACCTTAATATTACCCTGAATTATACCCTTGCAACCGTCTCTTTGGTCGTTTTGGGGTGGGATGAAGAATTTGTGTTTGATGTTGTAATATAAAAAAGAATTTGTATCTTTGCGTTTCAATTCTGACGCCCGAGTGGTGAAATGGTAGACACGCTCGTTTCAGGTGCGAGTGCTTCACGGCGTGTAGGTTCGACTCCTATCTCGGGCACAAAGCTCAGTCGCAAGACTGGGCTTTTTTTGTTATATTTGCCCAAGAGAAAACTGCAATTATATGAAAATCGTGTTTTTGGATGCGGCTACGATGGGAGATGTTTCGTTTGAGCCGATTGCCCGTCTGGGTGAGTTTACTACATATGCAGGTTCCACTCCGGAAGAGGCCCGCGAGAGGGTCAAGGATGTGGATGTGCTGATCATTAACAAGATTCTGGTGGACAGGCAGCTCATCGATTCTGCACCGAATCTCAAGCTGATCTGTATCTCTGCAACAGGCGTGAACAATATCGATGTGGAATATGCGGCTTCAAAAGGAATCCCGGTCAGAAATGTGGCGGGATACTCGACAGATTCTGTAGCTCAGTCCACTTTTATGCATATCCTTTCCCTGATCGGAGGAGCTCCATATTTTGACAGAAGTGTTAAGTCCGGAGATTATTCCCGCAGCGGTATGTTCACAGATCCTAAGTGGAACTGGATGGAGCTTGCCGGCAAGACTATCGGTATCATTGGTCTTGGAAATATCGGTCGCAAGGTAGCTGTCATAGCAGAAGCTTTCGGTATGAAGGTGTGCTATTATTCGACTTCCGGCACCTGTCATTGCAAGGACTATCCATGTCTTTCTTTGGAGGAGCTTCTTGCTGTTTCTGATGTGGTGTCGATTCACGCTCCGCTTAATGAGAGGACTCGCGGTCTGATAGGTGAGAAGGAGCTTGCTATGATGAAGAAGTCGGCATATCTGGTGAATATGGGCAGGGGAGGCATCGTCGACGAAGCTGCTTTGGCTAAGGCTGTCGATGAAGGTGTTATTGCTGGAGCCGGTCTGGATGTGTTCGTGACGGAGCCTCTTCCAGAGGATCATCCATATCTGAGAATGCAGCATCCTGAGAGGATGAGCCTTGCTCCTCATGTGGCTTGGGCCAGTGTTGAGGCCCGCACCCGTCTTGTCAGCATGATTGCAGACAATATCTCTAAAGGCTGGTAATAATCAAAACAAATCAATATGAAGAAGCTTATTTTATCTTTGCTTTTTGCTGCAGCACTCATTTCGTGCAGCAAAGAGCCTTATGTGGTGGTTCAGGTGGCTGACGCTCAGCTTGGTTTCGATGCGGCAGTCAAGGGTTCTGTCCCTGGAGCTGAGTATGTCAATGACCTTACTTTCGAGGCGGAGTATCTCAAGAAGGCTGTTGCTGCAATCAATGAGCTCAAGCCGGATGCCGTGGTTTTCTCAGGTGACCAGATCCACCTCCCTTCGAATGATGAGCAGTGGGACACTTTCTGTGGCATCATTGCCGATATCGACCCTTCTGTGAAGGTGCTTCATGTGCCTGGAAATCACGACCATTTACTTGTTGATGGCGGTGTGGATCCATATCCTTTCACATCTCGTTTCGGTGATGATCATTTTGAGCATAATGCCAAGGGTGTGAAACTTGTCGGTATCAACACCAGCCTTATCTATTTCAAGAAGGAACAGGAGCGTGAGCAGGAGCAGTTCGAGTGGCTTAAGACAGCCCTTAAGAAGTGCAGAAAGTCAGATGTGACTCTCGTTTTCGGCCATCATCCGTTCTTTGTGTATGATATCGATGAGACTGAGAATCACTCTCAGATTGCTCTTGAGAAACGTCATGTTTATTTCGATCTCTTCAAGGAGATGGGCGTTGGTGCGGTATATGCCGGCCACCTTCATGAGTCAGCTGCCGCTGAGTATGAGGGCATCCCAATGAGAACTCAGACTTCGGCGGCATATCAGCTCGGAGACTGCGAGGCTTCTTTGCGTGTTATCACAGTGACCCGAAAGGGCATTGCTGACGAGACTCTTGCTCTGTAGCACGCGGTTTTAAAAGTACGGATGAATATGATAGGAAAGAATCTGTTTTCTGAATCTGGTTTCAGGGTGAGGCTGGCGATGCTGCTGGCGGTTGCTGCAGTGCTGCTGACGTCTTGTTGCGGCGTGCAAACTGGCTTTGGAAAGAGCAAGGATGAGAGAACTGCCGGAAGGCTGACCAGGAGAATTGTACCTGAATATGCAAGGCACATCGCATTCCATCAAATCGAAGACAGCATCGATGTGTTCGAGGTCTCTTCGAAGGGCAGAAAGGTGCACATCGCAGGAAACAACGCCAATTCAATGGCAATGGGCCTGAACTGGTATCTCAAGAACTGCTGCAACGTGACCGTATCATGGTATGCATATGAACCGGTTCAGTATCCCGAAACAATGCCCGCTGTGGCCGAACCCATCAGGGTTGAGGCCGCAGTCAAGGACAGATTTTTCCTCAACTACTGCACCTATGGCTACACCATGCCGTGGTGGAAATGGGACGACTGGGAACGCCTTATTGACTGGATGGCCCTCAATGGCATAAATATGCCACTGGCTAATACCGGCCAGGAGGCTATATGGCAGACAGTCTGGAAGAAGTATGGACTTAGTGATGAAGAAATCCGCTCATATTTCACCGGTCCGGCCCACCTTGCTTGGCACAGAATGAACAACATCGACCATTTTGACGGACCTCTTCCGCAGAATTGGATCGACTTGCAGGTCCGTCTCCAGAAAAAGATACTCAAAAGGGAGAGGGAACTGAATATGCGTCCCGTGCTCCAGGCCTTTGCAGGTCATGTTCCGGAGCAGTTGAAAGAACTCTATCCTGAAGCTGCAATCACTGATATCCCGGCATGGGGAGGCTTCCCAAAGGAGAACCTCTGCCATTTCCTGTCGCCTATGGACCCGCTATATGCCCAGATCCAGAAGGACTTTATGATAGAGCAGCAGAAACTTTTCGGAACCGACCATATTTATGGAGCAGACCTGTTCAATGAGGTTGAGGCACCCTCCTGGGATCCACAGACTCTGGCTGCAATGTCGAAGGGCATGTATGATTCCATGGCAGCCGTTGATGAGGATGCTGTCTGGCTTCAGATGGGCTGGATGTTCTATTATGACCGTCAGCACTGGACCAATGAGAATATAAAGGCCTACCTTCAGGCAGTGCCTCAGGACAAGGTCGTGATGCTTGACTACTATCTTGAACACACACCGGTCTGGACCATCACTGAGAAATTCTTCGGTCAGCCATATATCCTCTGCTATCTTGGAAACTTTGGCGGAAATATCAGACTCGCCGGCAACTTCCATCAGGCTTCCGAGCGTATCGACGATGCCCTGAATAATGGCGGAGACAATATGATCGGAATCGGATCGACTCTCGAAGGATTCGGAATCAACCAGTTTATGTATGAATATGTCTTTGACAAGGCATGGAAGAGCAAAGTGTCCGATCTGGACTGGGTGAAGAACCTTGCGGCCAGGAGGATAGGGGAGAAAAATCCATATGCAGAAAGAGCCTGGAAACGTCTCACCGACAGCATATATATTGCCGGATCGTATTCAAGCCAGACGCCGCTGACATGTGCTCGCCCTTGCCTGGAAGGATATTGGCACTGGACCTCTATTCATAATACAAGGTATGACAACAGTACTCTTATCAGGGTGTGGCAGGATCTGCTTAAGGCAAGTTCGGATAGGGATACCTACCGTTCGGATGTCGTCAATATAGGAACGCAGGCACTCGGAAACCATTTTGCCGTGCTTAGGGATGAGCTTACTGCTGCATATCGTTCCGGTGACATCAGCAAGGCAGAAGCCACAGCTGCTCTGATGAAGGAGCTGCTGACAGATCTGGATGCTCTTGCGGCTTGTGATCCTCAGCTTAGTCTGAAGAGATGGCTCGATGACGCATCTGCATGGGGCGAGACTCCTGAGGAGGCGGCATATTACAGAAGGAATGCACGAACTCTGATTACCATCTGGGGTAACCATACTTCAATCAAGGACTATGCGACCAGACTGTGGAGCGGATTGATCGACTCGTACTATGCTCCGAGATGGCACATGTATATCGATGAGATTCTTGCCTGCATCAAGGAAGGAAGAGAGTATGATCAGAAGGCCTTTTTCGAACGTTTGGATGAATTCGAGCTGGATTGGGCTGTCAATGATAGGGATATGGAATATCGTCAGCCATGCGACTATCTTGAACTCTCTAGGAAGATTATCGAGAAATACTCCCTTGCTTGCCCTGTAGAACTGACTGTCATGACATATAATGTGGGGGCGTTCAGTAAATATGAAGAGGATTCTACTGCAGAAGCGGCTCAGCTGATCCGTATGACAGGAGCGGATGTGGTGGCTCTGAACGAGCTGGATAGTTGCAACAGACGACATGCTCTCTACCAGGCGGAGAACCTCGCTCAGACTTTGTCGGAATCTGGCAGCGAATGGGATTTTGCCTTTGCTTCAGCCTTCCCGTTTGCAGCAGGAGCATACGGAAACGGCGTGGTTGCGAACGATGAAATCATCTGGTGCGCTAATGTGTCCCTGCCAGTGTCAGACGGAGCTGAACCGCGAAGCATGTGCGTGATCGAGACATTGGACTATGTGCTGGCTTCCACTCATCTGGATCATAAAGGAGAGAAGGCTAGAGAGGATCAGGCGTTATATATAAATCAGTGGTTTGCAGAGAGATATGATGGGATTGGCAAACCAGTTATCCTTTGCGGTGATATGAATTCCGAGCCTTCGGATCCGGCAATGCAGATTCTTTATCAGCAGTGGGTCCCTCTTTCTGCAGCAGAGTGCACATACCCTTCCGATAGACCTGAGATTTGCATTGACTATATATTATATATGAAGTCGTCAGCAGTCCCTCAGAAGGTCGAGAGCATGACTATATCTTCTATGAAATGTCTTAAGGTGGACGGAATCTCCGACCATCTGCCAGTTGTGGTGACCATTAAATTCAAATAAATCAAAAAAAACTGACCAACTTCAGTTTTTATTACTATATTTGCCGCGGTTTACACCACACCACACCACACTGAATTTAACACCAAATAATATTAACAAATAACCAAATTTCATTTCTATGAAGAAAATAATTTTTGCTCTCATGCTCGCTTTTGCAGCTACAGCATGTTATGACGATTCTGCTCTTGTGGAGGATGTCAACGGTCTTAAGGACCAGGTGGCAGGTCTCGACGCTAAGGTTACTGAGCTCGCAGAGAAGGTGGCTACCCTCCAGCTCAATGTTGACGCTCTTACAACTATCGCTCAGGAGCTCAAGAATGGTAAGTATATCACTGAGTGTACACCAGTTGAGGATGGTTACACAATCAAGTTCAACGACGGCACAACTATCGTGATCAAGCACGGTGCTAAGGGTGAGCAGGGAGAGAAAGGTGATACAGGTGAGAACGGCGCAACTGGTGCAACCGGTGAGGCTGGCGTAACTCCTACTATTACAGTTCAGGAGGTTGACGGAGTTCTTTACTGGTTCATCAACGGTGAGAAGGCAGCTCCTGTATATGAGGGTTCTCCTAAGTTCACTAGCGTAGACGGCAATCTTTATGTAACATATCCTGGTTCTACTGAGCCTGAGTTCATCGGTGCTCTTACTGGCGTTTCAATCTTTGACGAGGTTATCGTTGATGAGGAGGCTGGTACAGTGACTTTTGTTTTCGTTGGTGAGAACGGTCAGGCCGGTGATTCTTTCGTTCTTCCACTCGCTGAGAAGTTCGCTCTTGAGATCGCTGCTTCTGTAGGTCTTAAGCAGGGTCAGACTGAGGTTGAGATTCCTTACACTGTAAAGGGTGCTAACGAGACTACAGTTGTTGACGCTATCGCAGTTGGTTGCGTTGCAGTTGTTGAGAATGGCGTTGTTAAGGTGTCAGGCATTACTGCTGGCGCTCAGATCATCGTGTTCGCTGACAACGGCGAGGGCAAGACTTCAATCAAGAAGATCGTTTTTGCTTCTGAGTCATATAGCGTTGAGGAAGTTGACGAGGTTATCCCTGCAGAGGGTGGTCAGGTTGTAGTAAAGGGTATTTCAAACGTTGAGTTTGAGGTTGTTATCCCTGCTGAGGCTACATGGCTTACACTTGCTCCTGCAACTAAGTCTGCTTTTGAGCTCACATTCGTAGCTGCTGCTAACGAGGCAGAAGAGGCTCGCCAGGCTGTAGTTAACTTCGTACGCAAAGGTACTGAGGAGGTTCTCATGTCAGTGACTATCGCTCAGGCTGGTAACGTAGTCGTTAAGGAGTTCGCAGAGCGCGTATGGGATATTGCTGTACCGTTCGGTGGTGGTCAGGATAGAAATATGACTATGGACGGTGAGTATGTTTACGTTGCACAGGCAGCTGGTGGTAATGGCGTTATCAAGGCTATCAGCATCGCAGATCCTACCGCTACTAAGGATGTAAAAGTTGCTACATACACTCCTGCAGGCCTTACTAATGGTACACATGCAATCTCATGCGTGAGAATGCTTCCAAATACTGATGCTTCTGTAAACAATGGTAAGCCAGTACTTGTTGCATCTAACCTCACAACAGGTGATGGTACTGCAAAGCTTATCGTTTATGTATGGTCAAACGGTATTGATGCTGCTCCTAACTACTTTGTAATTGACAGCGGTACACGTCGTCTTGGTGATAAGTTCACCGTAAAGGGTTCATACCAGTCAGGCGAGCTCCACTTCTTTGACTATGGTGATGGTAATGTCGTGATCCGCGTGAATATGAAGGACGGTGTTGCTGGTCTTTGGGGAACTCCAGAGCTTGCATATGCAACAGGCCGCTACAATATGCCAGTAAATGCTAAATCAAATATCGCTGAGTGTACTATTCATCCAAATGCAACATTTGATGGTGACGGTAACCCTACTGCAGCTCTTCTGGCAACAAATACTGTAAACGGATTCTTCACTCAGACTTCAGGTAATGGTTACGAGCTTTCTGCATGGGGCACTGATCCTGACCTTACTCAGACTTGGGGCTACAACTTCTTTACTCATAACGAGAAGGCTTACATCGCATATGTGAAGCTTGCAAGTGATAGAAGTTCAGCAACACTCAATGTTATTGAAGATGTATACGGTGCTGCTGACTTCAAGGGAACTCTTGAGGCTAAGACCGGTCTTTATACAGCTCCAATAAACGGAACTGGTAATGCAGGTCATGGTGTAGCTGACTGTGCTGTTGCTCAGGTGGATGGTACTACATATGTAGCTGTAATGGCTCAGAACATCGGTATCTCTCTCTTTAAGCTTAACTAATCAGAAACATCTGATAAATGATATTGCGGCGGTTCCTTTCGGGACTGCCGCATTTTTTTGTTGCCAACTGTGTTGTGGTGTGGTCTTTTTTACCTATCTTTGTGAATCACTGATTTTAGACTGCAATGATTAGGAAAATTCTTTTGACGGCAGCTCTTGCGGCTGCTTCAATATTTTGTGTATCAGCATATTCGGGACCGGAAGATATTATTCCGAAACCTGTGGAGTATTCGATTGAGAAAGGATACTATAGCCCTAAGGCAGATGGCTCTGATGTGAAGGTGTACCTAAGTACGGCTGATTTCGCTGCCAAAGTTATGGACCTTCCTGATTTTGCAAAAGAGGAAGCTTATGAGCTTGTCGTCGGAAAGAAGAGCATCAAGATATATGCGATGACCCAGGAGGGTGCTTTCCGTGCAAAGCAGACTTTGAAGATGATGAGACTGCTTGATAGGGATGTGTGCTGCTGCACAATTTTCGACTATCCGCGATTCCAGCACAGAGGCATCATGCTCGACGAGTCAAGAAGCTTCAAGGGAAAGGAATTCGTGAAGAAGCAGATTGATGCGCTCGCGCTTCTGCGTATGAATGTTATGCACCTTCATCTTACAGATGCTGCAGGATGGCGACTTCAGATTGATGCATATCCTAACTTGACAGATCATGTGGCGTGGAGAGTGGGTGAGACATATCACGAGTGGGAAGGTCTCGGATATCCTTTCACTAATGCGCAGGATCCTAAGGCGTATGGCGGATTCTATACCAAGGACGATATCCGTGAAATTGTTGCATATGCGGCCGAACGCCATATCGACATCATTCCTGAAATCGAGATGCCTGGACACAGCATGGAGGTTAACAGGGCATATCCTGAAATCGCTTGCGTCGGTGAAGATGGTAAGCCGCGTCCTTTCTCATGGGACCTCTGCGTCGGAAACGACGGCACATTCAAGTTCCTTGAGACAGTGCTTGAAGAGGTAATTGAACTTTTCCCATATAAATATATCCATATCGGCGGTGATGAGGCTGTAAAGAAGGATTGGGAAGAGTGCGTGAACTGCAAAAAGCGTATGGAAGCAGAGGGTATGAAGCATAAGAACGAGCTTCAGGGATATCTTGTGCGTCATATCGAGAAGTTCCTTAGTGAGAGAGGCAAGACCATTATTGGCTGGGATGAGATCGTCGAGACCGGGCTTCCGGAGCAGGCGGTGGTGATGTCATGGAGAGGAACTCCAGGCGGTATCAAGGCTTCTGCTGAGGGCCACGATGTAATCATGTCGCCTAACAGCTATGTATACCTCGACTATTATCAGGATCTCATTAAGAAGGAGCCTAAGGCGGTGGGCCATATGCAGTCTCTCCGTCATGTATATAAATATGATCCTCTCGATGGCATAGCACCTGAATATCATCATCATATTCTTGGTCTTCAGGGCAATCTTTGGTGTGAGCTCATTCCATATGCTGCGCATGCGGAATATATGCTTTATCCTCGTGCATTTGCCATCGCCGAAATAGGCTGGACGCCACAGGAAGACCGTGAGTTCTTCGAGTTCAGAGAGCGTTGCCTCAGACTGATCACCGTATTCCGTCAGATGGGATATAATACTTTCGATCTTTTCGGAGAGAGCCTCAAGGCCCAGACCGGAAGACTTAGATTTGATGACCCTACATTCATTTTATAAAGAACATGTCATTTCAGATTACCCTGGAGACCTCAAGCAAGGCTCCTATTTACAAACAGCTGGTGGAGAGCCTCGAGGACGCTATCCGTTCAGGCAAACTCAAACCAGGTGAGCAGGTCCCTTCGATGAATGATTTCGCCCTTCAGCTGGGCATCTCGAAGGAGACAGTTAAGAAGACTTATGTGATTCTCAGAGAGAAAGGATTGCTTGTCCCTCAGCAGGGCAAGGGCTTTTATGTGTCTGAGGCTCATGATGTGAACAAGCCTAGAGTGCTGGTGCTTTTCGATAAGCTCAGCATATATAAGGAGGTGATGTTTAATTCTTTGGCAGAGTCGCTCGGCGATAAGGCCGATCTCACTATCCTTACCCATAACCAGAATCTTGACCTTTTTACATATTATCTGGATTCATGCCTGGACAAGTATGACTTCTATGTCATCAGTCCGCATTTCCCTCTTGAGGAGAAGTCGCAGGCTATTGCCATGAAGCAGATTTCAAGGGTTCCGAACCGCAAGCTCATTATGGTGGACCACTGGATGCAGACATATTCAGGCAATTATGGCGCGGTGTACCAGGATTTCGAGAATGACGTATATGAGGGTTTGAAGCAGGGACTTGACAAACTTAAGACTACATCTGCATTGAAGGTGATTACTCTTCCATCCAGTCTTTATGGTCCGATGATCTGCAAGGGAGTGGAGCGATTCTGCATGGAGTTCAATATCCCTGTGGAGTTCATGTATTCGGCCCCTGCACATGTCAGCCCGAATGAGACATATCTTGTGATCAACTCACAGCTTGACTCTGGTCTTGCTGCTCTGGCTCGTGCCATCAAGGCTGAGAATCTCGAGGTTGGCAAGGATGTCTATATCATTTCATATAACGAGTTTGACCTTAATGAGGTGGTGCTGAATGGTCTTACGACTATTTCTACTGACTTCAAGCAGATGGGACAGACTGCTGCCATGATGATCCTTAACCGCAAGAGCTGGAAGGTTCATTGCGACTTCAAGATGACAAATAGAAATTCTTTTTAACATATGAAAAAAATCACAATTATCGCTGCAGCTGCCTTTATCCTTGCGGCATGCTGCTCACAGTCTAAGTATGACGGCCCGGTATACCTCAATCCTAACGCTCCGGTGGAGGAGAGGGTGGAGGATGCACTTGCCCGCATGACAATGGAGGAGAAGGTGGGCATGACCACAGCTCAGTCTAAGTTCAGTTCACGTGGAGTTCCGCGTCTTGGCATTCCTGAAGTATGGCACACCGACGGTCCTCATGGCATCCGTCCTGAGGTTCTTTGGGATGAGTGGGACCAGGCTGGCTGGACTAATGACTCATGTACAGCTTTCCCTGCTCTTGTGAACCTTGCTGCAACATGGGATAAGGAGATGTCTTTACTTTATGGACGCAGCATCGGTGAGGAGGCTCGTTACCGCAAGAAGGATATTCTTCTTGGTCCTGGTATCAATATCTGCCGTACTCCGCTTAACGGCCGTAATTTCGAGTATATGGGTGAGGATCCTTTCCTTGCAGGCCAGATGGTCGTTCCGTATGTGAAGGGTGTGCAGGAGAATGGTGTGGCTGCGTGTGTGAAGCATTATGCTGTTAATAACCAGGAGTTTCAGCGTACTCAGTCTAACTCTGTTTTGGATGACAGAACCCTCTATGAGATCTATCTTCCAGCTTTCAAGGCTGCAGTAGTTGAGGGTGGCGCCTGGGCTATCATGGGTTCATATAACCTTTATAATGGTCAGTTCAACTGTCACAATAAGAAGCTTCTCTGCGATATCCTCAAGGGTGAGTGGGGCTTCGACGGTGTTGTGGTGAGCGACTGGGGCGGATGCCGCGTGAGCGAGGAAGCTATCCTTAATGGTCTTGATATCGAGATGGGTACATGGACAAACGGCCTTCGTGGTGCAGCCAGCGATAGCTACAGAAACTATCACATGGCTGATCCATATCTCAAGGGTCTCCGTGAAGGAAAGTATACTACAAAGGAGCTTGATGACAAGGTTCGTCGTATCCTTCGCGTGATTTTCCGCACAAGCATGCGTCCTGAGCCTAACTATGGACGTTTCGTGTGTCCTGAGCACTATCAGGCTGCACGTGATATCGCTGCTGCAGGTGTCGTGCTCCTCAAGAATGAGAATAATACTCTTCCTCTTGATGTTCCGCAGGGTGGAAAGATTGTCCTCGTGGGTGAGAACGCTGTGAAGAAGCTAGTTGTGGGCGGCGGCAGCTCGAACCTTAAGACTGCATATGAGGTGAACCCTCTCGAGGGCCTTCAGGCTGCATATGAGGGTGTTGCAGAGGTTGTTTGGGAGCGTGGATATGTAGGTGATGTCGGCACTTCATATAACCTTGTCGATACAGGTCAGGACCTTTCAGACGACCGTTCTCCTAAGCAGCTTATCGCTGCTGCTGTGGCTGCTGCCAAGGATGCAGACTATGTGATCTTCATCGGAGGTCTTAACAAGAGCAAGCACCAGGATAACGAGAGCACAGACAGATTCGATACATTCCTTCCATATGATCAGCAGGACGTGATCGAGGCTCTTGCTGAGGTGGCAGAGAAGTTAGTTGTCGTGAATATTTCAGGTTCGCCGGTGTCCATGCCATGGGCTGACAAGGCTGATGCTATCGTTCAGGGCTGGTATGGCGGTACAGAGTCCGGAAATGCCCTTGCAGATGTGCTCACAGGTAAGGTTAATCCTTCAGGAAGACTTCCGTTCTCTATTCCTTTCAAGTATGAGGATGGCCCTATCAAGACTGAGCGTCAGTATCCTGGTATCAAGGAGGAGGGCGACCAGTTCTGGCAGACATACTATGATGAGGGTGTATATGTAGGTTACAGATGGTATGACTCTAAGGGTGTTCCTGTGCAGTTCCCATTCGGTCACGGTCTCAGCTATTCGACTTTCGAGTATTCTGATGCTAAGGTGTCTAAGGCTTCGATGAAGGCTGATGGCAGCGTGAAGGTATCTGTTGATATCAAGAATACGGGTTCTTGTGATGGTGCTGAGGTGGTTCAGCTTTATATTGCGGACCCTGTAGCAAGCGTTGACCGTCCTTCCAAGGAGCTCAAGGGCTTTGAGAAGATTTGGCTTAAGGCTGGCGAGAAGAAGACTGTGACTTTTGAGGTTGCAGCAGATGCTCTCAGTTTCTATGATATGGAGACTTCTGGATGGAAGGCTGAGGCCGGTGAGTTCCAGGCGTTGATCGGTAGCTCTTCTGGTGACATCCGCACTTCGGTTTCATTCGAGCTGAAATAAGAAATATCGCTATAAATAGATGAGAGTGGCCAATCAGTCATTAAGACTTTTTGGCCACTCTTTTATCTTACCCTTTTCGTGCCGACTTCTTGCGATGAGAACAGGCGTTGCTATGCGAGGGTGTACTGAATGTCGAAAGTGAAGGTTTCGCCAGGGGCGATGCAGAAGTCGATGTAAGGCTCGTAGCAGGCGATTCTGTGATTTGACCAGAATACGGCCTTGGTCATCGGTCGGTTGCAGACCGCACTGACACTTCTGTTGCAGATCTTTGAACCTTCGGCTGCACCCTTGTCATCGAAATCCCAGACTGGGCTTTTACTTTCGGACAGGACAAAGGAATTCGGACTGCCGTTCAGCTCCTTTCCTGCCTCATGCAGATTGCCTGTGAAGACAGACTCGCCCTTCTGAAGGTTACGCGAGAAACGTATTCCGCTCTCGGTGAAGCCTACCTCCGAATATACTGCTCTCCAGTCACCTTCCGGGCGGAAAGGGAAATCCAGCTGACGTGAAGGACCGGTCTCAAGAAGACCCATTGTGAAGAAGTTGTGATTATACACATCCGACTGCAGAATCTTGCTGCCAGTATTCGTGAGTTTGTGCTTTATTACGAAGGAGGTGGGACCGTTGATCGCCACTTCCTTTTTGTACTCATATCCGTAGCCGGTCGGGGAACCGATCATGTGAGTGAATGTCGCAGAATTGTCGCTGACCTCAAGCGAGCGTGTTCCTTCATCAAGAATCTCATGCAGCTTGAATCTATCATATGCCCCTTCCATCTTCTTTAGGATTCCGACACCCACCTTGAGGAAAGGCTCTCCTGTCTGGACTTCCTGAAGGCCGATAGGACCGAATTCCTCGGCAGGACCACAGACCGCATCGTGCATGACAGGGGAATAGCTCTCGAACCATGGCTCGCAGTAATTGCATCCGTTATGCTCGATGCTCTCAAAGACTCCCGCCCAATCGAAGCGGGTCCCGCGGTAATAGCCCTCTGCACTGTCTGGAGTGTGCAGGCTGATAGTCAGTGTCCCGTTGGAAATCTTTATCATAATCTTGTTGGGAATTCAGCGATTCTCAATGTGGTGCAACCATATGGTATGAGCTCAATCCACACCTCTCCTGCAGTGTCGTCACCGTCCTCGCGGTAGTATGCGATCTGGCCGGTCGAGCCGTTATATTCCTTCCACGGCTTGATGACAACCGCCTTAGCCTTGATGCTGACAGGGGCGTTCTCGAGGTTCCAAGGATAAGCTCCAGCGTCCTCCCTTACCTCCACCTTGAAATTCTCCGTCATCTTCTCAGGAGTCATATCCTGCAGACGGAAGCCATAGTTCCAAGGGGTGTCTGAAACGCAGGTATAATAGTATGGGCCATATTTGCCCTCATATGTAGCCTCAAACTCATGCTTCTCCCACTTCTCCTCCATTCGAAGAGCATATACAAGCGGACCGCGTTCCACAACGGTAGCTCCGTCATACCAATGACTGATCTTGACCTCCATCGGGAAAGCAAGCGTCACCACGTCACCCTTAGACCACTTTCTGTTCAGGCACACTGTCTCACCTGCCTTTGGAGCATCGTAAGCAGTCTCTCCGTTCACGAGCACAGATGCAGAATCGCACCACTTCGGAATGCGGAAATAAAGAGGGAACTGGGCTGACTTCACCTTCTTGGAAGCAAAGCCCACTGTGATCTGGACGGTCTGGTCGAAAGGATAGAAGGTCTCCTGCTTCAGTGACACTTCAATGCCTCCTGCAACTGTTGCTGTAACGCTTGAAGGAGCATATATGAACGCTGCCAGACCGCCATCTTTGCTGGCATACCAGAGGTTCTGAGTGAACTTCGGCCATCCCTGATGCATATTGCATGAGCAGCAAGGGTAGCCGTTCAGGACGCCGAACAGATTGTCGTTGTCCTCGTGCTGTGTCACAAAGTTTCTCCACTCTCTCGAGCATGCGATCTGATTTGTCTGCTGGTAATACTGACGTCCGTCATAGGCATCTGTCGCCTGAGTAGGGAGGGCATTATATGCCACCCTTTCCAGATGGTCTGCCCATTTGAGATCACCAGTCGCCTGAAGCATCTCTTCAAGCGAGTACATCATCTCCACAGCTGTGCAGAGCTCGGAACCGCGGGTAGGATCTCCGAAATGCACCTGTTCGTCTCCTGCCCAAAGTCCGGTAGGGAGACCGAAGGTCTGTCTCATAATCTTCAAAGCGTTCTCAGGGGCGTTGAGGTCTCTAGGGTCCTGAGATTTCTGCCACCATATGATAGGCTCCTTGAAGCCATGTGCAAGGTTCACCGTGTGCATCGAGTTCTGTGTCCTGAGCTCGTTGGTCTCGCCCCAGAACATTGCTGTCCACGGTGTGGTCTGGCTATGGATGAGGTCTCCAAGCTCCAGGAGGAACTCCTCTCCAGTGATATTGTAAAGCCAATATACCATGTCGAGATTGTCACCACCTCTCCATTCGCCCCAGAATGTCCAGTGGTCGAGTGGCTTCTCTGGAAGATTAGCGAGCTGATATCTGAAATATCCAGTCATTACATCGATCACACGCTGGTCCCCAGTAGCCATGTAATACTGCTTGAGGATCTTCAGAGCCACCATCTTAGGCCACCAGTCCTCTGCCTTTCCTCTCTGGAATCCTTCGATATACTTGCGTGAAATCCTGTTTCCGAAATAACCGTCCTCATAAACCATGGTCAGCATGGATTCTGTCCAGACCTTGGACTTTGCAATAAGCTCTTCGTCGCCAAGCAGATAGGCCAGCGGAACAAGGCCGTCAAGCCAATATGGCCCGCGCTCCCAGGTGTCTCCCTCGCCGCCGATCCATGCATTGTCCGGACCCACGACCTCGCTGTAGAGCTCGTCCAGATGTCCGGTCATGCCGTCCTTCTGCTTGAGAAGCTGGTCATAAAGCCAGCCTTCTGCTTTGATGGCTCCGATCGGGAGCTCGGCATAGTCAGTCGCAACCAGTGGCTGACGGTTGAAAATATAATCCTGTGCGGATGAACTTAGTGTTACAAACAGCAAAGGAAGGATGTAAAGTATCTTCTTCATGGCTTATTTCTTAAAGAATCCGAGTGTGGACTTCACTGCTCTCCAGCTTCCGTCCATATAATTGATCATACCTGCACCGTTGACCCACATTCCTGTGGATCCGCCGCCGTCAAGGTTCATTGCATATCTGCAGCCGAGAGCCTTCATGATATTTCCGAGTTCGGAGATTGTCGCACCCTGGCTGGCATCGATTCGCCCGTCGCAGATGAAAAGAACGATCTTTCCGTCCTCAGTCACTCCGACTGCCGATCTGTCAGGACGGCCTGAATATACGCCAGACTCATCCCAGCACTCATAATTAGTATAATAGTGCTTTTCGTCCACCATCGAATTGTCTGCTGTGAGCCTACCGTCATAAACCAGCATAGGACCGCAGCTGATTGCGAAATATGGCTTCCAATCTACTGCTGGGGCAGGGGAGGTCGCACTGACCAGAGGATATTTGGCCTGTCCGACAACATTCGGCTGCGGACGATCATAATAGTAGAATGTTCCTTGCTGCGGAACTCCCACCCAGTAAGCTCCTGCCTTGCCAGACTCATCCACTCCGATAATCGGACGAGTGAGCTGATAAAGCTGATTGTCAGTTGCCCAATGACATCCCTCGATTTCTCCGTGCCACTGCTGGGTCATCTTGCCTTCTGTGATGATGACTCCGATATTATACTTTCCGAAAATACCTCCGTTGATCAGAGCGAGACAATCTCCTGCAGCCTCAGCCTGTGCCTTGATGCTCTTCGTCGCTCCGACAGCCTCGGGATACATCACACGGAAATCCACCACTGACGGGTCTGCAATAGCATACCATGCGTTGAAGTTGCGTCCGTTAAGCTTTGATGTGGTCTTGTAAATCTCAACACCCTCTGCATCAGCATAGTCCTGCTTTGTCCATGTCAGGGATACAGCCTCTGGTTCAGACTCTAGTCTGACTCCCTGAGGAGCACTGTAGATATATTCTTCGCCATCCTTGATATATACGCTCATCTGATATTCCTTGCCGCTTTCAAGATACGCAGCCGGAACCACCTGGAGTACCTCCAGATTTGAACTGATGGCAGGGCCTGGCACCTTGATGCCCTTGACATCCGGTGCACCTGACTCGCTGAGGCAGATTCCATGTTCGGCATTGCTTGAAGATATCTTCTGAATCTTATAAGACACAGCGATGTATGCATATGATGACTTGATCTGTGTCACCTGAGGCACTTTTGCAAGGTCTATGAGGGTGAGCTCAACGGTCTCGACTTTAGAATCCTGAAGCATTGTTGCTCCTGCAGCCTGCACTCCGAATACATATGAGCCAAGTGCGGTGAGTTTGGATGCTGTATAGCTCTGCACGTCGGCTCCTAGCGTTGCTACCGGCTCGCCGAATGTTGAAGCGGAAGTCTCACGCATATAAATATTGTATCCGCTTTCTCCGGTGGCGTTGTCCTTCCATGTGATAACGGCTTCTGTGTTTCCAGTCTGCTCTGCCTTAAGATCTGATGGGGCTGCTGCTCTGGAGTCGTTCTCGATGCCGGCAAGTCCTTCTCTGTCAAGGACTTTATAGATAGGGTGATATTTGATTGCAGAGTGGAGGGTGATGTCTTCTGCAACGGCCTGAACGCCGAAATGGTATGAAGAACCGGTCTTGAGATCCTCGAAAATATACGAAGATGCATCGGCTCCAATCTTGTCGATGGGATCGATGCTGAAAGGGTCTCCTTCGCCTCTGCGGAAGATTCTGTAGGCAATCTCACCTTCTGCCTTATCCTCCCAAGTCAGCTTCACCGTTGTGAGGTCGATCTGCTCGATTTTAAGGTCTGCCGGGTCGGTCAGAGGGGCCTGTGGCGCATCCGAAGGTTGCTCCTGGCATGACATAGCAAAGGCCAGAAACGGAATGAGCAAAGACATCATGGAATTTCTCATATGTGGTTCTTGTTTATATCTGATTGAGGTGCAAAAATAGTGGAATTTTCTTGGATATTGCAAGAATTTGCGTACTTTTGCACCACACTACACCACACATAATTTAAAAACACAATTCAAGACCGATGAAAGGCACGCATAAACACTATAAATGGGAAGTCCTCGCCCTCCTCTGGATGGCATATCTGCTCAACCAGGCAGACCGACATGTTTTCAATACAGTGCTTCCAGCAATCCGCGATTCTCTTAACCTTACAGACACTTCTGTGGGTCTGATCGCGACCATTTTCAACCTCTGTTATGCGTGTATGGTTCCGCTTGGCGGAATGGCGGGCGACCGTCTCAGCCGCAAGTGGGTCACAACAATCGCCATTCTTTTCTGGAGCGTTGCGACAATGTTCACAGGACTGGCTTCCGGAGTGGTCATGCTCATTCTCCTTCGCAGTGTTGCGACCGGAGGCGGTGAGGCATTCTTCGGACCGGCAAACTATTCGCTCCTTGGACAATATCATACTGACACCCGTGCACGTGCGATGTCCATCCACCAGACCTCATATTATGTGGGTGTAATACTTGCGGGATGGTTGGCTGGCTATATCGCTGACAAACTCGGGTGGCAGTATTCGTTCATCATCTTCGGTGCAGCTGGTATTGTGTGGGGTATCGTGATGGCCCTCCGTCTTAAGGACAAGAAGGAGGAGGCTCCGGCTGTAGAGGCTGCTGTTCAGGAGGCGAAACCTGGAATCTTCGACGGATTCAAGGTGGTGTTCACCACTCCTACAGCTCTTGCCCTCACTATCGGCTTCAGCGGCTTCATCTTCGTCATCACAGGTTATATGACATGGGTTCCGGCCTTCCTTCAGGAGGAGTTCGGTCAGAGCCAGGCTGTAGCAGGCTTCAATTCTATGTTCTGGACATATGTGGCTGCCTTTGCGGGTGTGCTTCTTGCCGGAACGCTTTCGGATAAGATCGCAGTTCGCGACAGAAAGGTCAGAATGGTCATCCAAGCTATCGGCCTTATCCTTGGCGCAGTGTTCCTCTTCTTTGTAGGAAACAATATGGCCCTCTGGCTCATCTATCTCTGCTTTGCGGGATGGGGTTTCTTCAGGGCATTCTTCGATGCAAATATCTACACGGTATTATATGATGTGACACCGTCAAGACTCCATGCTTCATGCTCAAGCGCGTTGATCACAACAGGATTTGCGGTGGGAGCCCTTGCTCCTGTCATCCTCGGAGCAATGAAGGACAGCATGGGCGGTCTTTCGGCAACCTTCCCGGTTCTCGGAGCGGTGTGGCTCGTGTGTGGTGCTCTTCTTCTGATTGTCAGCAGAACGAGCTACCAGAAGGATTATGATAAGATTAATAACGCAAAATAATGAAAGCTGAATGCAAATCAAGGAAGCCTAAGGCAGGTCTGCTGCTGATTGCTTCTCCAAGATTCAAAAACCTTTCCGGTCCTCAGCGAGGAACATACGGAGAGAGAAAGGAAAAAGCGGTCAAGGAAATCATGGACACCATGGATTTCCTTGACTTGGTGTATCCAGGCATTACATATGAAAGGGAGGATGCCCAGAAGGCAATGGACCTTTTCTATGCTGAGAAGGTTGACTTCATCTATGCTGAGTTCCTCTCATGGAGCGAGGATTTCGCATGGATCAGATTCCTCCGCGACTGTCCGGATATTCCGATCATCTTCTGCAACGTGGCTAAGCCTAAGATGACATTCGAGACAACTCTCGATGAGGATGATTTTGTGGACTACCTCTGTGCCGGCACGCTCGTGGGTTCTCTCGAAGGATCGGGCAGCATCAAGAGAGTGCCTCGCAAGAATGTGAAGACCATTATGGGCACCAGAGAGCAGGTGACAGAGCAGCTCCGCACATATGCGAATGCAGCTAAGACCCGTGCAATCCTCCGCAAGTCTACCGTAGGCCTTATGGCCAATATGAACGAGGCTATGTGGAGCACATATATCGACAACTACGATCTCTTTACCAAGATTGGTCCGGAGATTCACTATCTCCCATACAGTGACTACGGTATCGAAATAGAGAACCTTACCGATGAAGAGGTTAAGGAGTACGCGGACGAGCTTACAAGCAAGTACGAGATGATGAGCGATGTCGAGTACGACAAGTTCATCGGTTGTGTGAAGGCGACTCTCGGAATCAAGAAGCTCGCGCAGAAGAACGATATCGACTGCTACGTGTATAATGACATCGACCAGGCGACTTTCAAGACAGCAGGATGCCGTGCGGGATTCTATCCGCAGTGGTTCAATGAGAATGTCAGCGTGCTTGTGCCTGAGGCTGATATCGGAGCGGGTATCATTACATATGTCCTCAAGCTTCTCAGCGGCAAGAACGTGAACTTCGTGGAGCCTTTCCATATCGAGGACGAGTACGGAACATTCGCAGGCGGACATGCCGGTCCGAACGACCATAATGACCCTCAGTGGCAGCAGAATGTGATCATTTCACGTGACGTGCGTTTTGCAAAGACTCATTGGAAATATGCAGGAGCACCGTTCGCTTGGTATCGCTTCAGCCCTGGAATGAAGACAGTTGCAGGCCTCTATGAGGAGAACGGCAAATATAAGCTGATCACATTCCTTGCTGAGAGCCTTTCAGAGAAGGATACTCCTCAGAGCGATAAGAAGCATCTTCTTGCAACCTACAGCCACACCATCTTCAAACCTGTAGTGCCTGTGAAGGAGCTTTGGGAGCAGGTTCTCCGCATCGGTGCGACCCAGCATTATGCGATTGTGGACGGTGACTATCGCAAGGAACTCGCTGATTTCGCAGAGATCATGGGATTCGAGTTCTATAACATCGAAAAGTAGTGTAATATATATATAAGTACAATTATGAGCTTTATGTACAATCCGTTTCCGTTTGATGATCCGAAGCCGATCAACAGACCGAAACTTTCAGAAAAGACAATCAATTCAATAGTAACAGGCGGCACACCTAACGTTGCAAAGAAGTTTGTTGCAGACCTCGCAGGCAGAATCAAGTCAGAGGGCGTGATCGTGGGTATCGACGGTTACACAACAGCAAACTGGACTCTCTTCACAAACCTCCTCTCACGTGAGTGTTTCATCAACGGCTTCGATTTCGAGGTTGTTGACTCAAACAAGGAGACTCTCAAGTCAGGCAAGGAGATCGACGATATGATCGATCCAAACCTCATCTGGGATACAAAGATCGACCCTACACTCCTCTTCGGTAAGCTTTACCATGGCGGTTATATCGGTCTCTTCGACGAGGCTAAGATGGCCCAGTTCAAACAGATGGTTCCATCTAAGAAGGCAGCCGGCAAGCTCACAGTCGTAGCCGGTTACGGTTCTATGATCCCTGAGCTGCGCGACATGTACGACGTGAAGTGCTGGTTCGACATCACTCCGATGAAGACCATGCTCCGCATCAGAGCAGGCGAGTATATGAACCTCGGAAAGGATCGTGTGGGCATCATCAACCGCACAATCCGCCGCTGCTACTACTGCGACTTCGAGTGCGCCGTACAGCTTCGCAAGGAGCTTTGGAAGAACAATGTCCTTGACTTCTACTTCCTCGACAACGACCCTAAGAAACTCCAGATGATGCCTTTCGAGTCATTTGCAGACATCTGTGCAGAGCTCGTGAAGTATCCGTTCCGCGCAAAGCCATGCTACCTTGAGGGAGTATGGGGCGGTTCATATATGAAGAAATACCGTAACCTTCCTGCAGAGATCAAGAATGCCGCTTGGGTGTTCGACTTCATCCCAATGGAGGTCAGCGTGCTCGTTGAGGCAGGCAAGGAGATGCTCGACATCAACTACTGCTCATTCGTGCACAAGGAAGGTGTAAAGCTCATGGGTGAGAAGGCTGTGGCTAAATACCAGGGCTATTTCCCAATCCGTTTCAACTGGGACGACTCATACCACTCGACAGGTAACATGTCTATCCAGTGCCACTCAGGCGGACAGTACAACGTAGAGCACTACAACGAGTTCGGACGTCAGGACGAGAGCTACTATGTTGTCGTAACAGGCCAGGATGCAAAGACATTCATCGGTTTCCGTGACGACGCAGACATTCCTCAGTTCTTCAAGGAGATCGAGGATGCCGACACAAAGCAGATCCCATGCGACTATGAGAAATATGTAAGCTACGAGCCTTCAGTTCCAGGTCTCCAGGTTATGCTTCCTGCAGGAACTATCCACTCAAGCGGAAGAAACCAGGTGATCCTCGAGATCGGTTCGCTTACAATCGGTTCATATACATATAAGATGTATGACTACCTCCGTCTTGACTTCGACGGCAAGCAGCGTCCTATCCACACCAAGCTCGGTGAGGAGGTTGTGAACCAGGAGAGAAGATATTCAGTCATCCACGACCCAGAGAACAAGGATTACATTGTCCAGAAGCCTCGCCTCGACGCAGAGGGTGAGGGTTGGAAGGAGTTCATCCTCGGTGAGAACCCTCAGATGTACATCTCTCTCCGCCGTCTCGAGTTCGAGAAGATGTGTGAGCAGGACACTAAGAACGAGAAGTTCCATGTGCTTACTCTCGTAGACGGTGACAGAGCACGCGTCCGCAGCGTAGAGAATCCGGAGCGCTACTACGATATGGATTTCATGGACATCGTATGCGTTCCGGCTGATATGGGCAAGTATGTTGTCGAGAACCTCGGCAAGGAGCCTATCAGCATCCACAAGACAACACTTCGCGAAGGATTCGAGAATGACCCTAAATAGTCGCATAATCCTTCTTGACGTTGGAGGCACATTCGTCAAGTCATCTCTCGGCATCGCCGGCCAAGGCGCTGTCGAGGGGACTTTCGACAGCACTCCTATGTCTTCAGACGGTACAGCTCAGGAGATCGAAGCATCTTTCCGTACTGCTGTAGCCGGTCAGATGAAGAGGGCTGAAGAGTCCGGCTGCACTGTAGACGCTGTATGCGTGGTGATGCCGGGTCCGTTCAACTACAAGGAGGGCATCTTCCTGATGAAGCACAAGTTCGCTTCTGTATATGGACAATCATTCCGCGATATCCTCGGAGATGTTGTAGGACCCCAGGTCCGCCTTGCGTTTGCACATGATGTCAATGGCGCTCTCAACGGAGCCTTGACCCTGCGCCCTGAACTTAAGAAGGGAGTGGTGGCAATGTCGACGCTTGGAACAGGATTGGGATTCGCATATGCCGTGGACGGCGTAGTGATGGAATCTGAGACCGGTTCACCTGCAAGGAATCTGTGGAATGCGCCTTATGGTGATGGAATCCTTGAGGACCATGTGTCAAGAAGGGCTATTCTCCGTGTGTATGCAGAACTCGGAGGTGTCCTTGCGGATGGCGAAGATGTGAAGGAGATTGCAGACAGGGCCCGTGGCGGCGACGAGAAAGCTCTTGAGGCATTCCGCAGCGCAGGAAGACACTATGTAGCCGGCGCAAGGGATATGATCATGGAACTCGGAGTGAGCCATCTGCTTTTCGCAGGCCAGATCGCAAAGTCCTTCGACCTGATGGAAGATGAGATCAGGAATGGTCTCGGCGAGGGCGTCAATGTGTCCGTTGTGGATGACATCCAGGGCACAGTACTCGTCGGAATCGCTTCATTGTAAAAAAAAGATTACAAAATATTAAACTAACCAACCTTATTATGATGCTAACAAAACGTATGGAAGGACTCAGAAGAGTGCTCGCACTCTGCCTTGTGTCCGCTTGTGCAATGGTTTCGGCCTTTGCGCAGGACAGAAACGTATCCGGTGTCATCCTTGACGAGACTGATCAGGGAATACCCGGTGCTTACGTTGTAGTCAAAGGAGAGACCCGAGGCGCCATGACTGACGACCAGGGTAGATTCAACATCAGTGTTTCTCCTGACGACGTTCTCATTGCCTCTTTCCTCGGTTATCTTGATGAGGAAGTGAAAGTAGGCGATGAGACAAAGCTTACAATCAAACTCGTGCCTGCTGCCAACGAACTCGAAGGAGTAGTGAAGGTGGCTTACGGTACACAGAGAAAGGCATCCGTGATCGGATCCATCGCTACCGTGGACATGGGAACTCTCGCACAGTCGCAGGGTAACCTCTCTACAAGCCTTGCCGGTAAACTTGCCGGTGTGGTTGCAATCCAGAAGACCGGTGAGCCAGGTGCTTCAGCAGATTTCTGGATCCGCGGTGTGAGTACGTTCGGTGCCAACTCGACTCCTCTCATCCTCGTGGATGGTGTGGAGCGTAGTATGGATATGGTTGACACAGAGGATATTGCATCGCTCTCTATTCTTAAGGATGCGTCAGCTACAGCTCTTTACGGTGTGCGTGGTGCCAACGGTATCGTTCTCATCACAACACGTCGTGGTTCGGAGTCGAAGCCGCAGCTCTCAATCAAGGTTGAGACAGGTTTGACATCTCCGGTGAAGCTTCCTGAGATGGCAAGCACAGGCGAGTTCATCGACTTCCTCAACAACATGTACATCAACAGCGGCCAGGATGCCATCTACAACGACTTTGCAAAGGAGCAGTATCTTGCTTCTGCAATGGGTCTCCCTGGTGCTGACACAGACCTCTATCCTTCAGTAGACTGGGTGAACGAGACATTCAAGAACCAGGCTATGACTACAAAGGCAAACATCGGTGTGTCAGGTGGTACAAAGAACGTACGCTACTATGTGGGTGGTTCATATTACCTCGAGGACGGTATCCTCAACACAGCGGCAAACGACCGCTACGACGCTCAGATGAGCTACCAGAGATTCAACTTCCGTACAAACGTGGACATCAACCTCACCAAGTCTACAGTGCTCGGTATGAACGTGTCTACACAGTTCACAGTGAAGAACTCTCCTGCAGCAGGTCTTGACGCCCTCCTCCAGCAGACAATGACAATGACCCCTACAGCGATTCCGCTCAAGTATTCTGACGGAACCCTCGCTTCAATCAAGGGTACTGCCAACCCATACAACCTCCTCAACGAGAAGGGTTATTCAAACACAAGCAGCAACGTTGCACAGTCAACAGTGTCGCTTACTCAGGACTTCTCTGATTTCGTGACTGAAGGTCTTACAGCACGCGTTGCATTCTCATTCGACGCTACAAACACAAACACTCTCAACCGTTCGATCAGCCCTAAGACATACAGAGCTATCGGCAGAAACGACGAGGGCGCACTCCAGTACGAGGTAATCGACGACTATGCAGGCTATATCACTCTCGGAACATCACACAGCGGTACACGCTACATCAACTTCGAGGGTTCAGTGAACTACGAGCGCCAGTTCGCTTATGCACACCGTGTGAGCGGAATGGTTCTCTACAGCATGCGTTCGCTTTCACACACCCATCCTGGCTCATACATCGCGGCTTTCCCTTACAAGTCTATGGGTGTTGCAGCACGTGCGACTTACTCATACAAGGACCGCTACTTCTTCGAGTTCAACATGGGTTACAACGGATCTGAGAACTTCGCTCCAGGCCACCGCTTCGGTTTCTTCCCTGCAGTCGCTGTCGGTTACATGATCAGCAACGAGCCTTGGTGGGAGCCTGTTTCAGACGCGATCAACCTCCTCAAGTTCAAGGCTTCTTACGGTTCTGTAGGTAACGACCAGATCGGTGGTAGCCGCCGTTTCGCTTACAATACAACCATCAACACTTCAGCAACAGGTGCTGCATGGGGTACAGTTCCTAACTCATCTGCAACCGGTTATGCAACAGTAGGCGGTATCACAACTGCCGAGATGGGTAACTCGGAGGTAGAGTGGGAGCAGGCGACAAAGGGCAACGTCGGTATCGAGCTCGGTCTCTTCAACGACCTCACAATCAACGCCGACCTCTTCCGCGACTACCGTGACGGCATCTTCCTCATGCGTCAGTCGACTCCATCTGCTGTGGGTCTCCAGAAAGACCAGTATGTGAACATCGGAGAGATGCTCAACCGCGGTTTCGATATGTCGGTTGTTTACGACCACACATTCGCAAACGGTCTTTCAGTTTCAGCAAGAGGTAACTTCACATTCAACCGCAACCGCCTCATCTACAACGATCAGCCGACTCCGGTTGAGGAGTACCTCAGCGAGGTAGGCTTCGCATACGGTCAGAGAAAGGGTCTCATCTCATGCGGCCTCTTCGAGAGCCAGGAGGACATCGACAGCTGGCCAACCCAGACTTTCGGTGACGTGCAGCCAGGTGACATCAAGTATAAGGATATCAACGGTGACGGTTATGTAGACCAGTACGACAAGGTTGCCATCGGATACACTACTATCCCTGAGATCAACTACGGTTTCGGTGCCAGCCTCGGTTACAAGGGCTTCGACGTTTCTGTATTCTTCAGCGGTGTTGCCAACGTGACTCGTCAGATCGGTGGTACAAACCTCTACGGTGCTTCATCATCACCTCAGCTTACAGGACAGGTGTTCAAGGATGTTGCCCAGAATCACTGGACAATCGAAAATCCAAATCCTAACGCTCCTTATCCAAGACTCGGAACAACCCGTTCAAACAACAACATCCAGACTTCAGACTACTGGACACGCGACATGAGCTTCCTCCGTCTGAAGAACGCAGAGATCGGATATACATTCCCTAAGAAGTGGACAAAGAAGGCAGGCATCCAGGCTCTCCGCCTCTATGTGGCAGGAACCAACCTCCTTACCTTCTCAGACTTCAAGCTTTGGGATCCTGAGCTTGACACAGCATACGGTACAAGATACCCTATCACACGTAACGTAAGTCTTGGTTTGAACATCAACTTCTAATTGACTCACAGGAAATGAAAAAACTTATATATACATTATCGACTTTTGCGCTGCTTGCACTTGGTGCAGTGTCTTGCGACTCTTACTTTGATGTAGAGCTCCAGGACCAGGCTACCATCGAGGAGATGTTCAGCAAGAGAGGAACAGCACGCCAGCTCGCAGCACACATGTACGCCTACCTTCCAAAGGAGGAGAATCCGGTGGACGCTACCACTGAGGGAGGTTTCTCAGGCCGTACTGACGCGCGTCAGGTCAACGCATCTGCATACGCAAACAACGTATTCGACCTCCGCGTAGGCGACTATAGCCCTGCTTCTATCACAGGCTACACTCTTTGGGAGAATTACTATAAGGCAATCGCTCACTGTACACTCGTGATCGAAAACATCCACCTCAACAAAGAGGATAACGAGGCTGTGCGTGAATACATGAAGGCTGAGGCCCGTTTCATGCGTGCTTTCTACTATTTCTGTCTTTTCCGTACATATGGTCCGGTGATCGTATGGGGTGACAAGGCTGCACCTTCAGATGCTGTAGGTTCAAGCCTCGACAGAAACACTCTCGAGGAGAACATCGACTTCATCGTTTCAGAGCTTGACAGAGCCATCGATGTGCTTCCTATGAGCATCACTGAGGTGGGTCTTCAGGAGGGTTCAGACATGGGACGTGCTACAAAGGGTGCCGCAATGGCTCTCAAGTCAAGAGTGCTTCTATACGCTGCTTCTCCGCTCTACAACGGAAACGACCTCTATGCAGGCATGACAAACTACTACGGCAATGAGATCTTCCCTCAGGGCTACGATGCAACAAAGTGGGAAGAGGCAAAGAAGGCAGCAAAGGCTGTCATCGACCTCAACTACTATAGCCTCGTAAAGGCAGACAAGACTTCCGGCGATGAGTTTACAGACGGTATCCGTGCATACCAGAACATCTTCTTCAAGCAGTGGAACGAGGAGACAATCTGGGGATGGTGGATGAACTTCTACACTGACTGGCTCGGCCGTACAGGCGGTTTCATCGGTGCTTGCGCTCCACGTAACATCACCGTTGAGGGATGGCAGTCGCTCACTCCTTCATTCAAGCTTGTTGACGCTTATGCAATGTATGAGTCAGGCCGTTACCCTGTAACAGGATATGACAGAACATCCGGCATGGATGACTACTCTAAGCCTGTCATCGACGAGACTTCAGGCTATGTTTCTGAGGGCTTCAGCATGACAACTCAGTTCGAGGCAGAGTGGGCAGGCGAGTTCGAGGCACACAACTCTACTCTCGGCCGCGAGCCACGCTACTATGCATGTCTCGTTCCTAACGGATACTATTGGCCTTGCGACCCTAAGCTCAAGACCATGACCAACCCTAAGACATCATCTACTACATGGACTGCAGAGGACATGAGATGTCACTTCTGGAGAGGTTCAGGTGCTCTGTGCCAGCGTTGGGATCAGACTTCTACAAACAACTACTTCGGTTATGCATGGCGTCGTCTCTATGCAGCCAACAACCCTCTCGACGTGGGATCTGACTACCAGCAGATCAAGTATGTATACCCAGCATTCCGTCTTGCTGAGATCTTCTTCAACTATGCTGAGTGCTGTATCGAGACAGGTGACTACGATGAGGCTATCAAGTATCTCAACATGATCCGTAACCGTTCAGGTCTCAACGACCTCGAGGTTGCATACCCAGGCATCGCAACAGATCCTGAGCTCCTCAGATGGTGCTTCAAGCAGGAGAAGATGATCGAGTTCGCTATCGAAGGTCCTATGCATTTCTATGACAGCTGCCGCTGGATGACTGCAGAGAAGAACTTCCCTACACTCAACTGGACTCTCAACCTCAACGACCCGGTAGACTATCACGATTCATGGGTACGCTCGAGCGAGGACTTCCCGCTTGCAAAGCACTCTAAGTTCACAAAGAGAGACTACCTCTTCCCATTCGACTCAGATCAGCTTGCTGAGATGACGAACCTTACACAGAACTACGGATTCTAATCTGAATGAATATGAAGAAGATTTTCATAAATATCTTGCTTTCTGCACTGACGATTGCTGCCGTAGCATCTTGTGCGGATGACAGAAACAACTTTCTGCCAGACGACTCATTCGGCTTCAACAACAAGGCCGGTGAAAATGTCGTGACACTCCCTCTTTATGGCGGTTCATATGATGTGAACGTCATCAAGAGCGGAAAGGGACTCAATGAAGGTGTTGTCAACATCACAACATCCAACTTCGACCTCAATAACTTCAACAAGCAGTATGGTGTGGAGTATATTCCGCTTCCAACTGACCAGAATCTCTACTCTTTCAGCACTGAAAGCATCGCTTTCGGCACTGACGATGTGACCAAGTCATTCACAATCTCATGGGACATCGCAAAGGTGGCTGCATTCATGGAAGAGGAGCCAGCAAACCAGTACTGTATTCCTGTAGCACTCCGCTCGGACAACCTCGAGGTGAATGAGGGCCGTCAGGTGTTCATCCTCAATCTCGTGACTTCGACTGTAACAGCAGAGCAGACTCTCCTGAGCCGTACATACGAGTGGGAGTCAGAGCCTGTTTCCGAGACAATGGACATCACAGTACGCATCGACAAGGCAATCCCTGCTATCGATCTCACTCTTGATTTCGAGGTGGACGAGACTCTTGTGGCTGAATACAACGCAGCAAACGGCACGAACTACACTCTTGCTCCGGAAGGACTCGTGACTGTAGGTGCAGATCCTGTAATCAAGGCTGGCGAGGGCTATGCTCTCCTTCCTGTTACCATCAACACAGAGGCTATCGCTGTGGATATGGAAGTTGAGGTTGGCGGCGTTACTGAGACTAAGAAACTCGTCAAGAGAGACTGGGACGGCTATGTTGTTCCTGTCAAGATCTCAGGCATGTCAGTTGACGGAGTAAAGGTGAAGAACGGCCTTACATACATCGTTGTGAAGGGTCTCGAGCCTATCCCGCCACAGCTCTTCACACGCCTCTGGGGTATCTACGCTACATCATCTACAACTCCATGGCAGTCTACATTCGGTATTACAGATTCACGTAATATCACTATGGACGACCAGTACATCTATATTCCTCAGTCTTCAGCAGATGCTCCAGTGCTCAAGGCAGTAAGCATCACTGATCCTTCTGTTGTGAAGAATGTGAATGTAGAAGGCGTAAGCGGTGGTACACACGCTCTCTCATGCGTGAGAATGATCCCTAACACAGATCCTGCAGTGAACGGCGGCAAGGACATCCTTGTTGCAACAAACCTCACTCTCGGTGACGGTTCACACCTCCACTACTACGCTTGGCTCAACGGCATCGACAGTGCTCCTACCAAGTATATGGTAGATGACTCAGGCCGTCGTATGGGTGATAAGTTCATCGTGCTCGGAAGCTGGAAGAGCGGTGAGATCTACTTCAAGGACTACAACTCAGGTAACATCGTAAGAAACGCTATGGTTGATACCGGTATCGGTGAGTGGCCAGGTGCTGACGGACTTGCATATGCACGTGGACGTTACGACTACTCGGCTTCAGTGCTTGACGCAGCAGGCTGCATCGGTTCTGCATATGTTTACCCTGGTACTCCAAAGGCAGGTTCAGATATTATCCCTGGATTCCTCGTTACATCTACTGCCAGCGGTCACTGGCTCGCTAATACTTCAGGAAACGTATTCGCTTCAACTGCAGACCTCGGTCTCGGAATGACTCACGGATACAACTTCTTCAGCGATGCCAAGACAGGTGCGAAGTATGTTGCATACGTAGCTCTTGAGGCTGCTCAGGACAAGGGTTCCGTGAAGGTGATTTCAGACTTCAACGGCACTTACGATGGTCTTGCAGGTGTTCTCCAGACCAACAAGGTGGTGTTCGAGGCTCCTGTACAGGACGGTATGGACGCAACAGTCGTTTCTCCTTGCCCTGCAACTCACTCTACAGGTGACTGCGTGGTACGTGAGGTAAACGGCACTACATACATGGCAGTGATGATCCAGAACGTTGGTATCTCTGTCTTCAAGCTCAACGCCGGCTTCATCGCAGAGTAATCTGACAGCTCGGTTTTTCTAGAATAGACCACCGTGACATTATTTTCCAATATTTTGTCACGGTGGTCTTCAAAAATAGACAAATCAGGCCTTTTCAGGCACCACCGTGTCATTTTTTGAGTTATTTTTGACACGGTTGTAGAAGTTATGACTGATATGAAAAAGACATTGATTATTATTTCAGCCGTGCTTATGCTGTGCGGATGTGGTGCGCAGAAGAATCTCTACAAATGGGAGAAGGACCAGGTGCGCATGATTGCGGATGCTGCCATCTGCTATGGCGGTCACAGCGCCCGCAATCCATATCTCTGGACTGAGGAGCGTTTCGAAAAGACAGTCGCATACACAGATGAGAACGGTCAGGAGCATTGGCTCTTTGACAACATGATCATGATGGAACTTTGGGATGATGATTTCAAGGTTACATATTCCATCGCCAACGACGGCCGCTACTCTTCACGCAAGGAGCATTGGCAGGGACAGCTCGACTATTGGTTCGATGCCCAGAACGGCTTCGCTGCCCTTGACAGATGCATCGCGAATGTATCCAAGAGAATCGGCAAGCCTTCATCAAAGCGCGGCATCATCTTCTCGCTTCCTGACCCTGTGTTCTTCGAGCACTATTCGAAGGCGATGAAGGGTGAGAACAGAAACACTGTATATTGGGGCGAGATCGATGGTGTGGCAATGGATTTTGCCAAGCCTGAGGATCGTGTAAAGGCATACAAGTGGCTTGTGGATGCAGTGCGCGCAAAGTTCGCTGAGGCAAAGTACAAGAACATCGAGCTCATCGGTTTCTATGTGCTTTCAGAGGAACTTTCAGTGCCGGGCAGCTTCCGCTACGAGTACAAGCAGCACGACATCACCATCAAGGCTGTGGCTGACTACTGCCACTCTTTGAACGAGGGTTTCTACTGGGTGCCTTACGCAATGGCTCCAGGTGTGGAAAGAGGCAAGGACTTCGGCTTCGACCAGGTCGTGATGCAGCCGAACTACTACTGGACAGACGCGAAATGGAGCTGGGACCAGATCGAGCAGACCATCAGAAAGCATGGTCTCGGTATGGAGCTTGAGTTCGAGGGTACTCACGGCGAGCCTCTGACATCGTCTATTCTGGCAAACTTCAAGAACGGCAAGCCTAATCCGCATGCCGCACGCAACAAGTCGCGTTTCCAGGAATATCTTCACAATGCAGAGGTACGTGGCCTTTACGGAGAGGTGCCTTTCGTGCTATATTCCGGCACTAACGGTCTTTATGAGCTTGCAATTTCGGAAGATCCGACAGACCGCGCAATCTACCACGCCCTCTGCCGTTTCATCATCGAGAATCCACTTAAAAAGTAACAAGATTGCCACGGCTTCTGCGAAGCCTCGCAATGACGTATTGCACGTCATTACGAGGAGCGAAATTTTGCACGTCATTACGAGGAGCGGAGCGACGTGGTAATCCTGAATAAAGAAAATGAAAAGAATACTACTATCAATCTTGACAGCGGCAATGGCATTCACCGCCAGCGCCCAGGACTATGTCTTCAACCGTCCGCCACTCGTGGCGACTGACTATGCCGAGCTTCCCATCGGAGCAATCAAGGCAGAAGGCTGGCTTCATGACCAGCTTGTGCGTCAGAAAGACGGCTTCACCGGCCATCTCGATGAGGTGTATAGCGAGGTGGTAGGTGCTGACAACGCGTGGATCGGCGGCGAAGGCGACACATGGGAGCGTGGACCATATTGGCTTGACGGCTTGATGCCGCTGGCATATCTTCTTGGAGATGAAGAACTTATCGCCAAGGCGACAGTCTGGTCTGAGGCAATGCTTACCATGGTGCATGAGGATGGTTACTTCGGCAACAGGATTTCGCGCCAGTACATCGAAGGTTTCCAGAGAGGTAAGGCTGAGGACTGGTGGCCTAAGATGGTTGCCCTCAAGATCCTCAAGCAGTACTATATGGCCACAGGAGACCAGCGCGTCATCGACGTGATGACAGGATACTTCAAGTATCAGCTGGCTAACCTTCCTGAAAAGCCGCTTGATCATTGGACATTCTGGGGTCAGTGGAGAGGTGGCGACAACCTCGACATGGTATATTGGCTCTACAACATCACAGGCGACGAGTTCCTTCTCGAGCTTGGAGACCTTATCCATAGCCAGACAACTCCGTGGACAGCTATGTTCTGGGGCGAGACCAACGAACTCCGCACTCAGAACTCTATGCACACTGTGAACCTTGCACATGGCTTCAAGGAACCGATCATCTGGTGGCAGAGATCACAGGATCCTAAGGACCTTAATGCTCCTGACAATGCTCTCAAGATCATGCGTCAGACCTTCGGTCTTCCTACAGGTCTTTGGGCCGGCGACGAGCAGGTGCATTTCGGTGATCCGACCCGTGGCTCCGAACTTTGTACAGCAGTCGAGATGATGTATTCTCTCGAGGAGATGCTTCAGGCCACAGGAAACCTTCAGTGGGCCGATCACCTTGAAAGAGTTGCCTATAACGCTCTTCCAACCCAGGCTACAGACGCCTATGACGGACGTCAGTACTATCAGCAGACCAACCAGATTGCCTGCTCACGCGAGTGGCGCAACTTCGTGACCCAGCATGAGGACAACGACAATCTTTTCGGAGTGCTCAACGGCTATCCATGCTGCACATGCAACATGCACCAGGGTTGGCCGAAATTCACTCAGAACCTCTGGTATGCAAGCAAGGACGGCGGTCTTGCGGCGTTCGTATATGCTCCTTCCACAGTGACAGCTAAGGTGGCAGGAGGAGTAGAGGTGTCTCTCAAGCAGGAGACATTCTATCCGTTCGACGAGACTGTGCAGGTGACAGTCGGCTTCACTTCAAAGAAAGTAAAGAAGGCGGCTTTCCCGCTTTATTTCCGTGTTCCGAAGTGGTGTGAGCAGGCCGAGGTGAAGGTCAATGGTATCAGCGTCAACTGTCTGTCCAAGGCGGGTGATACCGTCCGCATCGAGCGTGAGTGGGCAAAAGGCGATGTTGTGACCCTTACATTCCCGATGGAGGTGCGCATCAGCCACTGGTACGACGGAGCGACTGTCGTGGAGCGTGGTCCGCTCGTATATGCACTCAGAATGGAGGAGAAGTGGGAGAAGCACGACTTCGAAGCTTCATATGAAGGAAAATACGGTCAGTACTACTACTCATGTGTCTCTGACACACCTTGGAACTACGGATTCCGCCTCAAGGACATGACTCCTGAGCTGATGAAGGAGAACTTCAAGGTCGAGGTACGTGAAGATGCCGGTGCTTATCCTTGGAATCTTGAAAACGCGCCGGTGAGCATCAAGGCAAAGGCTGTGGTCATCAAGCCTTGGAAGGAGTACAACGGATCCACAGGCCAGATCGCCTACTACCGTGAAGACGGTGACGACACAGGCGAGGAAGTATGGATCGAACTCATTCCATACGGCTGCACAACCCTCCGCATAGCCGAATTCCCTACACGCTTGTAATAAGCGTGATCTGTAAAACATTGAATATTAACTGCATATAACTTTCATGGTGGGCAAAATTTACCACCATGAAGTCCTTAAAATATTGATAGTTAATTAAATATAAAACACGCAATG
This sequence comes from Bacteroidales bacterium, assembly GCA_017560625.1. GTDB lineage: Bacteria > Bacteroidota > Bacteroidia > Bacteroidales > UBA932 > Cryptobacteroides. Next base: position 36,022 of record JAFZEP010000099.1, read on the forward strand.
CTTGCTATCAGCAACAATACATTAAAGATAACCCTTCACGCCCCGGATGGTGAGAAGGGTTATTATCGTGGCACCCGCTTCGACTGGGCAGGTGTCTTCGAAAGCATCGAATACCGCGGCTGCAACTACGCAGAGCCATGGTTCGAGGGCTATTCTCCAGTGCGTCATGATGCAGTCTGCGGTCCGGCAGAAGAGTTCAGTCCTATAGGTCTGGATGCCGTGGCTCCGGGTGAACCTTTCCTCAAGATCGGTGTGGGAATGCTTGAGAAGATGGAAGGGGAGTACGACAGATTCAAGCTTCATAATATCCTTGATCCGGGTACTAGAACCGTTGAGGTGACTCAGGATTCCATCGTCCAGACACATAAGATAGATTCCGCGATTGGCTACGCTTATGAATATGTCAAAGAGATCCGCCTTACCGGAGAGAACAGCTTCTGCATAAGCCACAGGCTGACAAACAAAGGAGTCAAAGACCTCAAGGGTGATGTCTACAACCACAACTTCTTCACTCTCGGCCTGCTTGAGACAGGTCAGTCGCGTCAGCTGGATTTCCCATATAAGCCTGAAGGTGATTGGCGTGCAGAATATTCTGAGGTTGGCTTTACAGAGAGCGGCATCCGTTTCACAAGGACCCTCCAGAAGGGAGAGTCGGTCTACACCGGCAACATCCATGAGGCTGGAAAAGGCCTTGCAGGCACTCCTAATGCATTCGAGCTGAGGGAGATGCAGACAGGAAGGGGTGTGAAGGCTGAGTGTGCTCTGCCCATGACAAAGGCTGTGTTCTGGTCCTATCACCTGATAGCCTGCATCGAGCCATACATCGACTTCCGCGTCGCTCCGGGTGAAACATTTGCTTTCACGATAGATTATGCATTAATTTAACTATCTTTGCGCCGTTCGAATAATCAATAACACGTAATATGAAGAAAACTTTAATCCTTTCGGCAGCTGTCCTTTTCTCGGCAGTCTGCTTCGCACAGAAGGCTGACCGTCCGGTCTACCTTGATCCTCATGCTCCGGTTGAGGAGAGAGTGGAGGATGCTCTTTCGCGCATGACTCTCGAGGAGAAGGTGGGCATGACAACAGCTCAGTCAAAGTTCAGCTCACGTGGTGTTCCACGTCTCGGTATTCCTGAAGTATGGCACACAGACGGTCCTCACGGCATCCGTCCTGAGGTTCTTTGGGATGAGTGGGATCAGGCAGGCTGGACAAACGACTCTTGTACAGCTTTCCCTGCCCTTGTAAACCTTGCTGCAACATGGGACAAGGAGATGTCTCTCCTTTATGGCCGCAGCATCGGTGAGGAGGCACGCTACCGTAAGAAGGACATCCTTCTCGGCCCTGGCATCAACATCTGCCGTACTCCGCTCAACGGACGTAACTTCGAGTACATGGGTGAGGACCCGTATCTCGCAGGTCAGATGGTCGTTCCTTACATCCAGGGTGTTCAGGAGAATGGTGTTGCAGCCTGCGTAAAGCACTATGCAGTAAACAACCAGGAGTTCCAGCGTACACAGTCAAACTCTGTAGTAGACGACAGAACTCTCTATGAGATCTATCTTCCGGCTTTCAAGGCTGCAGTTGTCGAGGGTAACGCATGGTCTATCATGGGTTCATACAACCTCTACAACGGTCAGTTCAACTGCCACAACAAGAAGCTTCTTGTAGACATCCTCAAGGGTGAGTGGGGCTTCGACGGTGTTGTAGTCAGCGACTGGGGCGGATGCCGCGATGACGAGGAGGCAGTTCTCAACGGTCTCGACATCGAGATGGGTACCTGGACAAACGGTCTTACAGGTGCTGCCAGCGACAGCTACAGAAACTATCACATGGCTGCCCCTTATCTCAAGGGTCTCCGTGAGGGCAAGTATACAACAAAGGAGCTTGATGACAAGGTTCGTCGTATCCTTCGTCTGATCTTCCGCACAAGCATGCGTCCTGAGCCTAACTATGGCCGTTTCGTATGCCCTGAGCACTATCAGGCAGCACGCGACATCTCAGCAGCCGGTGTGGTTCTCCTCAAGAACGACAACAACGCTCTTCCTCTCAACGTACCTCAGGGTGGCAAGATCCTCGTGGTAGGAGAGAATGCAGTTAAGAAGATGGTTGTGGGCGGTGGTAGCTCAAACCTCAAGACAGCTTACGAGGTGAATCCTCTCGAGGGTCTCCAGAACGCATTCGGCAAGAACGCTGAGATCGTATGGGCTCGCGGTTATGTAGGTGACACATCGACATCATACAACAACGTGGACACAGGTCAGGACCTCACTGACAACAGAACTCCTAAGGAGCTCATCGCTGAGGCTGTAGAGATGGCAAAGGATGCTGACTATGTGATCTTCGTAGGTGGTCTCAACAAGAGTGCACACCAGGACAACGAGAGCACAGACCGTCTCCAGATCACTCTTCCTTACGGACAGGAGAAGGTTATCCTCGCTCTTGCTGAAGTTGCAAAGAACATCGTGGTTGTAAACATCTCAGGTTCGGCTGTGGCAATGCCATGGGCTGGCGAGGTTGACGCAATCGTTCAGGGCTGGTACGGCGGTACAGAGACAGGTAACGCTCTCGCAGACGTCCTCACAGGTAAGGTAAACCCTTCAGGAAGACTTCCATTCACAGTTCCTTTCAAGTATGAGGATGGTCCTATCAAGACAGAGCGCCAGTATCCTGGTATCAAGGAAGAGGGCGACGAGTTCTGGCAGACTCACTACGATGAGGGAGTTTATGTAGGTTACAGATGGTACTCTTCAAAGAAGATCAAGGTTCAGTTCCCATTCGGACATGGTCTCAGCTACACAACATTCGCATACTCGAATGCAAAGGCTGACAAGGCTGAGATGACTGCAGACCAGACTCTCAAGGTGACAGTAGACGTTACAAACACAGGTTCAGTAGATGGAGCAGAGGTTGTTCAGCTCTACATCAACGATGTGAAGTCGACAATCGACCGTCCTGTCAAGGAGCTCAAGAACTTCGAGAAGGTATACCTCAAGGCAGGCGAGACCAAGACTGTGACATTCGAGATCGACGCTGAGGACCTCAGCTACTTCGATGCTGACAAGCACGAGTGGGTAGCAGAGCCAGGTAAGTTCAAGGCTCTCCTCGGTTCTTCATCAGAGGATGTGCGTTCAACAGTGAACTTCAAGCTCAACTAAGGATATGCGTAAATATCTCAATATGATCATTGTGGCAGCAGCGTTTCTGCTGCCACAATTTGCTTCAGCCCAGAACGCTGAGCTGAAGGTGATGTCCTACAACATCCGCATGGGTTCTGCCAACGATGGCACAAACTCATGGGTCTACAGATGCGGTGGCACAATCGAGATGCTTGAGGACCAGATGCCGGATGTGTTCGGTGTACAGGAAGCACTTAAAGATCAGCTGGACTTCATCAAGGAGTTCGCCGACAACTACAAATGGGTCGGAGTTGGAAGAGATGACGGCAAGAAGGCCGGCGAGTATATGGCCATATTCTGGAACAAGAAGACCATGAAACTTATCGACTGGGGCACATTCTGGCTCTCGGAAACACCGAATGAACCGTCTATGGGCTGGGATGCAGCCTGCATGCGCACAGCGACATGGGCTCTGATGAAAGATAAACGCACCGGAAAGCGTTTCTACTTCGTGAATACACATCTGGACCATGTAGGCGTAGAAGCCCGTAAAAACGGCCTTAAATTGATCGTAGACAGCATAGCGGAGATCAACCCTGAAGGTTACCCGATGGTTCTGACCGGCGACTTCAACATCAAGCCTACGGCAGCCGAGCTCAAGGATCTTGATTCACGCATGAAGTCGGCCCGCAAGTTCGCCTCAAAGACCGACTCCCACGCGACCTTCAACAACTGGGGCAAGGCCAAAGCCGACGAAATCATCGACTACATCTACTACAGCGGTTTCTCTTCATGCCTGGAATACCAGACAGTCACAAAGAAGTACTACGACCGCAAATTCATCTCGGATCACTATCCGATCGCCGCGCGATTGATTTTCTAGCCTGGTTTGCGATGAGCTTGACGAAAACATGCGGGTTTTGTTGTCAAGCTCAACTGATTTTCTGGCATTTCGCCGGTTTTTCATTCAAGCTGAGCAATAAAAGACCAGATTCTTTGCTCAGCTCTCCATCAAAATACAACACCTCGGTCAACTTTTGCTTGAAAAGTGA
>JAFZEP010000100.1 GCA_017560625.1 Bacteroidales bacterium
GCTGATCTTTCCTCTCCTTCTCCAGTGTACTCAAAGACATCGAAGGTGATGTAACCATCCATTGAGGTATCGTGGGCTGCTATCTTCAGCCAGTCTGCATTGCTGGAGACATTGATCTTCGCATTCTTACGAGGGTTTACGATACAATAAGAGGCATAAGACGAGCCACCAGCATAATTGAAGTACTTTTCCTTTGGACTTAGATAGATTTTAGTCTCACTATACTCCTGTTTAACGAAAAACTTCTTGCTTATGCTGCCATAAGTAATTGTAATTTCACCATCACGGTCATGGCCGTCGTTATTTTCAGCAAGCGTGAACGACACGACACCATTATTATCCGTAATGCCAGTTATCCACTCATCACTGCTGGTTATATTCGCAACGAATGAATCTCGCAGATTCTCTATGCTGTAAGAAAATGCATATATTGCCTCATTATAAGGATATTTATCTCCTACACTAGTCATATTGATCACAGGATGGTCACTTGTCTGTGTTACATTGACATGCTCCTGAACATCACCATACTGCACATAGATTGTTGCATAGCGTTCATCATCAATGTCATTATTCTCTTTTACAGTGAACTCAACCTTGAATGATGTTGCAGACCCTTGTTTACAATTGATGTCTGTTATCCATGACGCGTTGCATGTTGCCTTAACCTGACAGTCCTTTCTCGGATTCACTATATCTCCTGAGAAGTAACAGTACTTGACTTCATGATAATCCAGAGTTATGTTTTTTTCAGACAAGATTATACGAGCTGCTTCGTAAACCTGAATCACCTTGAAGGTCTCAGTGGTATGTCCGTATGAGATGACGATATCCCCTATTCTTTCAGATCCGCTGTTATTTTCCGCTACAGTGAACGAAACGCTACCATTGTTATCAACAATCTCTGTTATCCATGACGCATCTGTCTGGAATTCAGCAGCAAATGTCTCGCGTGGGTTCTCGATTGCGTATGTAAACTCATATTTACCTTCGACATAGCCGCACTCCACTGATGAAGGAGTGAGAGTGATGACTGGCTGGCCACTTGTCTGAGTGATGTCTACATATTCCTCAATATCGCCATATTTTACGATGATATTAGCACAGCGCTGTGTCTCAACGTCATTATTCTCCTTGACAGTAAACTCGACCTTGAATGATGTCTCGGTTCCCGGTTTACAGCTAATATCAGTAATCCAGTCTGCGCTGCATGAAACCTCCACCTGGCAGTCCTTTCTCGGATTCTTTATTTCACCTGAGAAGTTACAGTACTTGGCTTCATGATAATCCACAGTTATATCTTCTGGATAGAGTTCAAGACTAGGTGCAGAATAAGTCTGAACTACATTGAACGATTCTGATACCTCTCCATACGTAAGGACTATGTTGCAAGTTCTTTCTGCACCGCTATTGTTCTCATTTACTGTGAATGAGACAACACCATCCTTTTCTACAAGTTCTGTTATCCAATCAGCTGTGCACGATGTCTTGACAGACAAGCCTGCCTTCGGATACATGATACTATAAGAGAAGCTATGATCGCATCCCTTATAATCAGATGTCAGCGAAGTCTCCTCAAGAATGATCTTAGGTTCAGCACAAGCCTGTTTTACACTGATTACCAGTGGCTTAGCTGTAGGATAAGTCAAGGTTACAGTCGCAGTTCTGACCTCCCCGGACACATTGTCGCCAAGTTGGAACGATATGACATCATCAGTCACATTAATCGCATTGATCCAGTCTGCCTCAGTTGACACACTTACCTTCTTTCCAAACGGACATTTATCGACTGAATATGTCCACTCTACCGTAGGTTTGTCAAAAGGATATGTATAATCCGATGGATTATTACATTTGATGGTAGAGTAATAATCGGAAGTGAAATTCTTAAGAGAATAGTACTTTGTGTTATCAAGCAACAATATATCCTCATTAAATGTCACACGACGTGATGTGTTACCGACATGTAGAACACCATTGACAATAGAGTATTCATCATGAGTGACATTATGGAAGTCTGACTTACCTGCAGCCCACACTTTACCCTCATGAAAATATCCCTTATTCTCTGTCTCGTATGTGTCATAATAGCCTCTTCTGAACTCTATGAATTCAGTCATGAAGCCATTAGCATCCACACGTGCCCACTTTCCTGCAACCGGCAACGAACATGTATCATCAAATTCGTCAAGACATGACGACACTACGATGAAAGACAACAATATGAATAGTAACTTTTTCATCTTCCTGAACTGTTATAAAGAAAATCCTATTTTCACACCTGGAGCAAGTACATTACGTCTTCCCATAGTCAGATCCTCACCCATTGTTCCCCAAAGAGCTGGATACAAAGAAGCGGTGGCAAGCACATAAAGATTGCACCTTCTGCCAAGTCTCATATTGCAGCCGAGACCTCCTTCAAGCATAAGCGCTGAACTGTTCAGCACATACATTCCTCCTCTGAATGAGAAGAATGGCTGAACCTTAGTCTTCGTCATATAAACATCCAGATCCAGGAACACAGGAATATCCATGTTAGAATATTTACCCGGACCTTCATATTCAGAGATGAGTTTGTCACCATACCCTCTGATGTCGACTGTCTCATAGGAGATTCCTGAGCCTACGCTAAGCGCCACCCAGTTGTTGAACTTATATCCTATTGAGTATGTGAACTCCAAAGGATTAGTCGCATTGACTTTCCTTACACCGAGATTCTCATAGACGAGCTTGGTCTCGGCAGCAATAGGATATTTATAACCTGCTTCAAATGAGTTGATCAGACCGGAATTGCGATACTGCGCATCTTCCGCTTTTGCATTATTCTCAGTGAAGCACAAAGCAGTCATCATAAGACATAATGCGTAAACAAATAGTCTTTTCATCGTATATTTTTTATTTCTAATTTCAAGTTTATCCCTACCAGACTAGAGATGGAGGGTGTGCTGACAGAGGGTGGCGGCAGCTGCGCGATGTGTCACAAGGATGAGGGTGCGGCCGTCAAGTCTTTCAGACAGACGCTTGAGGAGAGTTTCCTCTGTGGCAGAATCCAAAGAGGCAGTAGGTTCATCCAGAAGTAGGATTCCTCCTTTTCGAAGGAGCGAACGTGCGATTGCAATTCTCTGTGCCTGACCTTCACTGAGGCCTGCTCCTTTCTCGCCGCAAAGGGTATCAAGACCCTCCGGCAATTCATATACAAAATCGGCAGCTGCAAGATGAAGGACATCGAAAACTTCCTCATCTGTTGCATCTGGTTCTCCCAAGCAAATATTTTCACGTATGGTTCCGCTCATGAGCGTATTGCCCTGAGGGACATATATGATATTACATCTTGTCAATGGTGAACACTCAACAGAACGCTGAGAATCATAGATTTCCACATCGCCTTCGTCCGGAGTAAGAAGTCCGAGCACAAGACGCATCATAGTACTCTTACCCACGCCTGTCTCACCAAGCAAAGCGGTGGTTGTACCTGGTTTGAAATCGTGACTGAAGTCTTTTAGAACAGGTGTCTGGCTGTCTGGATATGAATAACTTACATTATTGAAACGAATTCCGAGCTGACCTTCAAGAGGGATTGGCTCTCCTGTCTTTTCCAATGGTGTGGACGAGAGTTCGGACAGGCGCTCTGCAGAGGTAAGACTATTGATCAGAGCCGGCACCTGTCTTGAGAGGTTCATGATAGGTCTTTGGATCTGACCGACAAGCTGAAGGAAGGCAGTCATCATACCGAAAGTGGCAGTTCCAGCCTTTATTCCGAAGACTCCCCAAAGGAATGCAACTGCATAGCCTGCGGAAAATCCCAGCTGAATCATTGAACGGGCAAAGATTGAATAATCTGCCTTATCCATTACTCTGTTCTTAAGGAGAAGCTGCTTACCAGCAAGAAAATCAGTCGTATCTGATGTTCTCTCGAGGGTATGAATGACCACTCTGTGTTGTAGACTCTCCTGCATCATGGACTGCATCTGGCTTTCTGTAGAACGTATAGACTTAGTCAGCCTACGCATGCGACTGATGTAGCTACGGCTAAGGATGAGCATCACCAGCATGATTACCGGTATGGTCCAGGCAAGCTTAGGTTTGAGGAAGAAGAGGAAGGTGAAGGCAGCAAGGAACTGCACTCCGGAAGTAACTAGTGCCGGGATTGATCTGGTTATGGCATCAGCGATCACTCTGACGTCTTCCATAACTCTGTTGAGCGAATCTCCCGAATGGAAACTTTCCTTTCCATCCCAGCGGCTTCCCATAAGGATGGAGAAGAGCTTGTGACGGAGCCTGTTCTTGAAAGATATGTCTGCAAAGCTCATGAGTCTGGTTTCCAGTGCAGAAAGCAGGACCTGCATGATCAGACATACGACAAGTAATACTATATTGGTCACGGCTGACTCATCAGACGATGAGGTCACAAGATCGATGAGACTTTTGCAGACCCACACAAAGCACATTGAGAATGCCACATGCAGCACGCCGACAAAAGATGCTGCAGCCACACGTGCACGCACTCCGCGCGACGCGTCCCAAAGCCACTTTATACAGTCAAAAGTCTTCATATATACTATTCTACTATGCCGATTTCAAGCCACTTTGCCGCGATTGCCTCAGCGTCCTTTGTGGCAAGTTCCTGATCTATGCCATATTTCTCGATTAGAAGCTGTGCAAGCATTGCTGCATCGAACTCCTTACCCTCGACAGACTTCCAGAGGTAGGCTGCCGATTCATTGAGGGTGATCAGTTTATTAAAATCCACCTGATTGACTCCTTCTCCGACCACTACAGCCTGTCCGATCACTTCACGGAGTCTGAATCCTTCTACTATTTTCATTGTGTTTCCTTTTATCTTATTATTGTCTGCTACAGGCAGCATCTATGGTAAAAAGCAAGCAGCCATCGTCTGACTGGGAGAAGTCTTCTCCAAAGTGCAGCTCGTCTGAGATGACGCGCACTAAGGCAATCCACTTCCTTTCCGTTAGCTTTCAAGATGCTGACTGCCACTGCTTTAACTTGGCTTCTAGTACACACCTCACATCCTTTCAGATTGCCGTCACCCATGAGTACCGCCTCATCTTCCTTCACTGAGATCAGTCTGTGCAGGACGTAGTGTCCTGGGGTAACTTCTGCGAGTAGGATCTGTCCTGGGAAGAGCTCATCCACCTTTTCAAGACGGACGCTATCTTTCCCTCCTACAATAAAAGGAAGCATACTATATCCTTTTGTCATCAGAACGACAGACTCCCCTTCAGACACAAGTCTGGAGACTTCCGCAAGAAGGAGCTTATTTGGCATGACTACCTTCTGCATAGCTAGTTCCATATTTCAGTTACAGCCTTTGCGCAGACTCTTGCAGCATCTTCATCAGGAAGACATTCCATGACCCAGCATGGTACTTTCTTGAGGATGCCCTGAAGTGTCTTGTCCCTTCCGTCTGCCTGTTGCTTGTCCCAGGTCATTCCTGAACAGCTTGTCATGACAGAGGCGTATGCTTCGATGATGTGAAGACGTCTTGCCTTGTTGTAAGATGCTCTGCTTATTCGTATTACGCCTCCAAGCGGTGCAGAGATGTTCTTATAGCATACTGTCTTGCCACTCCATGGTGATCCGTAAGCGATCGGATTGCCTTCGGCATCCAGACGTATTACCGGATGGTCATCGTTCATAAGGACGATATCTTCAAAAGCCTTCATCCACATACGGCTGTGGGTACTCTTTCCAGTACCGCTCTTGCCGAGGAAAAGATAGGCACGTCCCTGGTAGATGACTGACGATGCGTGGGTCAGGACGGTGTCACGTCCTGAAGTCGAAAGAAGGAAGCAGAAATCAACAGCAGTGTTGAAGATCAGCCATTTCTCTCGGTCTGTTCCATGGAGGGAAAGCTGCGCCTGTTTGAAGTCGTTGCTGATGTACAGGCGGCAACTGATTTCCTCTGCGCCGGGATGGGTCAGTTCAAAATAGTGGCCATCAGGGGTTTTAAAGACGTCCATGACCACAAAACCAGGCTCTACAGTGGCCTTGTTGCTATAAACCAAAGACGCATCTTTGACTTCCACCATCTCAGACAGTGAAAGTGTAAAGATGCGGTCTGCACATTCCTCTGCACTCACAAGGAAAGGACCGTATGGGGTTTCCATAAGTTCCCAAAGGAATGATTCCTCTTCCAATGCGACTGAGAAGTAATGTTCTGCTACCTTGTATGTCTTGGTCAGAAGCATTAGTTAGCAGGAGCTGCTGCTGGTGCCTGCTTTGTGTTACCAGAAACTCTGTCGAAGTCAGTTTCAGTAATCATGCGGCAGTTACCGTTGAATGTAGCTCCAAGCTCTACTGAAAGCTTGCGGATGTTAAGGTTACCGTTTACTACGCAACCTTCCTTGAGGTTCAATGTATCCTTTACGAATACATTACCTTCAACTTTACCCCAAAGGTCGATGCTGTCACAGATGATATCTCCGTTGATAAGAGCTGTCTCGCCGATCACTACTCGTCCCTTGCTCTGTATCTTTCCTTCGAAAGTTCCGTCGATACGGATGTCACAAGGTGAGAGGATCTCACCCTTGATGATTGTGCCTGCAGAGATTCTGCTGATGGCATTTGCATTAACTACAGTTTCCTTCTGTGCCATAGTCATATATTATTACGTTTTTCTTCGTTTATATTACTGCTGTTTTCCGTGGCAGTTCTTGAACTTCTTGCCTGATCCGCAAGGACAAGGGTCATTTCTGCCGACCTGCTTCTCCACATGTACTGGAGCGTTGCTCTTTGCTTCACCACCGTTTGTCACGAGGTCAGTTCTGCTTGTCTGAAGCTGGCTCATGTCCTGCTTGCGCTGCTGAGGTGCCTGGCGAGGTGTCTCAGAATCGTCTCTGAGTGGAATGTGTGCTCTCATGAGGAATGAAAGTACATCCTTGTTGAGTTCCTCAAGCATCTGGCTGAAGAGGTTGAAGCTCTCGAACTTATAGATAAGGAGCGGATCCTTCTGCTCGTAAGTCGCGTTCTGAACTGACTGCTTCAAGTCGTCCATATCACGGAGATGCTCTTTCCACTTCTCGTCGATCTGCCAAAGTGTGATTGTCTTGCTGAGTGCACGTGCGATCTCCTTTCCTTCTGACTCATAAGCCTTCTTGAGGTCAACCGGAAGAGTAAGCATCTTGCGGCCGTCAGAGATTGGAATTGCGATGTTTGTATAGACTGCAGCCTGTTTCTCGTATACGCTCTTCACGATTGGGAATGCACGCTGAACCATTGTATCCATACGACGCTCGTATGATTGGAGCATGTGCTCGTGGAGTTTCTCTGCAATCACCTTCTCATTGCTCTGATTGTAGAAGTCCTCGTCAAAGCAGAGGTCAATTGAGAGTGAAGTCATAACGAGTTCTGAAAACTCATCGTAGCTCATTCCTTCTGATTTCTCTACGAGGATCTGAGCGATGTCCTGCATCATGTTCATGACGTCGATCTCGACTCTCTCACCAGAAAGGGCATTACGTCTCTTAGTGTAGATAACCTCTCTCTGAGAGTTCATCACGTCGTCATACTCAAGAAGTCTCTTACGGATACCGAAGTTGTTCTCCTCCACCTTCTTCTGAGCTCTTTCGATCGAGCTGTTGAGCATTGGAGCCTCGAGTGCCTCGTTCTCCTGCATTCCGAGTCTGTCAACCACACCTGCGATCTTCTCTGAACCGAAGAGGCGCATGAGCTTATCTTCGAGAGATACGTAGAAGATTGATGAACCTGGGTCACCCTGACGTCCTGATCGTCCTCTGAGCTGACGGTCTACACGACGGCTGTCATGACGCTCTGTACCGATGATGGCAAGACCACCTGCGTTCTTTACTTCCTCCGGAAGCTTGATGTCGGTACCACGACCTGCCATGTTAGTTGCGATGGTCACTGTTCCTGGCTCTCCGGCGTGCTTGACGACCTCAGCCTCTCTTGCGTGCTGCTTGGCGTTGAGCACCTGGTGCTGGATGCCACGGAGGCGGAGCATACGGCTGAGGAGCTCAGATGTCTCCACGTCTGTTGTACCCACGAGTACTGGACGGCCTTCCTTTGTAAGCTCTACGACCTTGTTGATCACTGCTTCGTATTTAGCCTTCTTTGTCTTGTAGATGAGGTCATTCTGGTCGATACGTGCGATTGGTCTGTTGGTAGGGATCACCACAACATCGAGCTTGTAGATTGACCAGAACTCACCAGCCTCAGTCTCCGCTGTACCGGTCATACCGGCAAGCTTGTGGTACATACGGAAGTAGTTCTGGAGGGTGATTGTAGCGAAAGTCTGAGTTGCTGCCTCAACCTTCACGTTCTCCTTAGCCTCAACTGCCTGATGGAGTCCATCGCTCCAACGGCGGCCTTCCATGATACGACCTGTCTGCTCGTCAACGATCTTGATCTTTCCATCCTGGATGATGTAGTCGATCTCCTTGTCGAACATTGTATATGCTTTAAGAAGCTGGTTTACTGTGTGAACGCGCTCTGATTTAAGTGCGAAGTCGGCGAGGATGTCATCCTTCTTCACCTGCTTCTCCTCTGCAGTGAGGTCAGACTTCTGAACCTCAGCCATAGCTGCTCCAACATCTGGAAGTACGAAGAAGTTTGTGTCAGAAAGATTTCCAGTGATGAGGTCACGACCCTTGTCGGTCATGTCCACTGAGTGCTGCTTCTCGTTGATGACGAAGTAGAGTTCGTCAGTGATGAACGGCATCTCGCGCTCGTTGTCCTGAATGTAGTAGTTCTCGACCTTCTGGAGGAGCTGCTTCATACCAGGCTCGCTGAGATACTTGATGAGCGGTTTGTATTTAGGATATCCCTTGAATGCTCTGAAAAGGAGGACTCCACCATCTCTCTCGTTGCCTTCTGCGATGAGCTTCTTAGCCTCGTTGAGAAGCTGGTTTACAAGAGTCTTCTGAGCTGAATAAAGTCTTTCAACCAATGGTTTGTACTCCATGAACTGCTGGTCCTCACCCTTTGGAACTGGTCCAGAGATGATGAGTGGAGTACGTGCGTCGTCGATAAGCACTGAGTCGACCTCATCGACGATAGCGAAATGATGCTTCTTCTGAACGAGGTCGTTCATTGAAGTCGCCATGTTGTCACGGAGGTAGTCGAAACCGAACTCGTTGTTTGTACCGAAGGTGATGTTGCATGAATAAGCCTTCTTTCTCGCATCGCTGTTTGGCTGATGCTTGTCGATACAGTCTACGCTAAGTCCGTGGAACATGTAGAGAGGGCCCATCCACTCAGAGTCACGCTTTGAGAGGTAGTCGTTGACTGTCACGACATGTACACCCTTTCCAGCCAAGGCATTGAGGAATACAGGGAGCGTTGCCACAAGGGTCTTACCCTCACCTGTTGCCATCTCGGCGATCTTACCCTGGTGAAGAACTATACCACCGATGAGCTGTACATCGTAGTGTACCATATCCCAGGTAACCTCATTACCTCCTGCGATCCAGTGGTTCTGCCAGATGGCGTAGTCACCGTCGATAGTGACGAACTCCTTTGTTGCGCTGAGGTTGCGGTCAAAATCTGTTGCCTTTACCTTGATTTCAGGATTTTCCTTGAAACGGCGAGCTGTTGACTTCATGATTGCGAATGCAACCGGAAGAATCTCATCGAGTACCTTCTCGATAGTCTCATCAACCTTCTTCACGAGCTTATCCTGCTCTGTAGCGAGCTGCTCTTTCTGCTTGAGAGGAATTTCCTTTTCGAGTTCTGCCTTGATTGCAGCGATTCTCGCTTCATCTTCAGCGATTGCTGCCTGAATCTTATCCTTAAGTTCCTGACATCTCTGTCTCAATTCATCATCTGAGAGAGTGTCGATTTCCTTGTAGGCTTCGAGGACCTTGTCGAGTGTAGGCCTGATGGCCTTCATGTCGCGGTCTGCCTTTGATCCGAATAGTTTCTTGAAAACGTCTGTTAATGACATATCTGTAATGTTTTTTTATTTCACAATCTGCACCTGCTTTACAACAAAAAAGCAGGTTGCTTACGCACGTACGCGTAGACAACCTGCAAAGATAGTGAAAATCCGTAATTATATCAAATAAAATAATCCACGGAGTAATTAAATAAAAATCCTGACTCCTTTAGGGTCGGATGATTTGTATCTCTTTCTGACAGAATGACTTTATCCTCCGGAACACCCCAATCTATCGCAAGTTCCGGGTCATTCCACGCAATCGCTCCTTCGTACTGCGGAGCGTAATAATTATCACATTTATACTGCACGATCGCTTCTTCCGACAGAACCGCGAAGCCATGAGCAAAACCGCGAGGTATAAAAAGCTGGCGCTGATTATCTTCCGAAAGTTCGACTGCAACATATTTTCCGAAAGTTGGAGAGCCCTCCCTGATGTCCACTGCGACATCACGGATGCATCCCTTCACCACTCGCACAAGCTTGCTCTGAGCATAAGGTGGTTTCTGAAAATGAAGACCTCTCAGAACGCCGTATGAAGACTTGCTCTGATTGTCCTGCACAAAGCTCACTTCACGAACTGCGGCATTGAACTGCCTTTCGGAGTACGACTCGAAGAAATATCCCCTCTGATCGCCGAAAACCTTAGGCTCGACGATGATAACATCAGAGATATCTGTCTTTATCACGTTCATAACAATATTGTTTTCTTATCAAAGAAGACCTGGCTCATCAGGCTGATATCCAGGATCTTGAGGTAGTTGAACTCCTGCCGCCACTGCACCTGCTCCTGCTGCCACCGCCAAGGCATCGCACCTCTCGTTTTCAGGGTGTCCGGCATGACCTTTTATCCAATGGAAAGCCACTCTATGCTTCTTCAGAAGGGGCACAAAACGCATCCACAGATCCGGGTTCTTCACCTTCGCAAAGCCTTTCTTCTGCCAGCCTTCCAACCAACCCTTATTGATGGCGTTCACCACGTAAGAGGAGTCGCTATAGACATGCACTTCGGCATTCTCCCAACGGATGGCTTCCAATCCTTTGATGACCGCCAGAAGTTCCATACGATTGTTTGTCGTGAGGCTGAATCCACCTGACATTTCCATTTCCTTGCCGGCACATTTCAGCACGACACCATAGCCGCCAGGGCCTGGATTTCCGCTGGATGCACCATCGGTGAAAAGGAATATAGGCGGGCGCTGAGGTTTATTCTCTGCCATAATTATTCGATGATCCTGCCGCCTCTAGGCTTGATTTCTGTGTCCGGAAGTTTGATTGTCATGCGGTTTTCCACGAGTTCATCATAGTCTGCACGACGGTTGTAGATGTCGATTGCTGCATAGATTGATGCCATCATAGAGCGCGGGTCCGCAAGGTCTCTTCCTGCCATTTCGTAAGCTGTTCCGTGGTCTGGAGATGTTCTGACGATTGGAAGTCCAGCTGTGTAGTTCACACCCTCTTCGAATGCAAGAGCCTTGAATGGTGTAAGTCCCTGGTCGTGATACATTGCAAGGACAGCATCGTATTTTGCATAGTTTCCAAGTCCGAAGAAACCGTCTGGAGAGTATGGACCGAATGCCATGATTCCCTCATCATTTGCAGCCTTCACTGCAGGAAGGATGATCTGCTGTTCTTCGTCACCGAGAAGGCCGCCGTCTCCACAATGCGGATTAAGTCCAAGAACTGCAATCTTCGGCGCATCGATTCCGAAGTCTCTCTGAAGAGATCTGCGCATGAGTCTCAACTTATTGAGAATCTTTTCAGTAGTGATGCTATTACATACATCCTTCAAAGGAATATGGCCTGTAACGACACCAACTTTAAGTTTGTCGCACACCATGATCATTGCCACTTCATCAACTCCGAATTCCTTCTCAAGATACTCAGTGTGGCCTGTGTATCCGAAACCTTCCGCTGCCATTGCCCTTTTATTGAACGGCGCTGTCACGAGCACATCGATGTAGCCGTCCTTAATGTCCTGCACTGCTTTTTCGAGCGAAGTCATCGCTGCTTTTGCAGACTCAGGAGTAGGCTGACCTGGCTCAACGAAGACATTTTCAGGAAGACAGTTGACGATGTTTACTCTCTTCTGGTGAACGTCTTTTGCTGATGTTATGACATTTGTATTGATCTGATCTATATTGTGAATCTGCTTTTTGTAAAAGCCGAAAATCTTTGAAGAACCATAGATGACAGGAGTGCAGAGGTCTAACATGCGCTCATCAGCCAAGGCTTTGATTATCACCTCATAACCGATACCATTTCCATCACCTTGTGTGATTCCTACGACTAATTTCCTTGACATACAGAAATATTTTAAGTACTTATTATATTCGAACAACTCACAAAGGTAGCAAATTTTAGGAAATAGCAGAGGAATTTTATATATTTGCCGTAGTATGGCACATTTAGGAACAGATATGGAGATTCAGTTTCTTCCCGGAGTGGGGCCGAAAAGAGCTGAACTTTTCAAGAAGGAGTTGGGAGTCGAGACTGTCGGCGACCTTCTGAAATCATATCCGTTCCGATACATCGACAAGAGCTCGATCGTCAAGATTGCAGATGCCAGACCTGACATGGCCTACCTCCAGGTGAAGGCCAAAGTCAAAAGAGTTGACCTTATCGGTTCAGCTAAGGCTGGAGAACCTACCCCAATGGATGCCAACAATTTGAAATTCAACACCATCAAGAGGATGAGCGTTTGGGTCAGCGACGGCAGCGGTGAGATGGAGATGGTCTTTTTCAAGGGCATTAAATGGATGTACGAGAGGCTGAAACCGGGAAGCGAGTTTGTATTTTTCGGAAAGCCGACAGCCTTTGGAGGCAAGATCAACATGGTCCATCCGGAGGTGGATAGTGCATCCGCAAACTCCCCTTCTTCCGGCACCGATTCCACTATCGCCGCAGGCGCTATGACAGGCGTATATCCAAGCACTGAGCGTATGAAAAATGCTGGCGTGACCGGCAAGGTGATGAGCAAGGTGATGGAGGCAGCGCTGAACAGAGGTCTTTCCAATATGGAGGAGACTCTTCCGGAATATATAATGAAGCAATGCGGTCTTGTGCCCCTGCATTTTGCAATCAGAAACATACATTTTCCAAAGGATCTTGTTTCTTTGGAGAAATCAAAATACAGGCTCAAATTCGAGGAGCTTTTCTACCTTCAGCTTTCACTTTTAAAGCAGAAATACATCCGCAGCAGAGAGGACCTTGGCATCAGGATGTCGAAGGTCGGCGATGCGTTCAACAAGTGCTATGAGTCGCTTCCATTCCCTTTGACCGGCGCGCAGAAACGAGTCATTACGGAGATACGCAATGACATGAAAAGCGGACACCAGATGAACAGGCTGCTGCAGGGGGATGTCGGTAGTGGAAAGACCATGGTGGCAGTGCTTACTGCATTGATAGCCATCGGTAACGGTTTCCAGGCGTGCATCATGGCCCCAACGGAAGTCCTTGCTCAACAACACTTTAAGAATATCCAGAAATTCCTTGCACCGACAGGCGTGAAGTCAGCTATCCTTACCGGAAGCAGCAAGACTTCTGAAAGGCGGGAAGTGCATGCAGGCCTTCAGGACGGAAGTATCGGCATCATAGTCGGAACTCATGCCTTGATTGAGGATAACGTCATATTCCAGAACCTTGGTCTTGCCATCATCGACGAACAGCATCGTTTCGGAGTGGAGCAAAGATCGAAACTTTGGCGCAAATCTTCATGCGGTGCTCCTCCACACGTTCTCGTTATGACCGCGACCCCGATTCCACGTACTTTGGCTATGACCCTGTACGGCGATCTCGACGTTTCCGTCATCGACGAGCTGCCCCCTGGACGAAAGCCCGTGCAGACAATTCATGCGACTGACTCCAAGCGTCCTGCCTTATATAAATTCATGAAGGACCAGATTGCTCTGGGTAGACAGATCTTCATTGTATATCCTTTGATTAACGAGACCGAGAAGCTTGATTATCAAAGCCTTGAAGCCGGAGCAGAGGAGATTATGCAGAAGTTCCCGTTCCCTGATTATAAGACAGCCGTCGTACATGGAAAGCAGCTGAACGATGTAAAGAAGTTCAATATGGACGCATTTGCCGCCGGTCGTGCTAACATCCTTGTGGCGACGTCGGTGATTGAGGTCGGAGTGGACGTTCCGAATGCTTCCGTGATGGTGATCGAAAGCGCCGAGAGGTTCGGTCTGAGTCAGCTCCATCAGCTTAGAGGTCGAGTGGGACGAGGCAGCGAGAAGTCATATTGCGTGCTGATGACAGGGCATAAGCTCAGTAAGGAATCACGACACAGAATCGAGTTGATGTGCGCTACAGAAAACGGTTTCGAACTGGCAGAAGAGGATATGAAGATGAGAGGTCCGGGAGACCTTGAAGGCACTCAGCAGAGCGGACTTCCGATCAGCCTAAACATCGCATCACTGGCTAAGGACGGACTGATCCTCAACGCAGCGAGGGATTGTGCAGATGCGGTTCTGCGTGAGGATCCAACCTTGACTTCCGACAGGAACCAGCTGCTACGCAGGGAGTTGAAGAAGGACAAATACCAGATTAAGGATTTCAGTAAAATCAGTTAATTCTCCATTTATGGTTACAGAATTACTTCAAAAATATATTTGGTTGGTGCAGACTTTCATCCGCGCCGGCCAGATCGGTTTGAGTTTGGACGAACTTTCCGACAAATGGGAGAGAAGGTTCGACAGCAGTTATTCCCGCAGGACTTTCAACAACCATAGGGCTGCAATCGAGGATGTATTCGGGATTCAGATTTGCTGCAACAGAAGTACAAACCGCTATTTCATAGAATATTCCGAGAACGTTTCAGACGACAAGGCTGAGTCGGCATGGTTGATTAACACATTCACAGTCAATAATATGCTCTCTCTTGGCAAGAAGCGTCTTTCCGGCAGAGTTTCAGTGGAGGATATCCCTTCCGGACACAAATACCTCACTCCTATAATGGAGGCGATGACGGAGAATCAGGAGATTGTCATCGAGTATCACAAATATACCAGCGCCGTTTCCGAGAAGTTCACAGTCCGACCTTACGCGGTGAAAGAGGTGTCCAAACGCTGGTATCTGATCGGTTTCTGTCTCGAGAGAAAGGCGATGAGAGTATATGGTCTGGACCGAGTGACTTCTATGGAACTTACAGGCGACACTTTTGAGATTCCGAAGAATTTCGATGTGGACGAACTGTTTTCGACAAGCTTCGGCATCTTTCTTCCTGAGAAAAGAGCTCAAAGAATCCGCTTCAGGGCAACTGAAAAAGAAGCGCGTTTCCTTAGAGACCTCCCTATACACAGCAGTCAGAAGGAGATTTCAAACGACTCAGGTGTTACATTTGAGATCTTTGTCTGCCCCAACACTGACCTTATCATGGAGTTCTGCAAATATGGCAGCGGGATAGAAGTCCTTTCTCCGGAGTCCGTGCGCAGTACCGTCGCCGAAGAGCTGAAGAAGGCATATCTGCAATACGAATAAACACATATAATATATGAAACTAGTAAAGACATTGGCTAAAGCCACTTTGACAATTGGCATCATGTCACTAACTGCATGCAACATGAAGAACAACGGATTAAGCACTGAAGGATATATTGGTAAAAGCGACATCGTCGTTGAGAATGGGGTAATGACTCCGGAGGCTCTTTTGGCATTCGGAAGGATGTCCGATCCTCAGGTATCTCCTGATGGCAAATATATATTGTACGGTGTGAGCTACACTTCGACTGGCGATAACCGCAGTGTACGCAATCTGTATATCTGCAACATTGACGGTTCTAAGAACCAGCTTCTTACACAATCCGGAAAGAGCATTTCCAATGCGCGCTGGAGCAATGACGGCAACAGCATCTGTTTCATCACAGGTGGCCAGATCTGGAAAGGTGATGTAAAGAGGGCACGTAGCGGCAAATGGAATCTGAAGAACTGCCATCAGATCAGTGATGTGCCCGCAGGAGTCGGCGAGTTCAAGATTTCTCCTGACGAGAAGAAGATTATGTATATCAGCTATGTCAAGAGTGCCGTTAAATCTCCTGTGGATTGCTATGCCGACCTTGACAAGGCGACAGCATACACCACTGACGACCTTATGTACCGTCATTGGGATCACACTGTGATGGAGATTCCTCACACTTTTGTTGCCGATTTCGACCTTGCCGAGGGTAAATTGACTGACAGCGTTGACATTCTTGCTGGCGAGAGCGAGCTTTACGAACTGCCTACAGAGCCTTGGAGCGGCCTTGAGCAGCTTTCATGGAGTCCGGACAGCAAGCTGATTGCATATTCATGCCGCAAGCTTGTCGGCAAGAAATACGCTTTTTCTACAAACACGGAGATCTATATCTACAACATCGAGACAGCTCAGACAGACCTTATCGAGATGAAAGGCGGTTATGACACAGACCCTGTGTGGAGTCCGGACGGAAAACGTCTTTGCTGGATAAGCATGGAGCGCGACGGATACGAGGCTGACAAACAGAGACTTATCGTTACCGATATCGACTATTCCGAGGGCAGTCTCGTGCTGAGCAATCTGATCGATGTGACTTCGGATTTCAAATACAACGCTGGTTCTCCTGTGTGGACTGCCGATTCAAAAGGCATATATTTCAATGCTCTTGCTGAGGGTATCCAGGGCATTTTCAAGGCTGTGGAGGATGCTGAGAGTTGGCATATCGTCCGTATTACAGAAGAGGGCAGATGGAACGATTTCAGTTCTCCATTCCATATCCAGGAAAACGAGGACGGTTCAGTGAAGTTGCTCGCTACCTGGTGCAGTATGGACTTCCCTACTGAGATGGTGGAGCTGAACATTTCCGAGGAGGGTGTTTCATACAGACAGATTTCTGATGAGAATGGCCACATCCTTTCTCAGCTTGCAGAGCATAAGACAGAAGCGAGACAGGTTCGCACTGTTGATGGTAAGGATATGCTTACCTGGGTTCTCTATCCACCTCAGTTCGATCCTGCAAAGGAATATCCTTCGATCCTGATTTGTCTCGGTGGTCCTCAGGGCACTTTGAGCCAGGGTTGGTCGTACAGATGGAACTACCGTCTGATGGCTTCTCAGGGATATGTGGTCGTACTTCCTAACAGACGCGGAACCACTGCTTTCGGTCAGGAGTGGACAGAGCAGATCTCGGGAGATTATCCTGGTTTGAACATGCAGGATTATCTTGCTGCTGCGAAGGAGCTGAAGGCTGAGCCTTATGTTGGAAAGATGGCAGCATGCGGCGCAAGCTACGGTGGATATTCGGTTTACTATCTCTGCGGTACTCATGAGAATACATTTGATGCATTCATTGCTCACGCTGGTATTTTCAATGAGGAGCACATGTATATGACCACTGAGGAAATGTGGTTCCCTAACTTCGACAATGGAGGTCTGCATGAGACTGAGATCGATCCACGAGTTGGCACGGACGAGGCTCCAGTCGGTCCTGCCGGTGATGGTGTGACTTTCGGTGGCATCAAGCAGGGTGGTTCACCTTGGAGCAACGATCCTAAGGCTGTGAGACATTACGCTTTGTCGCCGCATAAGCTTGTGACAAAGTGGCATACTCCGTTGATGGTGATTCATGGTGGAATGGACTACCGAGTGCCGGTTGATGAGGGAATGGCTGCGTACAACGCTGCTCAGATGATGGGTGTGCCGTCTCGACTGCTGATTTTCCCTGATGAGAACCATTGGATTCTCAAGCCGCAGAACGCTCTTCTCTGGCATCGCGAATACTTCCGCTGGCTCGACCATTGGTGTAAATAACCCCGTCCCGACAAGCGAAGCTAGTCGGCATGCCCTTGGGGGCTGTCGCTCCTGCGACTGGGGGGGGATTACGAGCCTGGCGAGGCGTCACCAGACGCGTGAGCGGGCCGGGTATTTTGCGAAGCGAAATACGGAAAGGCGAAAAGCGAACCCGACAAGCGAAGCTAGTCGGCATGCCCCTGGGGGCTGTCGCTTCAGCGACTGGGGGATTAACAGTAGCCCCATGCGGAATCGAACCGCAACCGACAGAACCGGAATCTGTAATTCTATCCATTAAACTATAGGGCCATTTCCTTAAAACAAGGATTGCAAAGATACTTCTTTTTGAAGATTATACACATTTTATCATTTGATGATATGAAAAAAGCATACATTTTCCCTGGCCAGGGATCACAATATCCCGGTATGGCAAAAGATCTATACGAGAACAATGCCGAGGCTCGCGAACTACTTGAGAAAGCGAACGAGATCCTTGGTTTCAGGATCACTGACATTATGTTTGAAGGAACTGCAGAGGACCTGAAGCTGACAAAGGTGACTCAGCCTGCGATCTTCCTTCATTCAGTTCTTTTGGCAAAATGCCTTCCTGATTTTGCTCCGGACATGGTTGCCGGTCATTCTCTTGGAGAGTTTTCTGCACTTGTAGCTGCAGGTGCTATGGACTTTGAGGAGGGTCTGAAACTGGTAGCAATCCGCGCTCAGGCTATGCAGAAGGCATGCGAGGTTAACCCTGGTACAATGGCTGCAGTTCTGATGCTTCCAGCAGAGAAAATTGAAGAGATCTGCGCTTCGTTCAGTCCTGATTCAGAAGATGTTACACATCAGGGCACAGTTGTGGCTGCGAACTACAACTGCGAAGGTCAGGTGGTGATATCAGGAGATGTTGCAGCGGTCGAGAAGGCTTGCGTTCTGATGAAGGAGGCTGGTGCCAGAAGGGCTCTTCCGCTTCCTGTCGGCGGTGCATTCCACTCCCCTCTCATGGAGCCTGCACGCGCAGAACTTGCCGAGGGCATCGAGAAGGCAGTCTTCCGTACTCCTGTCTGCCCGGTATACCAGAATGTGACAGCTCGTCCGACTACCGATCCGGCCCTGATCAAGGCAAACCTCCTTGCTCAGCTGACTACCCCTGTACGTTGGACTCAGAGTGTTCAGAATATGCTTCAGGACGGTGCTGACCACTTCATAGAACTGGGTCCTGGCAAGGTCCTTCAGGGTCTAGTAGCCAAAATCGCTTCAACTCCGATTACCGTTGAAGGTAGAATGTAGAGTTTTTTGCACGATTTTCGTTAAAAATACTTAAATTTGTATGATTGCGTGTCTTCGCGGGGAAACCTCGAAGGTGCCAATCGCGCAACTAATTGCAAATCAATTTAATATAACATAAAACAATTAACGGATTATGGCAAACGAGAAAAAATTCGTCACTTGTGACGGTAACTGGGCAGCGGCGCATATCGCTTACCTTTTCAGTGAGCATGCAGCCATCTACCCTATCACGCCTTCTTCTACAATGGCTGAATATGTAGACGAGTGGGCAGCACAGGGTAAGAAGAACCTCTTCGGTGAGGTTGTGAAGGTAACTGAAATGCAGAGTGAAGGTGGTGCAGCTGGTGCTGTTCACGGTTCGCTTCAGGCTGGTGCCCTCACTACAACATTTACCGCATCACAGGGTCTCCTTCTGATGATTCCTAACATGTACAAGATTGCTGGTGAGATGCTCCCAACTGTGTTCCACGTTTCTGCACGTGCACTTGCATCACACGCTCTTTCAATCTTCGGCGACCATCAGGACGTTATGGCATGCCGCCAGACAGGATATGCGATGCTTGCTTCTGCTTCAGTTCAGGAGGCTCTTGACCTTGCAGCAGTAGCTCATCTTTCAACAATCAAGTCAAGCATTCCTTTCCTCCACTTCTTCGACGGTTTCCGTACATCACACGAGATCCAGAAGATCGAGCTCATCGATGAGGAGGCACTTAAGGGATTGGTAAGCAAGAAGGCTCTTGCTAAGTTCCGTGCTAAGGCACTTTCACCAGATGCTCCTGTAACTCGTGGTACAGCTCAGAATGCTGACGTATATTTCCAGGCTCGTGAGGCTTGCAACCAGTACTATGACGCAGTTCCAGATGTAGTTGCACGCTATATGGGTGAGATCAGCGAGCTTACAGGCCGCGACTATCGTCCATTCGACTACTACGGAGATCCGGAGGCTGAGAATGTAATCGTTGCTATGGGCTCAGTTACTGAGACTATCAAGGAGACTATCGACTACCTCGCAGCTCAGGGCAAGAAGGTCGGTTTGATGATCGTTCGTCTTTACAGACCTTTCTCTGCAAAATATTTCATGAAGGCCCTTCCAAAGAATGTGAAGAGAATCGCTGTTCTTGACAGAACTAAGGAGCCAGGTTCACTCGGCGAGCCATTGTTCCTTGACATCAAGGCTCTCTTCCAGGGCGTGGAGAACGCACCACTCGTAGTTGGTGGCCGTTACGGTCTTTCTTCTAAGGACACTACTCCTGCACAGATCGTTTCAGTATACGAGAACCTCGAGATGGCTGAGCCTAAGGATGGCTTCACTATCGGTATCGTTGACGACGTGACATTCAAGTCACTTCCTCAGAAAGAGGAGTTCTCTATCGTTAAGCCAGGTACAACCGAGTGTAAGTTCTTCGGACTTGGTTCAGACGGTACAGTAGGTGCTAACAAGAACACTATCAAGATCATCGGTGACAACACTCCTAAATATTGCCAGGCATATTTCGACTACGACTCTAAGAAGTCAGGTGGATATACTTGTTCACACCTCCGCTTCGGTGACCTCCCTATCAAGGCTCCTTACCTTGTAGGTACTCCAGATTTCGTAGCTTGCCACGTTCCTTCATACCTCAGCAAGTACGACGTACTTAAGGGCATCAAGGAGAACGGTACACTCCTTCTCAACAGCCTTTGGGATGAGGAAGAGACTCTTAAGAGAATTCCTGACCACGTGAAGGCTATCATCGGTAAGAAGAACATCACCCTTTATATCATCAACGCTACTAAGATCGCTGCTGAAATCGGTCTTGGCGGACGTACAAACACTATCCTTCAGTCTGCATTCTTCAAGATTACAGGCATCATCCCTTACGAGGAGGCTGTAGGTTACATGAAGAAGGCTATCGTGAAGAGCTACGGTAAGAAGGGTGAGCACATCGTCAATATGAACTACGCTGCTGTTGACAGAGGTGGCGAGTATGTTAAGGTAGAGATCCCAGCTGACTGGAAGAACATTACAGCTAAGTTCGAGAATGCTAATGCATCACGTCTTGCTCCTGCATTCGTCAAGGAGATCGCTGACGTTGTCAACGCACAGGCTGGTGACACTCTCCCAGTAAGCGTATTCAACGAGTGGGTTGACGGTACAATCCCAGCTGGCACAACTGCTTATGAGAAGCGTGGTATCGCTGTGAACGTTCCTGAGTGGCAGTCAGACAAGTGTATCCAGTGTAATACTTGTGCTTTCGTTTGTCCTCACGCTGCTATCCGTCCATTCCTCCTCACTGACGAAGAGGCTGCAAATGCTCCTGAGAGCGTTAAGCTTTCACAGGGTAAGGCTGTATTCAAGGAGTACAAGTATGGTATCAGCGTTTCAGTTCTCGACTGTACAGGTTGCGGTAACTGTGCTGATGTCTGCCCTTCAAAGGAGAAGGCTCTCGTTATGAAGCCGCTTGGAACTCAGGAGGCAGAGCAGGCAAACTTCGACTACCTCAACTCTCATGTTGGTTACAAGGATGATGTTCAGCCTAAGACAGCTAATATCAAGAACGCTCAGTTCGCACAGCCACTCTTCGAGTACTCAGGTGCATGTGCCGGTTGCGGTGAGACTCCATATATCAAGACTATCACTCAGCTCTTCGGTGACCACATGATGGTTGCGAATGCAACTGGTTGTTCTTCAATCTATGGTGCATCATTCCCAGCAGCCCCTTACTGCAAGAACGCTGACGGTCACGGTCCAGCTTGGGCTAACTCACTCTTCGAGGACTTCTGCGAGTTCGGTCTCGGTATGAAGCTCGGTTCTGACAGAGCTCGTATGACTGTTGCTAAGCTTATGGAGCAGGGTCTTGCATGCTCATGCTGCACAACAGAGATGAAGGACCTCTTCACTCAGTGGCTTGAGAACAAGCACGATGCTAAGGTTACACGCGAGGTTGCTGACAAGCTTATTCCTCTTTGCGAGGCTTGCAGCTGCGACGTTTGCAAGGGTCTTGTTGAGTATAAGACATTCATCCCTGCACGTAGCCAGTGGATCATCGGAGGTGACGGTGCATCTTACGATATCGGATACGGCGGTCTCGACCACGTACTCGCATCTGGTGAGAATGTAAATATCCTCGTCCTTGATACTGAGGTTTACTCGAACACTGGTGGACAGTCTTCTAAGGCTACTCCAGCTGGTGCTATCGCTAAGTTCGCAGCTTCAGGTAAGAGAGTTCGCAAGAAAGACCTCGGTATGATGGCTATGAGCTACGGTTATGTATATGTAGCACAGGTTGCTATGGGTGCATCTCCTGCTCAGTACTTCAACGCGATCAAGGAGGCAGAGGCTTACGATGGTCCATCACTCATCATCGCTTACGCTCCATGTATCAACCATGGTCTTAAGGCTGGTATGGGTCTTAGCCAGAAGGAGGAGAAGCTTGCAGTTGAGTGTGGTTACTGGCATCTTTACAGATACAACCCAGCACTCGAGGGCACTGACAAGAATCCATTCACTCTCGACAGCAAGGAGCCAGATTGGAGCAAGTTCCAGGACTTCCTTAAGGGAGAGGTTCGATTTGCATCACTCTACAAGATGTATCCAGACTGCGCTGAGGAGCTCCTCCAGAAGACAGAGGAATTCGCTAAGGTTCGTCTCGAGACATACAAGAGACTTGCAAAGTAATTCACTCTAGCATACAGATGAAAGGGGATGACTAATAAGGTCATCTCCTTTTTTCTTTATATATGACGACAGTGGTGGTAGAGGAAGTTTGATGTGCGCCCCTTTTGTTGGACGGTTTAACTTCCGATATTGATTTTGCGGCCGTGGCACTCAGCAGGCAGAGCAGCCTTTGGGCTGAGCTGCGCAGCTTGCTGAGAAGCGCTGGCTGGCGTATTTGCCAGCGATGGTGCCTAACTTTAACGAACTGCTTTGTCCACGGAATCGCCGTTTTGGTGGAAGCACGTGGGTTGCAAAACATGTTTGTCCACGGAATCGCCGTTTTGGTGGACAGGTAATGGATGTGATCTGATTTTCGGGACACCTTGACAATAAAATGAGCGATTCTTTACCAAGGTGTGCAGATTATCTGATTTTTTGGCCCAATATGAGTACACCTTGACGAAAAATCAGCCAATTTATTGTCAAGGTATTCAGAGAGGTTAAGCAGACCGTTACACAAGACAACCTGCTTGACCCCTTAGGCGAGTAGAGCGGAAGGCAGTACTTACGCTGTTACGGAGAAAAGAGTTGCTGTCAGGTGGCTGCGCAACATGCGATAGAGTTTGGTGCATGCGAATGCAGGGGTTGGCTGACAGACTAGTTCGAAATAGGAATTGATTTCACGAGTGGCGAAGATGTCGCGCACACTTGCTGCAGGTGCTGTGCTGGCTGCAGGTGCCGTGCTTGCCACGGGAGTCGTACCGGCTGCAGGTGCGGACAGAGAGACCTTTACTCTGGCAATCACTTCAGGATCTACGTCAAAGGGAGTTCCTGAAGCTGGCCTCAAAATGAACTTGAGGTCTGCATCGTCGAAGATAGAACGCTCGAATGTGATCTGGGGATGGACAGTGGAGAAATCTTCCAAGGTCTTACTAAGAATATAGGTATAAATCTCTTCAGAGACCGAGATGCGGACCTGCGATTGAGGGAGATCTGTAAAGAGGTCACTGATCTCAGACGAAAGGCTCATAAACCTATGCGCGTATTTCATAAACACCTGACCTTCAGGAGTTAGAAGAGTCTCTCCGTGGAGTCTTTCAAAGAGTTTGACGCCAAGTTCCTTTTCAAGTTCCGAGACATTATTGCTGACCGTAGGTTGAGACACTCCCAAAAGCATTGCAGCTTTTGTGAAACTCTTTTCCTGCGCCATAGCTAGAAATACTCTCAGTCTGAAATCGTCCATCATACCGTCAAATTTTTACAAATTTAATAAAAAGATTATTCAGTTGGTCAAACGCACGCCAATTATAACTATATTTGTAAATTGTAGCTTAATAGGCGAAAATAGTTAAAACAATAAATAACAGATCATGAAACGTTTATTCTTTATCATTGCGGCGCTGTTTGCTGCAGTTATGGCGTTCGGTCAGACTCCACTTCCAAACGATCCGGAGGTGAAGGTCGGTAAGCTTGAAAATGGCATGACTTACTACATCAGACACAACGCTCAGCCAGCTCAGAGAGCTGAGTTCTATCTTGCAACTGATGTCGGAGCATTCCAGGAGGCAGATGACCAGGACGGTCTCGCGCACTTCCTTGAGCACATGTGCTTCAACGGAACAAAGAACTTCCCAGGAAAGCAGCTTCTTGACTGGTTGCAGAGCATCGGAGCTGAGTTCGGTAGAAACATCAACGCTTCTACTGGTTTCGAGCAGACTCAGTATATGCTCAACAATATTCCTATCGTACGCGAGAGCATCATCGACTCTTGTCTTCTCGTTCTTCATGACTATTCACACTTCGTGACTTGCGATCCTGAGGAAATCGACGCAGAGAGAGCAGTTATTCTCGAGGAGAGAAGAACAAGAAGAAATGCATCATGGAGAATGTTCGAGAAGTCACTTCCTTATTATTATGGTGACACTCCTTATGCAAGAAGAACCCTTATCGGTGGTGAGGAGCAGCTTAAGACATTCAAGTACGAGAGCCTTACAAACTTCTATAAGACATGGTGCAGACCTGATCTTCAGGCAGTTATCGTTGTAGGTGACGTAGATGTAAATCAGATTGAGACAAAGTTGAAGTCTATCTTCGCTGACATCCCTGCTGCTGTCAATCCACAGGAGAAGGTACTCCACCAGCTTCCTCAGAATGCGGAGCCTATCGTTGGTATCATCACAGATCCAGAGGCAACATCTTCAAGCATCGAGTTGATGTGGAAGGGCGTTCCAATCCCTAAGCAGTTCAACAATACAGTTGAGGCTGAGATGCAGAAGCTTGCGCAGAACTTCATCTATTATATTATGGCTGAAAGATTCGGCGACATAACTGCAAAGCCAAATGCACCATTCCTCAAGGGTAGCTTCGGCGTTGGCAGACTTTGCAACACATGCGAGGCTGCTTTCGGTACAGTAAACTTCAAGGATGACAGCGCAATGGATGCTTTTGCTGCATTCGTATATGAGATCGAGAAGATGAAGCGTTTCGGTTTCAATGACGGTGAGTTTGAGCGTGCTAAGGCTAAGATCATGAGCCAGTATGAGAATGCTGTTGAAGCTGCTGCTACACGCAAGAACGCAGATTTCGTGAGACCTCTTCTCAATGCATTCTATCACAACGAACCATTCATGACTCCAGAGATTGAGCTTGAGGTTGCTCAGGCACTTTGCGATCAGCTCAACGCTGCACTTCTTTCACAGTTCGCAGCTTCACTCATTACAGACGAGAACTTGGTAGTTCTTTATAATGGTCCTGAGAAGGAGGGTCTTGTTAACCCTACAGAAGAGCAGATCGTTTCTGTTCTCGCTGCCGTGAAGAATGCAGAAATCCAGGCTAACGTAGAGGACACTGTAAACGAGCCACTTATCAGCAAGACTCTTAAGGGCGCAAAGGTAAAGAAGACAGAAGAGGGTATCTATGGCTCAACTGTATGGACTCTCAAGAACGGCATCAAGGTTGTTGTCCTCCCTACTAAGCACAAGCAGGATCAGGTTCTCTTCAGCCTCGAATTCGATGGTGGTGAGACATTGATCCCTACTGAGTACATGGAGTCATTTGAGGATAACATCTGGGTTACATACCTTAACACAACTGGTCTTTCTAAGTTCCCTAAGACCACTTTGTCGAAGATGCTTGCAGGAAAGCAGGTTCATGTAAGACCATCACTTCACGATGTATCACATGGCATCAGCGGCCAGAGTACTCCTAAGGATCTTGAGACTGCATTCCAGCTCCTTTACCTATACTACACAGACCCACGTTTCGACAACGAGGAGTTTGAGACCGGTATCCAGCAGATCAAGGCGATCCTTCCTAACCTTGCTTCAAACCCGAGCTTCCTCTTCCAGAACTTCGTAAGCGAGAAGCTCTATGGCAACAATCCTAGAGTAGCTACAATCGACGAGAAGACCGTTGAGGCAGCTAGCCTTGCTACTATCGAGAAGGTATATCGTGAGATCCTTTTCAACAGCACAGCAGGTGGAGTGCTTACAGTCGTTGGTAATGTTGAGCTTGAGACTCTTAAACCATTGGTTGAGAAATATATCGGTTCACTCCCTAAGGGAAAGACAGCTACAGAGGTTAACACTGAGAACCTCCTTAATTTCGTTAAGGGTGAGGTAAATGAAACTCTCACCATCCCTATGCAGACTCCTAAGAAGACTATCCTTCAGGTATTCAGCGCATATCTGCCTGTGACTACAAAGGATATAATCACTTTGAATGCTGCCAACTACGTTCTCGATATGATCTATACTAATACCATCAGAGAGAAGGAGGGCGGCACTTACGGAGTAGGTTCAAACCTCGATGCTGATAGAGCGCCATACTCAAGCTACTCTTTCCTTGTTCAGTTCGACACTAACCCAGAGCAGGCAGAGAAGCTCGCAGGCCTTACTGTTCAGTACCTTAAGGAACTTGCACAGAATGGTCCTACAGCCGAGGAGCTTACAATGGCACTCGAGAACCTCAAGAAGAACCTTCCTGAGTCAAGAATCAGCAACTCATACTGGAAGAGAGCTATCGAGCTCAACCTCGAGCATGGTATTGACTACGATGCCGAGTATGAGAAGGCTTTGTCAGAAGTGACTATCGAAGACATCAAGACACTTATGCAGGCTGTTCTTGCACAGAATAACTTTATACAGCTCGTGCTTGCTCCAAAGGAGTAAGCACAGGCTTGTGTATAAAAAAAGAGACCATTTCATCGCGCGATGAAATGGTCTCTTTTTTCTTTGCAGTGAATTACTCACCTGCTACGATAGCTCCCATTGGACATGCATCTGCACATGAACCGCAATCGATGCAAACATTAGGGTCGATCTTGTAGATATCACCCTCTGAAATTGCGCCTGTAGGGCACTCTGCCATGCATGAACCGCATGCTGCGCAGTCTTCTGTAATTCTGTAAGCCATTTTCTTATTGTTTAAATTGTTAATGTTATTCTACATTAGTAATGCCACAAGGACATTCAAGTGCAAATTTAGACAATAATTTCGATATTCAAAGGTGATTTGTACTATCTTTGTAATGATTTGACGACGAAATGAATATGCTCAAGAGAATAATCATAACAGTCCTTTCTTTTGTTCTTGCTGGCGCCGCCATGCAGGGACAGGTCAAGATTGGAGATGGTATTGAAATCGATAAGACCGTACATAACTTCGGGGATATAATGCTGGACAGCGGTCCTGTATCGTGTACTTTTACGCTCAAGAACACAGGCGACAAAGCTGCTGTCATCTATAATGTAGTCACCACATGCGGATGCACAAATGTCGAATGGACAAAAGAACCGATCCGCCCGGGACAGACAGGTAAGATCTCCGCCACTTATACGAATGACGAGGGGCCTTACCCATTCGATAAAAGCTTGAC
>JAFZEP010000101.1 GCA_017560625.1 Bacteroidales bacterium
CAAGACTCAGATCCCAGGTCAGTCACAGGAGGTCTATGACCATCAGGTAGTGGTGAACGAGGGAATCTTCGCCCTTGCAGAGAAGACCGGCACAAAGGTGGTGGCGACTAACGACGTGCACTTCGTGCGCAAGGAGGACGGTCCGGCTCATGACCGACTGATCTGCCTCACAACCAATGCGTACATCGACGATCCGGACCGTATGCGCTACACCCAGCAGGAGTACCTCAAGAGCGAGGAGGAAATGCTGGACATCTTCTACAAGCACCCTGAGACTCTCAGCAACACTCTTGAGGTTGCGGAAAAGATCGAGAGCTTCAAGGTCGACAAGGACCCTATCCTTCCGAAGTTCGATCTTCCGGAGGATTTCCTTGCAGACATCGACACATACCTTGAAAAATATAAGGACATCATCGACGCAGGACGCTGCGACCCTAAGGGCAACGAGCGTGGAGAGGAGTTCTGCCGTTCGGTAGCATACCTGTGTCACCTTACATATAAAGGTGCTCACTGGAGATACGGCGAGACACTTTCAGACGTGCAGGCAGAGCGTATCGAGTTCGAGCTCAAGACCATCTGCAGCATGGGATTCCCGGACTACTTCCTCATCGTGCAGGACTTCATTGCCGCTGCGCGTTCGGAAGGCATCTCTGTGGGCCCTGGACGTGGTTCTGCAGCCGGTTCTGCGGTTGCATACTGCCTCAAGATCACCAATATCGACCCTATCAAGTACGACCTCCTGTTTGAGCGATTCCTCAACCCTGACCGTATCAACATGCCCGATGTCGACATCGACTTCGACGATGACGGACGCTACCGTGTGTTCCAGTACATCGAGGAAAAGTACGGAAAGGAGCAGATCTCTCATGTGATCACATACGGTACAATGGCTGCAAAATCGGCCATCAAGGACGTTGCGCGTGTGAGCCGTCTGTCGATCGACGAGTCCAACAGACTCACCAAACTGGTGCCGGACAAGCCGTTCGAAATCGATGAACTTGACGAAAACGGAAAGCCGGTGCTGGATGACGAAGGAAAGAAAAAGAAGAAGGAACTGAAGCCGAAACTCGGCAACTGCATCAAGCACCACGATCTCAAGCTGGAGATGGAAAACGGCAGCGAGCAGGTGAAGGAGGTGCTCACATATGCGGAGAAGCTCGAGGGCTGTATCCGTCAGACCGGTGTGCACGCCTGCGCCATGATCATCGGACGAAGCAACCTTACTGAATATATCCCTATTTCCATCGCCAACGACAAGCTCACTGGCGAAGAGGTGTGGGTATCGCAGTACGACGGACACTACATCGAGGAGGTAGGTATGCTCAAGATGGACTTCCTGGGCCTCAGAACGCTTTCCATCATCAAAGAGTGCCAGGCCAACATCAAGAAACGCTTCGGCATCGAGTTCGATATTGAGAGTATTCCGATCGACGACCCTAAGGCATACGAACTATATAGCCGCGGTGACACCACCAGCGTGTTCCAGTTCGAGTCGCCGGGCATGAAGGAGTGGCTCATCAAGCTGCAGCCTACACGTTTCGAGGACCTTATTGCGATGAATGCGCTCTATCGTCCGGGTCCTATGGATTACATTCCGGACTTCGTAGAGCGTAAGCAGGGCCGTCAGCCAATCGTATATGACCTTCCGGACATGGAAGAGACACTTCAGGACACATACGGTATCACTGTGTACCAGGAGCAGGTTATGCTCCTGTCCCGTAAGCTTGCAAACTTCACCAGAGGCCAGGCCGACACTCTGCGAAAGGCGATGGGTAAGAAGCTCAAGGACGTGCTGGACGGCTTGAAGGGACTCTTCATTGACGGAGGAACAAAGAACGGACATCCTCAGGATATGCTCGAGAAGATCTGGGCTGACTGGGAGAAGTTCGCATCATACGCCTTCAACAAGTCCCACGCGACATGTTATGCATGGGTGAGCTACCAGACCGGATGGCTCAAGGCGCACTACCCTGCCGAGTTTCAGGCAGCCAACCTGACAAAGAACCTCTCCAACATGGACGAGATCAAGAAGATCATGGATGACTGCAAGAAGAACGGCATCAAGGTTCTCAATCCGGACATCAACGAGTCTGAGTCTAAGTTCACAGTGAACAAGCAGGGTGAGATCCGTTTCGGTCTTGGAGGTATCAAGGGATTCGGTGAGAACATCGTGAAGGCTATCCTTGCAGACCGCGAGGAGAACGGTCCGTTTGCTGACATCTTCGACTTCGTGGAGAGAATGTCGGGAGTAGTGAACAGAAAGGGCTTCGAGTCGCTTCTGCACTCAGGAGCGTTCGACAGCTTCGGCATCAACCGCAAGCAGTTCATGCTTCCTTGCAAGAGCGGAGACCTTTTCATCGACACATTGCTCAAATATGGCGATGCATATAAGAAGGACACCCTTGACAGCGCAATTTCACTCTTCGGAGATGCTGAGGAGATGAAGCCTGAGAGACCTGAGATCCCTGAAATGGTCGGCGATGAGGACATTATGGAGAAGCTCAAGTATGAGAAGGAGCTTGTGGGTATGTACCTTTCGTCGCACCCTCTCGATACGTTCTCTTTTGAGCTTGACAACTTCACCACATGCGCCATCAGCGACCTTCCTGGCCTTGTGAGCGAGTGCTTTGAGAAGAAGGAGAAGATGAAGGTCAATGTGGCCGGATTCATTACAGCCGCATCGGAGGGTATGACAAAGACCGGACGTCCGATGTCGAAAATGACTGTGGAGGACTACAGCGGAAGCTATGAATTCGCTTTCTTCGGCAAGGATCATGAGGCGTTCATGCCGTACGAGAAGCTGCATACGGCCATCTTCGTCGAGGGCGTGATCGAGGAGAAGTACTACATCAAGCCGGAGGAGAGGGAGAAAGGCAAGACTTCGGAGTACGCTTTCAAGCCTAAGAACATGATGCTGCTCGGAAACGTCACAGACTCGTATGTGAAGGGTCTGGCGATCAATGTGACCACATCGATGCTCTCGCCTGAGTTCAGAGAGAAGCTCGTCGGTCTGCTGAAGAAGAACAAAGGTAATGTGCCTTTGACCATGTTCCTTTACGATCCTGTCAAGAAATGGAACATCGAGTTCCTCTCTCACAAGTTCAAGGTGCAGGTGACCCTCCCGTTCATCGAGGAGCTCAAGAAACTGGGCATAACATACAGCGTGGTTAAGAAATAACATCAACATTTATGAGAAGTTTTTACAGATTCATGGGGCTGCTGTGTTCGGCGGCATGTCTGGTCGTATCATGTAATAAAAAAATAATAGAGCCGGATCCTCCTTATACAGGTGAGGAGGAAGAGGAGAACACACAGAAGCCGGAACCGCCTGACCATGTTGATCCGGAGGACACATCTGTATCTTTTGTCATCTCGCTTCCCGACAACATGACAGAGAACAATAACGATGCTGCTCTGATCAACGAGCTTCATTATGAAGTGTATTCGTTCGACTCACAGAACATGTGCTATGTGCTTAACCCGGAGGCAGCACCTGTGATAAAGGACACATTGATGTTTACAGACGGCATGACGCTGGAGTTCGGGTTTGCCGGCACAGATAAAAAAGAACACGTGATCATTGCATGGGCGCAGGCTGCATGCTCAGATGGCAGTGAACACTATGATTTGTCTGACCTTCGCTACGTCAAGTGTGCGGGGAACCAGCAGCCGCTGAGCAATGACGTATCACGTGCTGCATACTACATCACTCATAAGTTTGCAACTGAGGGACCGGAATATTCAGAAGAGATTACTCTTTCACGCCCGCACGCAAGAATCAACCTGGGAACATTTGCAGAGGCACTCAGACGCCCGGACGGCACGACCCTGAGACTTGAGCAGTCAAGCGTTTCGCTTAAAGGAATTTCCTCTGAGTTCAACACAATTGCAGGCCTTGGTGAGGCCTCTGTGGAATTCTATGGCAGGGCAGGTTCACCGGCGGCAGATTCTTATGAATTCACGCTCAACGACATACCTGATGAAAACATCATCATCAATGAGAAGGGCTACCCATATCTTGCCCTGAACTATTTCTTCGCTACCGGCAGCGTAGACATGGAATTCGTCGTGACAGGTACCCCATACCGCCTTGTGGAAGGAGAGACAGAGGGAGAGATGGTAGAGAAGACATCAGATCCTGTGACTTTCGAAGGAAAGCTTTCCGGCATCTATGCCCGTCAGGACTGGGTGACAAACATCGTGGGATATTTCTTCGGCGCTGACGGCAGATTTGAGTATGACTTCAGGCTGAACTTCGGAGAAGAACAGGAAGGGTCGATCATCATCGGAGACGAGGACGAAGACGGATATTTCGACGAACCTATGGACTTCTCATGGGGAGATGCACTCGGAGGTGATGACACACCGACCGGTGGCGGAATCGGCGGAGGCGGAGACGACTTCGTAGGCCCCGGTACCGGAGACAACGATGATATCATTCCAGACGACCCTGAAAAGGAAAAGCAGAACAACAGAATCGAGACTCCTGGTGCTGTAACATGGGAAGTGTATACTGCAAACGGCCTTCTTATGTGGGCAGAAGAGGTCAGAAATTCCACAACAAAGCAGAGGATCAACCTCAAGTTGTTCGATGACATCTATCTGAAGGATGAGTGGGTGCCGGTAGCTAACGCAAGCGGACAATATTATGGTACTATTGACGGACAGGAACACATCATTCATGATTTGACAATCAACCAGCCAGGTGTATCAATGGTAGGTTTTCTGGTCCGCCAGAATGACGACAATTCCCAGGTGGCCAATCTAAGTTTTGCTGATGTGAACATCATTGGAGGAGAATTCACCGGGGTTGTGGCAGGTGGAGGAGAGGTTATCTACAACTGTCATGTGCTGAGCGGCACCGTACATGGAACAAAGCATGTAGGAGGTATTGTGGGAGATATGTATTCTGACGAAGTGCATAGATGCACTAACAGTGCTGAAATCTCAGGAACGAGTAATATCGGAGGCATAATAGGAAGGAGCTACCAAGATTCATACGATATTAGTGGATGCATAAATTATGGCTCCGTCACTGCTACCGGGGACAACGCTGGAGGTATTTCCGGATATCACGGCAACGTAAAAGATTGCGAAAATCATGGCTCCGTAACCGGAGGAAACTACGTAGGGGGAATAATAGGACGTACAACCTACTCCATTTCAACAAGCCTCAATTACGGCATTGTTTCCGGAAACACCTATGTGGGAGGCATCACAGGACAAGGATATATGTCTAAATGCACCAATCATGGAAATGTAAATGGAATTCAATACGTAGGAGGCTTGACTGGCCATAATAAAGACAGAGGCGGATATTCTGATTATGGTTCTAATTATGGGGATATCAAAGGTGAAACATATGTGGGAGGATGTGCAGGATTCCTGTCCAGCGCATATGACTTAAAAATCTCCGCCCTCCACAACAGCGGAAAGGTAGAGGGAATCAGCAATGTCGGAGGTGTGGCAGGAAATGTATCATGCACAGGCTCAAAGAAAAAGGGCACCATATCAATGTGCACAAATACTGGAGATGTGACAGGAGACGAAAACATTGGAGGACTTTTCGGCACCCTTACCATCTCTTCCTCATCAACCATGACCTTAACAAGCAACAGCACTTCAGGCATTATAACAGGTAAGACCAATGTCGGCCAGCTCTATGGCCTGGGAAGCGGCAACGGAGCCATCACCGACGACGGAACCAACGCCTGCACAGGCAACGTGGTAATTATAGAATAACAGCTTTTTGCTCCGTCTAGGCTGACAGCCCCTGGCGGTCCTTCCCACTTCGTGGGCCCCTTCCCTTTTCGGGGACGGTGAACCAAAGCATCGCAAGGCAAATACAACTCATTGATTTATAGTAAATTACTGATTTTACGTGCCGCATCCGTGCAGCACGCAAAATCAGGATTTGGCTGATAATCAGAAAGTTACGTTTGCCCTATTCAAAATACAACACCTCGGTCACTTTTCAAGCAAAAGTTGACCGAGGTGTTGTATTTTGATGGAGAGCTGAGCAAAGAATCTGGTCTTTTATTGCTCAGCTTGAATGAAAAACCGGCGAAATGCCAGAAAATCAGTTGAGCTTGACAACAA
>JAFZEP010000102.1 GCA_017560625.1 Bacteroidales bacterium
ATACTCAACAGGTCAGATGTTCTGCAGCAACCCGCAACATCGGAAGCATACAGAGACATACTTCCAGATCGCTGGAAAAAGAACGAGCAGGGCCAATAACCCTGCTTTTCTTATGCTGCACGGTATCCTGGAGACGCTTACCAGGAAATGTACATCGACGCGGAAAAAGTGGCTGTTTTTTCGGCGTCGATGTGAATTGCCATATTGGCTCACACTTTCTGCACACTTTTCGGCCAAAATTGTACAAAGTTGTAGAAAACTGAGCCGTTTTCGAGCCTGGAATCTTACCTAAAAAAGAAACGCTCTACAATCGCAATTACTTGATTTGCAGCGCGTTATCCTAGTGCGATTCGGTTGGGAACGACAAGGCTGAATATGACTAAACTTCAATGAAGGCATTTTGATGGAATAGACTTATATTCAGGTCTTTATACGATGCACTTCTTCTGTTTGTAATCATAAATTTTTAATCAATTTCATTCTATGTGGGAAAATTGTGGTAAAATTTGGGGGAACTGAAAAAACTTCATAAGTTTGCAGAACCTTCGTGAGAAAGCGAAGAAGTATATCACATATCAGGCCTCGACACAGTTCATCTGATGCCCTCGAATCGTGAGAATCATAGTAGGAATGCTAAAGGGAATAGATAATGGGAACATACACATTTATTGTTGAATTTAAAGGAGGTACTTTTATAAGTCAGCATCGGGCTCCAGATCTTATTGCAGCATTTAATATGTGGGCTGATTATTTCTCAAAAGGACCATATGTAAGCAGGATGCAGAGTAAGCAATTACTTGAGGATGTAAAAATAGAAGATTTCTTTCCTTCTGAAATATCAGAAGTAAAAAATGTATGGTGTTGGAGTAGTGTGCTGTGGGGTAAACTTATATACCTTAATATTGTAAAAACAGCGGAATGAGAGTATTACCAGAAAAATCCTTCTTTGGCGAGATGTGGGACAAATGTGGGACAAATTCATGAATGCATAAAAAAGGCAGTCTTCTGTTGGAGAAGATTGCCTTTTTTGTTGCATAATTAGGTGCAAATTTGCTTTTCAAATAGGGCTGAATGTATATGAATGTTCTTGAGCGAAATCGTTGAAAACAAGCTAATTAAGTACTCTTGTTCTTTTATTCCGTTTGAGGGAAATTCAGTTAGATTCAGTTTCTGACCGTTTTTTGTCGATATTTTAGCCTTAAGTGACGAGATGTGGGACAAATGTGGGGAAAAGTCACCTAAACGAAAAATGCAACTCGCTTATAATTAGTGAGTTGCATTGATTATTTCGTGATTCGGTTGGGATTCGAACCCAAGACCCACAGCTTAGAAGGCTGTTGCTCTATCCAACTGAGCTACCGAACCGATCCTTATGTTTTCCCGTTTTACCGGAAAGTGGGTGCAAAGGTAGTCAAATTTTTCTTAATTGCAAATTGTAATTTTGATTTACGGTAATTTTTAGTCATTAAAGGACTCCTTTCTGATACGTTTGGGGATCGGGAACATAGCGTTGATCTCAGCTTCGAGGCGAGACTGCCTTTCAAGCATCTGTTCGCGCTCCTTTTTCATGGCTGCTGCGCTGGCTTTCTGCTGCTGGCTGCGCTCGTCCTTAGCACGTCCGGCGTTGCGGATTTCATCTGCCAGGACGTCCAGTCTGGACTGCAATGCATCTGCTGATCTAAGTTCACACTCCCATATGGTAATCACATGCCAGCCAAGGGCTTCAAGGTGTGCGGACGTGACCTCGTCGCGGTGTTGGTTCCTTTGGATCTTGGACTGCCAGAACTCCACGTTGGACTTAGGTTTAGTTGCATAGCGGCAACCCTTGTGACCATGCCAGAAGCATCCGTTAACCATGATCGCAACCCCATACTTCGGGAGCACTATATCGGGACGGCCAGGCAGTTTCCTGTCCTGGAGTCTGAACCTGAAACCACGGGCATGAAGCCCCTTCCTAACCAGAATCTCCGGTTTGGTGTCTTTCCCTCGGA
Organism: Bacteroidales bacterium; assembly: GCA_017560625.1. GTDB lineage: Bacteria > Bacteroidota > Bacteroidia > Bacteroidales > UBA932 > Cryptobacteroides. The sequence continues at coordinate 1,992 of JAFZEP010000102.1, forward strand.
TGCGGGACATGCATTGGCTGCGCTGCTGTGGGGTTAGTTTGTCTGACATCGGACACAAATATAGCCATTTGTCAGTATCGACATCCCTAAACAGGCATATTTGCAAAGTTTTGGTTAATTTTACGTCTCGCATGCAGATTTTTCCAACCTTTCGATGCGTCTCTACGTCTAATGGATGAAAACGCTCAAAAAGAGGAAATATCAAACATCAAAAATTATAGATTATGGACAAAGTTTTAGTACCCCTCGGTATTTTCGTCGCACTGCCTGTTATGATCGTTTGGCTTGTGACACGCGCTCGTCAGAATGAGATAAACCGCAAGACAGAACTCCTTCTCAAAGCCATGGAGTCAGGAGCTCAGATCGACACAAATCTGATTGCCTCACCAATTGGTGGCAAGACCATCAAGGAACGACTCCTCAAACGTCTCACAGCCGGATGCATTTTCACACTGATGGGAATCGTATTCCTCACCATCGGCATTGTGAACGGAATCAATCTTCAGCCTGGAATGTCAAACGATTCAGCAGTTATACCATCTGTTTTCGGCGGCATCTGGCTTGCAATCGGAGTTTCATTCTTCATCGTGTTCTTTGTCGGCAGAAAGATGCTTGCGAAAGAGATCTCAGCCGAAGAAAAGACCCTGACAAGAGAGTAACTACGATGTCACCGGAGAATTTCATTGATCACGTCAGAGCAGAGCAGGAATCACTAAGAAGATTCCTGCTTGCACTGTGTTGTGGCAACGCCCAGGAGGCGGATGACATAGCACAGGATGCTCTCGTACGTGCGTATGTATCCTCCGGATCTTTCCTCGGACTGTCCAAGTTCAGCACATGGCTGTTCAGGATTGCATATAACTGCTACATAGACCACTGCCGCAAGCAGCGGCCTGAAACCATACCGGCAGATTCACCGCAAGCGCTGAATGTCCCGGCAACGGAAGAGACCGATGCATCATTCAGGCATCAGCGGCTCTACCAGGCATTGGACCAGCTGCCGGAAAAGGAGAAGGCGGTGATCGCTCTCCACTATTTCGAAGACCGCAGCATCAAGGACATCGCCTCCATCCTTCAGATTCCGGTCGGCACAGTAAAATACCACCTTTCAGTCGGACGTAACCATCTCAAATCCCTACTGCAATGAAAAACATGGACATAGACTCATTCCTCAGAGACAACAAGCCTCAGGTGAAGGAAGACCCTGCATTTCTACTTGAAGTGCAGCAGAAGATGCGCGCTGTAGAGGGTATCAAGACCGAGGTGGACCGACAGCGCAGACATGGACGCATAGCTGTGATAACAGCCTTGACCGCAGGCTTGATCTGCGGAATAATCGTCACACTGCTGGCATATCTCTACCCTATCGACCCAGAATCGGTCAGCGAGGGTGTCATTTCCAGCATCAGAACTTTCATCGGCACTTGGAAGCACTTCCTGCTGGTCCCTGTCATCGGCTGTGCAATAGCACTCTGGTTCGCCATCGACAGCCCAAAGAGCGCCTCCAGCCGTTTCTAATTCTTCAGTTTACCTGAAGGCGGCTTGACGCCCGGACCGAAGGTCTGGGCCTTGCCCTCGGCCACCATCTTGCTCATCATTTCATTGAACACCTGTGCCATTCTTTCGGCCTCATGCCCCAAACCCTGTATGATTGCTTTGCGGTCGACGCTAAGAGCCATATCTGCCACGAAAAGCGCACGGATGACCGCAATCACCGAATCCTCCTGACCTCCCCATAATTTAGTCGCCATGGTGAATACCGCACTGCTGGCCACATCCATCACTGCCGCCGGATTCCTCTTCACATCCACGTCAGTATGAAACTTCAACTCTCCACTGCTGGTTTCCAGCACTTCCAAAATCTTCTTCATAATTTCACTCTTTTGAATTAAACATGCACCTCTGCAGAAGGTGCGGCAAAACTATGAATTAGATTCAAAAATAAAAATGCGCCAACCTATTGATTTTCAACAAGTTTTTGCACATTTCAATTAAGAGTTCAATAAGGATTCTGACTATATATGTATAATATTAATATAACTATATAGTTTACTGACCGCCTTCCAACGAAGCAATGTTGCGGCTTTGGTCAACCCAAATCAGTTCAGAAGTGTCATAACCGCGGCGCTCGGCCTCATTGATGACCATTTCCAACAGTGCCGGATCTGGGACAGGTGTGCGGGACAATATCCACAGGTACTTTTCAGCCTTGCTTCCGACAAGGGAAATCTGATAGTCTTCATCCACAATCATGACGTTGTAGTCCGAATAGAAGAACCAGAAGAAGGACACACGCAAAGCGCCAGGCTCACCTGTCGGATCGGGATATTTCGCCTTGCCCTCAGCAAGCTTGAACTCACCGTCCTTCCATCCTGTGTTCAGCACCACGACCGTTCCGTCATCCTGAAGTACGTACTGAGCCATCGTGTTGTCCATACCTTTTTCGAAGCTATGGTCATAACGTGCGACCTCATACCACACACCTAGATAGCGCGATAGGTTGAACTCCTTTACTGTGGAATTGTCGAAATCTTTGCTGCATGCCACAATTGGAAGCGCAGCTGCGAGCGATGTCGCAATGATCAGATGTTTCATAACACTAACAATTAAAGTACTAACATCCGCCCGCAAGGCAAAGACCTTACCAATCAAAAAGGCAGGCCTCTGGAAAGCCTACCTTTCTACTATTTCAAATGGATGAGTCCATCCTGATCGTAAGCTATCTCGGTGAAGCAGATGCTCCTGCGTCCTGTGGCAGGGCCGTAGCCGTCCAAAGAGAGAGAGGTGTTATGATAGAATAGGTATGATTTGCCTTTATAGTCTATCACGCCCGGATGGATTGTGAAGCTGTCCTTTTCCTCACCCATGAGTTCTCCCATAAATGTCCAAGGGCCTTCTACCGCCGGAGCCATGGCATATGAAATGGTCTCAAGAGTCTGTCCCATCGACGCGTAGACATTGTAGTAGTGACCGTTACGCTTGTAGAGCCAAGGGCCTTCTACATAGTTCTCCATCGGAAGGATGGTTATAGGGCCATCCAGTTCTACGAGATTATGCTTGAGAGGCGCAAGGAAGCATGTTCCGTTGCCCCAGCACAGCCATGGTGTGCCGTCGTCATCTACCATCACTGTCGGATCGAAGTCGTTCCACCAGCCTCGCGGACCGTTGTCGGTCATCTCGTCTGTAATGAGAGGCTTTCCGATGGCATCCACGTATGGGCCTTCCGGCTTGTCTGATACGGCAACGCCGATTGCCTTGCAGTTAGGGTCACCGCACTGGGTAGACACGAAGAAATAATATTTGCCTTCATACTCCATTACCTGCGATGCCCATGCCTCGCCTATCGCCCACGAGAAGTCTGTAGGCTTCATTATCACGCCATGATCGGTCCATGTGACCATATCTTCTGTCGAATAGCAGAGCCATTCAGTGATGTTGAAGCCATATTTGCCTTCATATCCAGGCTTGTCTTCAAAGCACTCGTCATGTCCGCAGTAGACATAAAGCCTTCCGTCCGAAGAGACCATCGGAGCCGGATCGGCCGTGTAGCAGTCTCTCACCAGAGGATTGCCTTCAAACACAAATGTCTTCTGCGAAGCCTCCTGACCGCACGCAGCGAGAATGAGTGCCATAACAGACACGAATAACAGTCTTTTCATAGTGATATGATTTAGTTGTCGATAATTTACACCACAAGGCCGATGAACAGCAGTATCACGGCTCCGAAGCCCAGGCCATATGACGTCCAGAACACTCTCTTTGAGCGCTTTACGCTGTCCGGATCTGCTTCAACCTGATTAGTCTTGACCATGTAGCAGCGGCTGTCGCTGCCAATGAAGAAATGTGTGAACTCCTTGTCCATATTTTCCGTGTAAGTCTCATATACAAGGATGGTTCCGTCAAGGCCGTCTGACTCCATACGGTCCGGTGCGCCATATTCACTGACGATGTCTGCATGGGACCTTCCCATCCACTGCTCGTTATATAACGGCTCCAATGAAACATATTTGATTGCGGCCGAACATGACGAGAGTGCCACGACTGCCAGCAGGAGCATTACAAGCTTTTTCATCTGTACGCGCTGTTGGTTGACTGCAATATACGAATATTTTTGTGAATTTGCGGCAAATCCGCTACCTTTATAAATTGTAAATTTATAGATCATAAAAATAACACAAAACATACATATGGAAAGAATCATCGAATGCGTGCCTAATTTCAGTGAAGGCCGCAACATGGAAGTCATCAATTCTATCGTAGCTTCTATCGAGAAAGCTGGTGGTGTGAAGATCCTGGACGTTGATCCGGGTGAGGCGACCAACCGTACAGTCGTGACATTTGTCGGCAGCCCAGAGGCTGTTGTAGAGGCTGCGTTCCAGGGCGTAAAGCGCGCTGGTGAACTTATCGACATGCGTCAGCATCATGGTGCCCATCCACGCTCAGGTGCAACTGACGTGCTTCCACTTATTCCTATTTCCGGTATTACACTCCAAGAATGCGCTGAACTGGCAAGAAAGCTGGCTGAGCGCATTTATAATGAACTGGAGATCCCTTGCTACTGCTATGAGGCTGCAGCTCAGAAGCCTGAGCGCAAGAACCTTGCAGTGTGCCGCGCCGGCGAGTACGAGGCTCTTCCTGAGAAGATGGGAGACCCTGACCGCCAGCCGGACTTCGGCCCAGGATGCTACACAGAGCGCACAGCGCAGGCTGGAGCGACTAACGTAGGCGCACGTGATTTCCTCATTGCAGTGAATTATAATTTGAATACAACATCAACACGCCGTGCCAATGCAATCGCATTCGACGTACGCGAGAAGGGCCGTCCGAAGAGAGAGGGCAACCCTATCACAGGCAAGATCGTGAAGGACGAAAACGGCAAGACAGTGATGATCCCAGGCACACTCAAGGGCTGCAAGGCTATCGGCTGGTTCATCGACGAATATGGCATCGCTCAGGTGTCAATGAACATCACAGACATCAACACTACCCCACTCCACGTGGCATTCGACGAGGTTTGCCGTGCAGCGCAGGCTCGCGGACTTCGCGTGACTGGAACCGAGATCGTAGGACTCGTGCCAAAGCGTACCCTCATCGAGGCTGGCCGCTACTTCCTCGAGAAGCAGCAGCGCTCGACAGGTATCTCAGAGGAGGAGATCATGAAGATCGCCGTTAAGTCTATGGGACTTGACGACCTCAAGCCGTTCAACCCTGCTGAGAAGGTTGTGGAGTTCCTCATCGAGGATCCAGCTGAAGCAGCAGCGAAGGAGCGCCTCGTACGCATGACTTGCAAGGGCTTCGCATATGAGACAGCATCTGAGTCACCAGCTCCAGGCGGCGGATCTATTTCAGCATACATGGGAGCTCTCGGAGCAGCTCTCGGAACAATGGTTGCCAACCTTTCTTCACACAAGGCAGGCTGGGACGAGCGTTGGAAGGAGTTCTCAGACTGGGCAGACAAGGGTCAGGACGTAATGCGCAGACTTCTTGCTTTGGTTGACGAGGACACTGCAGCATTCGACAAGATCATGGCAGCCATCGGCATGCCTAAGGGCTCAGAGGAGGAGAAGGCAGCACGCGCAGCCGCTCTCGAGGCAGCGACACTCTATGCTACTGAGGTTCCTTTGAAGACCATGAAGACAGCATTCGAAGTGTTCGACATCGTACGCGCAATGGCAGCAGAGGGCAACCCTAACTCAGTGTCTGACGCTGGCGTAGGCGCACTCGCTGCGCGCAGCGCAGTGCTCGGAGCACAGCTCAATGTGCGCATCAACGCCGCAGGCCTCGCTGACCGCGAGGCAGCCGAGCGCCTTTGCGCCGAGGCAGCCCAGATCGCCGCAGCAGCCGTAGCTGCCGAGGCCGAGGTGCTGGAGATCGTGAACGGCAAAATAGCCTAAAAACTAAAGTGTTGCATTTCAGTGATTTACACAATCTGCTTGCCGCAGAAGTGCAGCAAGCAGATTAAACAACAAACTAATAATCAAGTAGTTACATTTTCACCATATATGAACAAATTCCACGAAGATATATTGACTGGTATTCCGGTGGTACTTCCGGAGCCGAAGCCTTATGATACGACAGTGAGCCACGCCCCTAAGCGCAAGGAGATCCTCAGCGCAGAGGAGAAGGTGCTCGCAATCAAGAACGCCCTCCGCTACTTCCCTGCCGAGAACCATGCGGTTCTCGCCGAGGAGTTCGCACAGGAGCTCAAGGAGTACGGTCGCATCTACATGTACCGTCTCCGTCCTGACTACGAGATGTATGCACGTCCTATCGACGAGTATCCGGCAAAGTCAAAGCAGGCTGCTGCGATCATGGCGATGATCCAGAACAACCTGGACTACCGTGTAGCTCAGCATCCGCACGAGCTCATCACTTATGGCGGTAACGGAGCCGTGTTCCAGAACTGGGCTCAGTACCGTCTCGTGATGCAGTACCTCGCGACAATGACTGACGAGCAGACTCTCGTGATGTACTCAGGCCACCCTCTCGGACTCTTCCCTAGCCACAAGGACGCACCTCGCGTGATCGTTACTAACGGTATGGTTATTCCGAACTATTCGAAGCCTGACCACTGGGAGAAGTTCAACGCTCTCGGAGTGTCGCAGTACGGTCAGATGACTGCAGGTTCATATATGTACATCGGCCCTCAGGGTATCGTTCATGGAACAACTATTACTGTGATGAACGCTGCCCGCAAGCAGCTCAAGGCACGCGGCCTTGCCGGCACTGAGGAGAACATGAAGGGCATGCTCTTCGTGACAGCAGGTCTCGGTGGTATGTCAGGCGCACAGCCTAAGGCCGGCGTGATTTCAGGCGTAGTGAGCGTCTGCGCAGAGGTCAACCC
>JAFZEP010000103.1 GCA_017560625.1 Bacteroidales bacterium
ATCTTGAGTGCTCCCGAACCGAGCACTACTACTTTCTTTATAGTGTTGTCAATCATAATTCTTCTTCTTTTTCACGTCATTGCGAGGAACGAAGTGACGTGGCAATCTCAATTATAATTTCGATACAAATTCGTCAAGTGGGGTGACATTCTCAGTAAGGCCTACGCAAACTTCTGGGGCAAAGTTGAGACCGATGAATGGCTTGGTCTTGTGACGGAGACCATCAACAGCGCCGTCATTGAGGTTTGTGAAGTAAACTTCCCATCCTGCAGGGATAGAAGCAGCCTTCACTGCGCGGTATACGTTCTGAGTTGAAACGTATGTGCGGTTTGTGCCCTCCTTACGAACTGGCTGATTAGCGCTTCTGTGCGGATGAGCGAGTCTTTCAAGCTCGCATCCTGCAGCCTTGGCAATGAGGTGATATCCCATGCCAAGACCGAACACTGGCTTATTGCCGGCGAGCACCTTCTTGAGGATCTCTACAGTCTTTTCGCAGTTGCAAGTGCATCCAGGACCGTTAGACACGTATACGCCGTCGTACTCCATCTCAGTGAAGTCGTAGTCGAAAGGCACACGGATAACCTCTGCTCCACGAGCGAGAAGGCCTCTGATAATGCTGTGCTTTACGCCAAGGTCAACAACAACCACCTTCTTGCCGGCAGTTGTCGCAGCCTTGCTGCCGTTGATGTTCTCTACATCCTGGGATGGCTGTGCCGGATAAACGATTGTCTCCTTGCAGCATACGTCAGCTGGAGTAGGCTTAACTGCCTCCTCTGGCTTTGCAGCACCCTCTGGAATGATGCAACCTGTCATCGGGCCCTTGTCGCGAAGGATCTTTGTAAGCTCGCGAGTGTCAATACCATAGATACCTGTAAGGTTCTGCTCATTCATCCACTGCTCAAGGCCCTTTACAGCCTCCCAGTTGCTATAGTCCTCGCAGACATCGAACGCGATGAGACCCTTAGGATGGATCCTGTCAGACTCGAAGTTCTTTGAAAGGCTCTCAGCGAGAAGTTCCTCAGATGGCACACCATAGTTACCGATAAGTGGATAAGTGAGGCAAAGGATCTGTCCGCTGTATGTCGCATCTGTAAGCTGCTCAGGATAACCTACCATCGAAGAGTTGAATACTACCTCTCCGCTGACCGCCTGTGCGCTTCCGAATGACCAGCCGTGGAATTCCATGCCGTTCTCCAGACGAAGTGTTGCTTTAAGTTTCATTTTATATCGTTTGTTAATTATTATTTCCTTCACGTCATTGTGAGATTGGTTCCCGCACGTCATTGCGAGGTCTGTCCGCTCACGTCATTGCAAGGTTCGTCTCCCCACGTCATTGCGAGGCATTCATGCCGTGGCAATCTCGTATATAAAAAAACGACCACTTCTCTAAAAGAGAAAATGGCCGACAATAATAGTATGTAAATGGAAAACGAATGACTGAGCATTATCATGTAATGCGCTGAGTGTCAAATATGTACCGACGTTTGACTGCCTACACATAGCGTTTCCCGTTATAAATTGTAACTTGATTTCGTTTTTACATATCCGTAAAACCTTGCAAATATACGCAATTTGCCCCGAATTCCACAAATTAAATTTCGGTTTATGTATATAATGTGGTAATTTTGCCGGCGGTATTTTGGCATAACCTTGCAGCGTTCTGGCTTGGCGCCAGCTTCGCCTACTCCGCCCACGTTTAAGGCCAATTTATGGCCGAGCGACTGAATTTGACCAGGTCGGCCAGAAAAACGGGCCAATTTATGGCCGAGCGACTGAATCTGACCAGGTCGGCCAGAAAAACGGGCCGATTTATGGCCGAGCGACTGAATTTCACTAGGTCGGCCAGAAAAACAGGCCAATTTATGGCCGAGCGACTTAATTTGACTAGATCGGCCAGAAAAACAGGCCAAAAATTTATGGCCGGCATAACGTTCAGACAAAAAGGGCGCTGCGAAGCCCCATAGAAATAAAACGATATACGATGTACATCAAAAACGAAGATACAATCTGCGCACCGGCGACAGTTCCGGGAACAGGCGCAATTTCAGTGATCAGGGTAAGCGGCCCAGAGGCATTGAACATTGCAGACAAGGTCATCACCTGCCGCAAAGGATCAATCGCTGAGGACGGAGGCTACACAATCAAGTTCGGCAACATCTACGATGCCTCAGGAGCGCTTATGGACGAAGTGCTTGTGAGCGTGTTCCGCGCACCACATTCATACACCGGCGAGAACTCAGTCGAGATCTCGTGCCACGCCTCATCATACATCGTTTCTTCTGTCATGGACCTACTTTATGCAGCTGGATGCCGTGCCGCAGAACCTGGCGAATTCACCCAGAGAGCATTCCTGAACGGCAAGATGGACCTCGCACAGGCCGAAGCAGTCGCAGACGTCATCGCATCACAGAACGCAGCAGCTCACAGAATCGCCTTCAAGCAGATGAAAGGAGGCTTCTCGTCAGAGCTAAAGGGTATGCGCTCGGAGCTTCTCGAGCTTGTATCACTCATGGAGCTTGAACTGGACTTCAGCGAGGAAGAGGTAGAGTTTGCAGACCGCACACGTCTCAATGAACTCCTCGCAGCTCTGATCGCACATGTGTCCCGCCTCATTGATTCATTCAAGCTCGGAAACGCGATCAAGAACGGAGTTCCGGTAGCAATCGCAGGAGCAACAAACACAGGAAAGAGCACCCTTCTGAACGCGCTTCTCGGCGAAGACCGCGCGATCGTTTCCGACGTCCACGGAACCACTCGCGACACAGTCGAAGAGACACTCAACATCGACGGAGTCCTCTTCCGTTTCATCGACACAGCCGGTCTTCGCGAGACCGAAGAAATCGTCGAAAAAATCGGAATCGAAAGGACATTCAAGAAGATCAGCGA
>JAFZEP010000104.1 GCA_017560625.1 Bacteroidales bacterium
CAGCCCAGACGCGCGCATAGCGTACACCGGCAGGCTCTGGAATAGGATTAGATTGTGCGTCCATATCTACATGATTTTAATGAAGCACAAAGGTAGATCAGACCAAAGCGGACGTCAGGACGTAACTCTGGAGACGCTTACTTAACTTATTATTATTCAAGACATTAAGTGCCACCACTTTCAAGAAGATGGGAAGACATATCACCACTTCCGTGAACTATCACAATCATGCTGATAAGCACCATGCCTTGAGATTTCCAAAGTTATGGAGAGCAGAGGAGACGGTGTTTAAAAAAGAGAAAAAGTTTGTTTAAAAAAAGGAAATCATTTTAAAAAAAAGAAAAATCTGCATGGCGGCAATAGTCTAAGGGCAGTCATGAGGCATATTTTGCGGCAATAGACTATCTTTGTGGCGATAAGCAACAAAGACAATAGGTATAAGCAAAAAGCGAGATAATAAACATGAAAAGCAACATAATAAAATAATAAACATGAAAATATTCAGACAACTGATAGGCGCCATACTGATAGCTGTTTTGGCATTTGGCCTTGCCGGATGTGAGGACAGGCTGGAAGACAATCCATCGAATACCCAAAAGCCGGGCAATACCGAGAAGCCGGAAGGGGGCGAGCCGGAAGGGCCGGGCAGCGGAGAACAGTCTGGCAGCGGAGACCAGTCTGGCAACGGAGACGAAGAAGGACAGGATCCGGGCAACGGAGAACAGCCGGGTAGCGGAGAACAGCCGGGTAGCGGCGAACAGCCGGGTAGCGGCGATGAAGGCGGTCAGGCAGCACCGAAGGAAAACGAATTCGTGATCCTGTTTACAAACGACTTCCATAGCCAGATCGAGCCGCTCAGCAAGGAGGAGACTTATAATGCCGACAGAGGCGGAGTCAAGAGAATAAAGGCGTTGGTGGACAGTGTGAGGACTGAGGAGAAGACCGTGTTCCTTGCGGACGCCGGCGACTATGTCCAGGGTACATACTATTTCAGTCTGCTCAATGGAGTTGTGGAGACTAAGGTCATGGACCTTCTCGGATACGACGTGCGCACCGTGGGCAACCACGAGTTCGACAAGAAGATGACAGGTCTGCAGGACATGCTGACATGGAGCAACGTGCCGGTGGTCGCCTCAAACTATGACTTCACACGCACAGGCCTATTCAACAGGGTCGAGCAGTCGATGATCATCGAAAAGAACGGCATAAAGGTAGGATTCATAGGCCTTAATGTCAAGCTGGACAACCTTGTGGCACCGTCAGCCAGGGAAGGAGTCGAGTGGCAGAACGCAATCAATGTCGCTGACGACCTTGCAAAGGAGCTTCGTGATCAGGGAGCGGACATCGTGATAGCACTCTCTCATCTGGGATATGAGAAGAACAGCTCCGAAGTCTACTACGACCGAGGCATCGCGATGAACACCAAGAACATAGACATGATCATCGGAGGCCATTCACACACATTCCTCAACTATGCGGACTTCGTCAAGAACAAGGAGAATGAGAGTGTGCCCGTAGTGCAGACCGGCAGCAAAGGCATCTGCCTGGGTTACGCCAAGATCAAGCTCAATGACAACGGCAGACCGACATTCACATACAAACTCATCCCTGTCAAGAACCACCTTGACAAGAAACTTGATCCCGACTTTTCGGCAATCGTTGACGAGTACACTGCATCGGTGTCATACAAGATGGAGGAGGTGATCGGAAACTGCCCTCAGGCCATCAGAAAAGGCACCCCTGAGAGTCCGCTCTACAATCTCACAGGTGATGCACTCGTGTGGATGGCAAAGGAATACCTGGACACAGACGTGGATGTCAGCCTATACAATTCCGGAGGACTTAGAGCAGAGATTTCTGCAGGAGACCTTACTATAGGGGATGTGTATGCAGTCTATCCATTTGACAATGTCCTTTCTGTCATCACACTGAAAGGTAGCGACCTGAAGACTATGTTCAACTACATGGCTTCGAACGGCGGTCTTCCGGTAAGTTCAAACGTAAAACTGGTCATCAGCAACAAGAAAGTGAAGTCTGTCACAGTGAACGGCAAGGCCATCGACAACAACAAGACTTACACAGTGGCGACTATCGACTACCTCGTGGAACTGGAAAGATACGGCTTCGAAAACGCAATAAGCAGAAGCGACGCGCCGGAGGTGATCAGGGACTATTTTGTAGAATATTTCCGTCATCTGGCAAGCAGCAACAACGGGAAAATCACAGCATCGACAGACGGAAGAGTCACCGTAGTGTAGACGACAGGGGCAAAAAATCCTACAATTTGACATAAAAGAATCCGGTGAATCCTCAAAAAAATGGCGGGGAAGAATGTAACATTTAAAAAAGTTTACCTACCTTTGCGAGAGATGCGCGCTAAAAACGTCGCAGCAATTCTGGAAACCACACTAAAAACAAAACACTATGAAGAAGATTTTACTTATCATGGCAGCCGTGCTTTGCGTAGCAACAGCTTCTGCACAGAACAAGGTAAAGGATGCGTTCAACATTTCACAGGACACTAGATGTGCACTCGGTCTCCGCGTTGGTTCTGGCGCTGAGTTCGTTGGTGAGGTGTTCTACGGCAAGGATGTTCAGATCGAGGGTCGTCTCGGTTGGAACTGGGACAGCGGATTCAGCTTCACAGCTCTCCATGTTTGGAACCCTAAGGATTGGGCATGGACTCCAAACCTCGGATGGTGGTTCTTCGACGCCGGTGTCGGTGCTTTCGTAGGTGCTGGTAACCATCACGTAAACTTCGGTGTTGCCGGTGAGGCAAAGTTCGGTATCCTCTTCAAGAAGCTTCCTATCCGTCTTGCAGTTGACATCACTCCACACATCGGTCTCGTTGCTTACAACGGTGGCATGAGCTTCTACCGCACAGGTCTCTTCAACGGAGGTCTCACAGCAACTTACTGCTTCTAACAGCATAAGCACAAAAAAATATAGTCTGCTCGACAAGTAAGTCTGGCAGACTATATTTTTTATTATATTTGTCATTCCGAAAACAGGATAAACACAAACAAAAACTTTTAGATTATGAAAAAGATCATTCTTGTAGCAGCAATGGTACTTGGTTTTACATTTGCTGCATCTGCTCAGCCTAGAGCAATCGGTCTTCGTGGTGGATACGGCGCTGAGCTTTCTTATCAGCACCAGATGGGTTCTAACTTCATTGAAGCAGACCTCGGACTCAGCGGTTTCAATTCATTGAATGTTGCAGCGACATACAACTATATGCTGTCACATCCAGATTGGACAGACAGAGGCGACTGGGGATTCTACGCAGGTCCTGGTGCAGCTTTGGGTCTGGGCTTCGGTGGTGACACAAGTTCATTCAACATCGCAATTGCAGGTCAGGTAGGACTTGAGTACACATTCTGGTTCCCTCTTCAGCTCTCTGTAGATATCAGACCACAGATCGGCATCGTTGCCTCAAACGGAGCAGGTTTCTACTTCGGCGGATGGTGCCCAGCGCTCAGTGTACGCTACAGATTCTAAGAGTCTTAAAACTCCATCATACACGACGATCAGGCAACTGGTCGTCGTTTTTAGTGCACTAATCCCAAAAGTTTATATAACTTTGTAAATGTCGACATGACAAAAACAACAAAAATCATAAAACTCATGAAAAAGATTATTCTTGTAGCAGCAATGATGCTTGGTTTTGCAGTTGCTGCATCTGCTCAGCCAAGAGCGATCGGTCTTCGTATTGGAAATGGCGGAGAGGTCAGCTACCAGCACCAGTTGGGCAGCAACTTCGTGGAGGTTGACGCAGGTCTCGAGTACGAATTCGGCGTTGGAGATTTCAACGTAGGAGTCAGTGGAATCTACAACTTCGAAATCTTTGAGCCAGATTGGTCAGACAGAGGTTCATGGGGACTCTACGCAGGTCCTGGCGCAACTGTAGGTCTCGGCATTGGAGAAAGCAACTACTTTACGATCGGTGCAGCCGGTATGATCGGTATCGAGTACTCATTCTGGTTCCCTCTTCAGATTTCGTTTGACTTCAGACAGACAATCGGAGTAGGACTCGGCCGCGGATTCTGGGCTCCATCAAGCGCAGGTGTATGTTTCCGTTACCTGTTCTAAGAAACACATTGAAAATTACTGCAAACGACGATCGGGCAACTGGTCGTCGTTTTTATATAGTGGTATTATTCCGGTCATAATAATACTACTAATAAAATAATATCACTATCTTTGTAGGTTGTGTAAACATATAGAATATGAGAGAATTATATATAACCAATTCGCTTTCGCGAAAGAAGGAACTCTTCACACCGATCAACGAGGGACATGTGGGACTTTATGTCTGCGGACCTACAGTGTACGGTGACGCTCACCTGGGACATGCGCGTCCAGGTGTGACATATGACGTGTTTGTAAAGCTGCTCAAGCATCTTGGATATAAGGTGCGCTATGTGCGCAACATTACAGACGTGGGACACCTTGAGCATGACGCTGACGAGGGAGAGGACAAGATCGCAAAGAAGGCTCGCCTCGAGCAGCTTGAGCCTATGGAGGTGGTGCAGAGATGTACACTCGCCTACCATGAGGCTATGCGTATGCTCAACGTGGCTCCTCCATCTATCGAGCCACGCGCTTCCGGCCACATCATCGAGCAGATTGACCTCGTGAAGAAGATCCTTGATGCAGGATATGCATATGAGAGCAACGGATCGATCTATTTCGACGTACTCAAATATGATAAAGACCATAAATACGGCATCCTTTCAGGACGCACACTTGACGAAGTGAAGGAAGGCACACGCGACCTTGACGGACAGCAGGACAAGAGAGCGTCATACGACTTCGCACTTTGGAAGAAGGCATCACCAGAGCACATCATGCGCTGGCCTTCACCATGGAGCGACGGATTCCCAGGATGGCACCTCGAGTGCTCTGCAATGAGCGAGAAGTACCTCGGCAAGGAGTTCGACATCCACGGTGGCGGAATGGACCTCCTCTTCCCGCACCACGAGTGCGAGATCGCACAGAACACAGCATCACGCGGATGCGGCGGTGTCAAGTACTGGATGCACAACAACATGATCACTATCGAGGGCAAGAAGATGGGTAAGTCGCTCGGCAACTTCATCACTCTTCCTGAGCTGTTCGCTGGAAAGCATGAGAAACTTGCTCAGGCATACACTCCTATGACAGTGCGTTTCTTCATCCTCCAGGCTCACTACCGCGGAACACTCGACTTCAGCAACGAGGCTCTCCAGGCAGCAGAAAAAGGTCTTAAGAGAATCATGCAGGCAGCAAAGGATCTCAAGACACTTGCGGCTGCAGCAGGAGTACAGGCTGCTCCGGCACTCGCATACGGCGAGTTCGTAGAAGCAGTTGCTCCTGAGACAATCACAGCAACAAATGCTGAGGTGAAGGCACTCATCGAGGAAGTATACAACAAACTCTGCGACGACCTCAACACACCTATGGCACTCGCTCAGGTATTCGAGGCAGTACGCATCATCAACACTGTAAAGGACAAGAAACTCACACTTGACGCTTCAGA
The DNA here is from genome assembly GCA_017560625.1 of Bacteroidales bacterium. GTDB lineage: Bacteria > Bacteroidota > Bacteroidia > Bacteroidales > UBA932 > Cryptobacteroides. Next base: position 5,522 of record JAFZEP010000104.1, read on the forward strand.
CTACAAGGCACTCGTTGACCTCTTCGACAACGTTGTGTTCGGAGTTCTCGGTCTTCGTGACGAGGAGAGCGAAGGCGGCAAGGCGACTCAGACTATGGATGGACTCATCAACATGGTCCTCGAGCAGCGCAAGGCAGCCAAGGCCGCTAAGGACTGGGCAACATGCGACAAGATCCGCGACGACCTCAAAGCGATCGGCATCCAGATCAAGGACACCAAGGACGGCACTGAGTGGACACTTGAATAACGAACTGCATCTGATGTACAAATTCATATCATGGAATGTGAACGGCCTGAGGGCTGTGTGCGGCAAGGGGTTCGCAGATATTTTTGTTGAACTTGACGCCGATTTTTTCTGTCTCCAGGAGACAAAGCTGCAGGCTGGACAGCTTGATCTTGAGTTCCCGGGATACAAGTCGTATTGGAACTACGCCGAGAAGAAAGGATATTCCGGAACTGCCATTTACACCAAGCACGAGCCTGTAAGCGTAAGCTACGGGATCGGAATCGAGGAGCATGACAAGGAGGGACGTGTAATCACTATGGAGATGGAAGACTTCTACCTCGTGTGTGTCTACACCCCTAACTCACAGGACGAGCTCCAGAGACTTGACTACAGAATGACATGGGAGGATGCCTTCAGAGGCTACCTTTGCAAACTGGAACAGACTGGCAAGGGCGTGATCATATGCGGCGACCTCAACGTGGCTCACAAAGAGATCGACCTCAAGAATCCTAAGAGCAACAAACGCAACGCAGGATTCACAGATGAGGAGCGAGGCAAGTTCACTGAACTTCTGGAAGCCGGATTCATCGATACATTCCGCCACTTCTACCCGGATCAGAAGGACATCTACTCATGGTGGTCATACAGATTCCAGGCACGTAAAAGAAACTCAGGCTGGCGTATCGACTATTTCGTTGCATCGGAAAGCATGCGTGACAGACTGGTGGATGCCAAAATCCACACAGAGATAATGGGTTCAGACCACTGCCCTGTGGAACTGACAATAAAATAAAGAAAAGCGTGCGGCCATTGGTCGCACGCTTTTCAATATAACCCTATTATTAACAACTAAACTAACTATGGCACCATATTAGCAATGGCCGTGCCAAAGTCGCAATAACAGGTAAATTTATTTACAGCAGCAAAGAGATATCAGCCACACCATATGTAGAGCTCGGCACTCCCACTGCTCCAGAACCGGTCTCCACACGGATAGGCGTCACGCGCAGATAACGAGCCTGCACAGGAGCCTCAAACACGACCTTCTGCGTTATCGGATTGTTGACTATGTTGTCAAACATGATGTCATCCTTTACCAAAGACCAGGTGTTGCCATCAACACTCACCTCTAAGCGGCAGGTCACAATCACTCCACCCTCACCATTCTCCTTCGGCGTATATGCAAAGCCTTTCAGAGTCATTTCTTCTCCAATATCTGCTATTACAGGCTCAGAGGCCGCCTTTATCAATCCTGGCGTTTCCGGAGTTGCTCCGGCCTCATCACTGACATATACATTGTCCATAAATAGAGCAAATCCGTTGAGCACCGGACACGCAAACGACTCCAGAATATTGACACGAAGAGCGCTTGTCGTAGTCTCAGGAACCTGCACTATACGTTTATATCCAATAGTGGTCTCACGGGCGATCTGTTCCCATGAGCCGTCCTCTTTCAATGCTTCGATCGTAAAGGCAGCTACACGCTGGCCGAGCGGGATATACTCCTGGATCTGAATACGATTGAACGTACGCTGTTCAGGGAGAGTAACTGTGAAGGAAACAGTCGTCAAGGAATCGTCAACAGCCCAGTACTTGTCATAATCCTTGTCAAGCATGTTCTGCGCTCTAAAACGTCTTGCGCCACCCCTTACATTATCAGCCTCCACCACTGCTCCTTCTGCAAGATCCTCACTGAAGATCTCATCCAAGGCTGCCCGCAGTTCCATCAGACGCAATGAATCCACCTCATGGATCAAACCTCTTGTGTCAGGCGGCACATTAAGCAGGAACAGCGAGTTGCGACCGACACTTTCATAATATATCTTCAAAAGGTGCTGAAGCGACTTTACCTGAGAATTCTCGCTCTCCCTCCAGAACCATCCCGGACGGATGGACACATCACTCTCCGCTGCCACCCATGCATTGCCGTAAGGCGTACCTTCATTGAGCATCTTACGCGAGTAGTCCTTCTTATCCTCGTTGATCTTCATAGTGCTCCAGCATGTCCTGCCGGCCTGTCCCTTCTCATTTCCTACCCAACGACATCCGGGACCGTCGTCGCTGAAGATGATGGCGTCCGGCTGAAGTTTATATACTGTCGAGTGGTACAGAGGCCAGTCATAGACCTGTACTTTACCGTTCGGACCCTCACCGCAAGCGCCGTCGAACCACTGCTCGAACACATGTCCGTAGTTTCCCAACGCCGACTCCAACGTCTTGACGAATACATCATTATACTCATCAGTACCGTAATGCGGATCATTCCTGTCCCATGGAGAAATATAGACACCGAACTCAAGGCCATACTCACGGCATGCCTCAGACAGGTCCTTCAGGACATCGCCCTTTCCGTCTCTCCAAGGACTCTGCGCCACGGTATGACGACTGACCGGATTTGGCCACAGGCAGAATCCGTCGTGATGCTTTGCTGTGATGATGATGCCCTTCATGCCGGCAGCCTTGGCGATCGAAGCCCACTGTCTACAGTCCATCTCAGTAGGGTTGAACAGTTCGGCCTTCTCCTGACCGCTTCCCCACTCTGCACCGGTGAAGGTGTTGGGACCGAAATGCATGAACATATTGTATTCCATTTTCTGCCATTCCACCTGTGAGGCTGATGGCGTAACCCCATACGGCGCAGGGGCATCAACGACAGAGCAGGCCACGAGAGACATGGCCAGCAACATGATAATAACCGGTTTCTTCATACGGAAATCATTTTTTCAAAGCCTCATAGGCGTATGACCCGGCACCGAAGAGGATCTGAGTGACAGCCTGCGAGGTGTGTGAAAGAGTGGCATATATGATTCCCATTTCCATAGGGATGCCATATACACCGAAAAGAGCAAGTGAGATTACATAGTGGAATGCTCCTATGCCTCCTGGCACAGGAACAGCGAAGCCGAGACCGCCCACCAGCGAAAGGAAAAGTGCATCGACGAGAGTCAGGCCTCCAAGGAACGGAGCAGCCCACATTATGCTTGCGGCCATAAGCCAGTACATCATCCATATCATCATGGTGTAGGCAAAGAAAAGCCATTTCTGGTCCATCCTCAGGCATGAAGACAAGCCCTGTCCCAAGCCACGGAAAACCGACCACACCTTGCCGCAGAATCGGTTGACTTCGCGCAGGCGCCACATCAGATAGAGACCGGCAGCTGCCAGTCCCAAAGCACCGGCAAGAATCAGCCACACACCAAGTCCAAACCTGTCTGCCATAGGGTTCCAGACTTCATTCATGAAGAAGGTGCCATAACGGTCGAAGCCGCCCACCACGACAACAGCCAGCAAAAGCAGCATGACCAGAAGTTCCCAGCTGCGCTCCACTACAACAGTACCCAACACCTTCTCATATGAAGCCTTCTTCCTGAGCGGCTCCGACAGATCCTCAGGCTGCGAACGGCGCACAATCACGCCACAGCGGACGAACTCGCCGATGCGCGGAAAAACGAAGTTGGATATGTTGGCGATATTTATTCCGTTGAATGCAGTTGTGCGGGAAATGCTGGAGTCCAAAGGGAGAAGAAGACGGCGCCAACGCAGTCCCCTAAGCCAGAACGCGACTGCACCGGCTGCCATGGACATAAGCACGAAACCCCACCTGCACTGCTGAAGCTGAGCCATGAAATCTTCCCATTTCACTCCACGGAAAGAAAACCAGAGGAGGGCCACAGCCAGCGACGCTGAAAGCAGATATTTGAGTATTTTCTTCAGATTCTGTTTCATAATGACGGGTGCAAATTTATCCAAAAGTTTTGTAACTTTGTGAGTTCAACTGACAAAAAGATTTTATGGCTTCAATATTAGGTATTGGAAACGCACTGACAGACATTCTGGCTGTGCTTCCTGATGACACATTCCTTAAAGAATTCCATCTGCCAAAGGGCAGCATGCAGCATGTCGACATGGAGACAGGCGACAAGATCTGGAAGACCCTCAAGCCAATGGGCGTTCAGCTCGTGGCAGGAGGATCGGCCGCAAACACAATCACAGGCACGGCGATCTTCGGCATGGAGTCCGGATTCATCGGCAAGGTAGGCGACGACGACCTCGGTCACCTCTTCAAGAGCGACCAGGCGCAGTACGGCATCAAGTCAACTCTGCTCAAGGGCGTGAACTCATCGGGAAGAGCAATGGTGTTCATCACAGCCCCTAATGCAGAGAGAACATTCGCAGTGTACCTCGGAGCAGCACTCGAGCTCGTGCCGGAAGACCTCAAGCTGGAGTATTTCCAGGGATATGACTACTTCCACATCGAGGGATATCTCGTTCAGAACCAGGCGACTATCCGCAGAGCTGTGGAGCTTGCAAAAGAAGCTGGCTGCATCATCTCCATCGACATGGCATCATACAACGTAGTGGAGTCGAACGACGCGTTCCTTCACGACATCGTGGAGAACTATGTGGACATCGTGTTTGCAAACGAGACTGAGGCAAAGGCCTTCACCAAGCTTGACCCTCGCGAAGCTCTCGACGACATCGCAAGCCGCTGCAAGATCGCAGTCGTGAAAGTCGGCAAGGACGGATCCATGGTAAAGAGCGGAGACGAATACCACTTCATCGAGTCATGGCCTGCAACTCCGATCGATGCAACAGGAGCTGGCGACACATATGCAGCAGGTTTCCTTTATGCACACTCACTCGGCATGCCGCTCAAGGTCTGCGGACAGGTGGGCTCCATCATCGCAGCCAAAGTTGTGGAGGTTGTCGGCACAAAGATTGACATACCACGATGGAAGGCAGCCAAGAAGGAAATCAGAGAACTCATTGCAGC
>JAFZEP010000105.1 GCA_017560625.1 Bacteroidales bacterium
ATATCAGATGGTGAGACGGAAGGCGTTCCTGTTTCATTCGGCAAAAATACAATGACCGTGGAACTGAACGGTGATATCATAGGGGAGCCCAATACCAAGGTGACAATACATTTTCAGAAAGTATAAGGACGTTAAACAGCAGTATCACATTGAATCCTGCTGTTTTCTTTTATGGATGCTGTGCAGCAATGCTGACTTTCGTTTCACCCGTGGCGCGCAAATAGCTGTCACACAGTCACTTAACATAACCTCCGTGCTGTCTTTTGACAGCACGGAGGTTATAATAAGTAATTGATAATCAGTGATATAACTGCCACTATTTCAGGCCGTTTTCTGCCACGGAAAAACTGACGGAGTAGCAAATTATCAGCAAAACTGATAAAATGTCATATCAAGACGTGGTATCTTTGCAATAACCAAATACTGTTTTGATATGAAAATAATTTACGAATGTCCTCAAAGCAAAGGCATCAGGGTGTCGACTGTTCTTGCATTCCTGTTTGTGTTTGCTGCACTTATACTCGGGATATATTTCTTTACAGAAATGAAGCGCAGTCTGGAAGCGATCATTTTGACTTCCGTGCTGCTTCTTGTGGCATTTTCTTCGTTCTTAGTATTCCCATTGTACATCATTTCAGATGATGAAGGTATCGGCATCAGAACACTCATCAGGACAATTCGCATTCCATTCCAGAATATCGATCACATTGAACGATTGGATGGCGGTGAACGAGTATTCGGTATCAAGAATGCCGTCCGCATATTTGGAATAGGGGGTGTGTTTGGCTTTATAGGATGGTTTCGTATGAAAGGTGTCGGTACTTTCCGTTCATATATTACAGATGAAAAGAAAACCTTTCTGATTTATCGTAAGGATGGACTGCCTATTGCAATCAGCGTGAGCGAGCCGGAAGAATTTTTACCATATTATCTGAAGGGAGGCGCCAAATGAACATTCTAGACGATTTTTCGACAGCCCTTCTGCAGGCTCGGCAGCGAAAAGGTGTTACCCAGGAAAATATTGCTTTCGCTTTGAACATTTCGCATGCGACATATAATGCATGGGAATGTGGCCATCGTATCTGTCCATACAAACATATCATTGCCCTTATCCATTATTTCGATGATGACGTCTTTACGCGTAGAATGCTCCGCATCATGTTGACATTGCAGCACAGTATGATCGGATTCGGCGGGAGATCAAAAGGTGAAACATCGGCGTTTTACATGAAACTCATGTCACTGCTTGCCGAAGAATGTTCAGAGTGGCTGCAAAGTGTATATGACGATTGCGATGGGGGCCGTTAAAATACGCTAAAATAACAGATGAAAGCCTGGCATGATTGCTGGGCTTTTTTGTTGACAACACCTCAGGTGAAAATTACGATAAAAGTGACCGAGGTGTCTCAGAAATGTGTAATTTTACATTCAATAAAAACACACGACTATGGATAAAAGATTTGAATTTCAGAAGCCGCAGAAGGACAGCTTCATGACAGATGCAAGTGTGATTGTAGACAAGGAAACAGGTGTGAACTATCTGTTTGTCAGGTCTGGCTACGGTGCGGGACTGTGCCCGCTGATTGATGCAGAAGGTAAGCCGATTGTTTCAAGATAAAGTTGACTGTATGAGACGTGTGTTCGTGTTTCTGCTTGCAATGCTGGTTCTTCAGGCTTGCAGGCAGGGGGAGTCTGCGGTTGAGGGTGCTGCAAATGCTGCTGCCGATGCTGTGTATATGCTTCGTCCGCATGAGGAACTTCCATCTGAAGTGGTTGATGACCAGAGTTTCAGGAAGTCTTCCTGGCTGGCACCATAGATATGGGCAACAGCCGCGATTGGCAGAAGGAGATTTATGAGATGTTCGGCGGGATGGAGGGACGATACATCCTTTTCAATCCGCGACAGGAGAATTGGGATGCTTCGCGCCCTGGTGAGATGGACTATCAGGTGCGATGGGAACTGGAGCACCTTGAAGAGGCGGATATGATCATCATGTATATCCTGGGCACCAGCAAGTCGCCGATCTCGCTGCTGGAAATGGGCCTCCATGCCCGTAGTGGCAAAATGCATGTGATCTGCGAACCGGACTTCTATCGTTACGATAATGTCAGGATCACATGTGAATATTACAATGTTCCCCTCTACACTGACCTGGATTCTTTCCTGAATTCGGACTCTATGGCAACCTCAAAGTTGAATCGCTGATGCACAGCGTGTTGAACACGACACCTCGCGCACCTAAGTTCCTGTCGGATAGTAAGTTAACCATATATGCCTGCTGCAGATGGCAGCAGGCATATATGGTTAACTTCTTGACATTCAATTGTATAAGAGCGAGATGTTTCTAAATCAAATAAGCGTAAGTGACAGGGCTTTAAATTATTAGGTTTGAACCGTCGTTGAGAGTCCGGCTGTAAAAATCATCTTATTTCTGGATGGGTGTCGGGAATTCGGCCAATGTTTCGTATATTTGCGGGACGACATAAATTTGCAGGGGTGCCCGGGTGACCGAGGCTGAGATCATACCCATGAACCTGATCCGGATAATGCCGGCGTAGGGACGCATAATCTCATTGTACATGTGTGCGAGAGAACAGGCTCATAACGAGCATGCACCATGTCCACCCCTTGCATAAATGTGTATACATTATGCGAGGTTTTTTATTTATTGCAGCACTCAGTGTGCTGATCCCCTTCTCTGTACAAGGTGCGGAGGAGGAAGCGGCCGATAAAAAGGTCGAGAGGCTCGACAGTGTCGTGGTCTCATCATCACGTGCAGGTCAGAATACTCCTGTGACTTTCACCATGGTCGGAAAGGATGAACTCCGACGAAGCAATCCTCTTAATTCCCTTCCTATGAACCTGGCCTTGCAGCCTTCTGTCGTGTCTGTGAATGAAGGTGGTACCGGTCTGGGGTACTCTAAGATGACGGTCCGAGGCTCCAAGGGCTCGCAGATCAATGTCACCCTTAACGGTATCACTCTCAATGATGCCGAATCGCAGGAAGTGTTCTGGGTCAACATCCCGGCTTTATCTTCGATGATTTCGAGTGTGCAGCTGCAGAGGGGTCTCGGCACGTCTGCCAACGGAGCCGGAGCATTCGGTGCAAGCATCAACATGAGCACTGCTGCGGTCAGCCCTGAGCCGTCTGCATCGGCAGAAATGTCTGTGGGTTCATATGGTACCTTCATCAGTACGTTTGCTGTGGGGAGCGGCCTGACGAAGTCCGGAGTGTATTTCAACGCTGCCTACTCGCGAGGGCTGACGGATGGATATATCCGAAACGCATATGCCGATGTGCACTCTGCCATGGCTGTGCTTGGCTGGATGAAAGGCGATAATTCGCTTCGCCTGACGTATCTGATGGGAAATCAGAAGACTGGAATCACATGGGAGGGAATAAGCCTTGAACAGTATGAGAAGGATCGTAGGTATAATCCTGCCGGTGAGTATTATGACCATATGGGCAATGTGCATTACTATGATAATGAGACGGATAACTATGCTCAGCATCACCTTCAGCTCAACTATACGCATTCGTTTTCTGACAGACTGGCATGGAGCACGACGTTCAATTACACCCGTGGTGACGGATACTATGAGAACTACAAAGCCGGCAAGTCTTTTTCAAAGTACATGATGCAGAACCCTGTGATCAACGGGGTTGAATATGACGAAGGAGACTTCATTACTCGTGAGGCTTTGGCGAATGATTATTATGTGCTGAACTCAGATTTGAGATATAACGACGGAAAGCTCAATCTGACCGCAGGAATAAATCTTTCCCGTTATGACGGAGACCATTTCGGACGTGTTCTTTGGAGCAATGTTCTCGGAGATTCATACGATTATGACAGTCACCGGTGGTACTTGAATCGAGGTCTTAAGCATGAAGCGAACGCGTTTGTACGTGGGGAAATGCTCGTGGCAGACGGCCTGACTGCATATGCTGACCTTCAGTATAGGGGAGTGTGGCTGAATATGTCGGGTCCTGAGGATGACGGTGTTCTGCTGGATCATAAGGACAACTGGCAGTTCTTCAATCCGCGTGCAGGTCTGTCGTGGCGTTGGAGTGCGTCTTCCCGCCTGTATGCCTCGGCTGCTTTGGGACATCGCGAGCCGGGACGAAGCGACATCAAGGAACTGATCCTGGATGCCAACAAGGCTGCTTCTGCCGGAATTGAGGGACGGGGAGTCGACATAAAACCGGAGAAGATGGTGGATATCGAATTAGGCTATGAGTACTCGACCGAAAGGCTTGCTTTGTCCGCCAACCTATATCTGATGGAATACTGGGACATGCTTCTTGAGACGGGAAAACTAAGCGATGTGGGCTATGCGATAAAGGAGAATGTGCCTCGCAGCTGGCGCCGAGGAATAGAGTTGGCGGCCGATTGGAATGCTTTCAGATGGTTGCAGTTTGGAGGTAATATAACATTGTCTGCCAATAAGATACGTGCCTACACCGCTTACTGCGAGATGTATGACAATATGAACGATTGGAATTATCTGGGTCAGCATAAGGTCGATTATGAAAATACTGACATCCTCATGACGCCCTCTGTCGTGGGAATGGCTTCTGTGACCTTCAGGCCATTTGCCTTTATGGCTAACTCGTTGAAAACCGCCTATGTCACATTGAACGGAAAATATGTCGGCAAGCAATATTATGACAATACATCGTCTAAGGAGCACAGCATTCCGGCATATTTTACTGGCGACCTGTCTTTGGGGTATGAGATCTCGTCGCTGGCTTTCTCCTTCCATGTCCACAATGTTTTCAACAGGAAGTACTATGCGGATGCGTGGCTTTGGAAGGCATATTTCATAGAGGAGGATCTGTACTATTGCGACGAGGGCATTTATCCGCAGGCACCGATGAACTGGATGTTCAAGGTGTCATGGAAGTTCTAGGAATGCTTATATGAAATCTCGTGTATATTTCTTATATTTGCGTGATTTGGATATAGCAAATAAACACTCAAAAATATGAAACAATACATTGAAACTAATAAGGAGAGGTTCTTTGAGGAGCTCTTTTCGTTGTTGAGGATTCCATCGGTGAGTTCGCTGGAGAAGCATAAGCCTGACATGCAAAAGTGTGCTGAGCGTTTGGTGGAACTTTTGATGGAGGCTGGCGCTGACGAGGCTGCTGTGTATCCAACAACAGGTCATCCTGTGGTGTTCGGTCAGAAGATGGTGGATCCGTCGCTTCCGACAGTTCTCGTTTATGGCCACTATGATGTGCAGCCGGTAGATCCTATCGAACTCTGGCATTCTGATCCGTTTGAACCGGAGATCCGCGACGGAGCGATCTATGCGCGTGGTGCGAACGACGACAAGGGTCAGCTCTTCATGCACATCAAGGCTTTCGAGTTCATGGTGCGTGAGGGTGGTCTCAAGCATAACGTGAAGTTCATCCTCGAGGGTGAGGAGGAGATCGGCAGCCCGTCGCTTGCTGCTTGGGCAAAGGATCACAAGGAGATGCTCGCTGCTGACATCATCCTGGTTTCGGACACTACAATGATTTCAGAGTCTGTGCCTTCGATCAACTGCGGTATGCGCGGTCTTTCGTATGTTGAGGTGAAGGTGACAGGACCAAATAAGGACCTTCATTCAGGTCACTACGGCGGAGCGATTGCAAACCCTATCAATGTGCTTTGCGATATGATTTCGTCTCTTATCGACAAGGATGGTCACATCACAGTCAAGGGCTTCTATGACGATGTTGTGGAGCTTTCTGCTGAGGACAGAGCTAAGCTTTCACGTGCTCCGTTCGACATCGAGGAATACAAAGGATTCCTCGATATAAAGGAGGTGAAGGGTGAGGCTGGCTATTCTAGCCTTGAGCGTACCGGCATCCGTCCATGTCTTGATGTAAACGGAATCTGGGGTGGTTACATCGGAGAGGGTGCGAAGACTGTGCTTCCTTCTGTGGCTCATGCAAAGATTTCTATGCGTCTTGTTCCTAATCAGGACAGCGCGACTATCACTAAGCTTTTCACAGAGCATTTCCTTTCGATTGCGCCTGACTATGTGAAGGTGGAGGTGACTCCTCATCACGGTGGTGACGGCTTCCTTATTCCGATTTCGTCGCCGGCATACAAGGCTGCTGAGAAGGCTATGACAGAGGTGTACGGCATTGAGCCTGTTCCGTCACGCGGTGGTGGTTCGATTCCAATTCTTGCTGATCTTCAGCGCATTCTCGGCATCGATCCGCTTCTTATGGGATTCGGTCTTGAGCGTGACACAATCCACTCGCCAAACGAAAGCTACCTCCTCAAGCAGCTCTTCGCCGGCATGGAGGCCATCGCTTTGTTTTATAGGTATTATTAATAGAAAATAAACATTACGAATATGAACAGACAAGAACTGTTTGAGCAGATTCAGGCGAAGAAGAGCATGCTTTGCGTGGGCCTGGATGTGGATTTCAATAAGATGCCGGAGCATGTGAAGGCTTTGGCTCACAGAGGCGAACTTGCTCTCAAGGGCGAACTTTACAAGGGTAAGGCACGTTCGATCATCGAATTCAACAAGGGTATCGTTGATGCCACTGCTGCTCATTGTGTTGCATACAAGCCAAACCTTGCTTTCTACGAATGCTACGGCATCGACGGAATGCGTGCGCTTGATGCTACAGTAGATTATATCAGATCGAAGTATCCTGAGATTTTCCTTATCGCGGATGCGAAGAGAGGCGACATCGGCAACACAGCCAAGATGTATGCAAAGGCATTCTTCGAGGAGATGGATTTCGATGCTGTGACAATCGCTCCTTACATGGGTGCTGATAGCGTGACTCCTTTCCTTGAGTATAAGGACAAGTGGGCTATCGTGCTTGCTCTTACATCAAACGCTTCAGCATACCAGTTCCAGAATGCTCAGAAGGACGGAAAGCCTCTTTATCAGGCAGTTATGGAGGAGATGATGGAGATCTCGACTCCGGACAACATGATGTTCGTAGTCGGCGCTACAAAGGCTGACAAGCTTAAGGAACTCCGCAGCTTCTGCCCGGACAACTTCTTCCTTGTGCCTGGCGTGGGCGCTCAGGGAGGTTCTGCTGAGGAGGTTATCGCCAACGGTTCAAATGAGTATGGCGGACTCCTTATCAACTCATCTCGTGGAATCCTTTTTGCTGATTCTACAGAAAACTACGCAAAGGTAGCCGGAGACGTTGCTGCTACTACAGCTAACCTCTAGGCCATCCTGAGCGGGTAGTATGAGTTGTTATGAAAAAGACGTTTGCAATATTACTCGTTATATTTGCGGCAATATTTCTGTCGCATGAGTGCAAGGCACAGTATGACACTCTGAAATTCGGGGATTTCGGAGTGTCTTCCGTTAAGCCTATCGATTCTGGGTCGGTCCGCGGTAAGGTCTGGGTGGAAGTAGAGAATCCGCTTGTTGGCTTCACTGTTTCGGGTATTGTGGGACGCGTGTACAAGAAAGGTGTTCCGCTTATCGAAGGACGTCCGGATGACTATTATGTCCCAAGCGGCAAGTCGCGTCTGAATCTGACAGGAGTCGCGACTCTCTGTCCGGGAGCATCACTATGGGATGTCCTGGGATTGATATTTTTCCAGGCCAGCCAATATACTGTGGACATAAAGGCGAAGGTGACGGACGACGGGGCTCAGCCGGTGGAAATGGAGGTGAAGAACGTGCCTGTGCTGACATTGCTTAAGAAAGACAAGAAAGACAAAAAGAAGAAATGAGATGAAAGTTAGAATTGTCAACAAATCTGCATACGAGACTCCGTTCTACGCTACGGAGAAGTCTGCGGGCATGGATCTGAAGGCAAACATTGATGAACCGATTACTCTCGGTCCGCTTGAGAGAGCGCTTGTCCCGACAGGACTTTTCATTGCGCTTCCAGACGGAACAGAGGCTCAGGTGCGTCCGCGCAGCGGTCTTGCTGCAAAGCATGGCATCTCTGTGCTCAATGCACCGGGAACCATCGATGCTGACTACCGCGGTGAGGTGAAGGTCATCCTTGTGAACCTTTCCAATGATGCGTTTGTGATCAATCCGGGTGAGAGGATCGCTCAGATGGTGGTTGCACGCTATGAGAAGGTCGAGTGGGATGAGGTGGAAGTGCTCGATGAGACAGAGCGCGGAGAAGGTGGCTTCGGTTCAACAGGACGCTAATGCCATTTCGAGCTTGTCGAGGAATCTAAAACATGATTTATGGAAATAATTTCAATCTACAATAAATTCAAGGAGTGCGGTGTCGTGACTACTGACACTCGTACATTGAAGGGTGGCGAGATGTTCTTCGCTCTCAAGGGCGAGAACTTCGACGGCAATGAGTATGCGCTCAAGGCTTTGGAGTTGGGAGCGCGTTATGCTGTGGTGAATGCATCTGCCGAGGTTGCAGCTTCTGACGATCCGCGTCTGGTGAAGGTGGCTGACACGCTCAAGACTCTTCAGGAGCTTGCACGTTGGCACAGGTCGATGGTGTTCGTGGACGGCAAGCATCTTCCGGTGGTGGCTCTTACAGGCACAAACGGCAAGACGACTACAAAGGAACTCGTGCGTGCCGTGCTTTCGTCAAAGTATAATGTGACTGCTACTGAGGGCAATCTCAACAACAGCATCGGTGTGCCGTTGACTCTTCTCAAGGTGGATGCTGCGACTCAGATCGCGGTTGTGGAGATGGGGGCAAGTCATCCTGGCGACATCAAGGAACTCGTCGATATCGCTTGTCCGAATTACGGACTTATCACTAATGTGGGTAAGGCGCATCTTCTCGGATTCGGAAGTTTCGAGGGTGTGAAGGCGACTAAGGGAGAACTCTATGACTACCTTCGCAGGACTGCCGACAAGGCGTTCATTAACGTAGACAATCCGCATCTTTGCCAGATGGCATCAGACAGGAACATGCAGCATGATCCTGAGCGTTCGGAGTCTTTGCTGATCCCATATGGTCTTGAGTATCAGGGTGCTAAGGTGCTTCCTTCTTCTGAGGAGCATCCGTTCCTCCGCATAGAACTTGAGGGTCTGACCATCAATACAAACCTTGTGGGAAGCTATAACGCCGACAATGTGATGGCGGCTATTGCAGTCGGAAAGCAGTTCGGTGTTACGCTTGAGGAGGCTGTGAAGGCTATTGAGGCTTATGTGCCTTCCAACAACCGTTCGCAGATGACCAGGACAACAAAGAATACACTGATTGTTGATGCATATAATGCCAACCCTACAAGCATGGCAGCGGCTTTGGAGAACTTCTCAAATGTGTCTGCAGAATGCAAGGTGGCGATGCTCGGTGACATGCTTGAGCTTGGTGAGGACTCGCTTGCTGAGCATGTGGCGGTAGTCCGTTCGGTGGCTGCGCGTGGTCTTGCTGCGACATATTTCGTGGGCAAGGAGTTCGCGGCTGCATCTGCGGAGTTTGCTGAGGCTGAGCTTGCAGGCATGCGTTTCTTTGCGACTTCAGATGAGCTCGCTCTGTATTTGACTGAGAACCCTCTTGAGGGGGCTACAGTGCTGATCAAAGGCTCTCGCGGAACGCGAATGGAGAAGGTTATTCCGGTACTATAAGGCAGTTGCCTCATACATAGGGCGGTTGCTTCATATATAAGGCGGTTGCCTCATATATAGGACACCTCGGTCAGAATTCTTGTGAAAAATGACCGAGGTGTTTATTGCAATGCCATTTACGGTCTGAGGCCGCTTCCTCCCTGGAGGGTGATGGTCTCGCCGGTCACGTAGTGAGCGGCGTCGCTTGCGAGGAAGACGCAGACTTTGCCGATATCTTCTTTCGGATCGGCAAAGTGGCCGAGC
>JAFZEP010000106.1 GCA_017560625.1 Bacteroidales bacterium
AATTTTGCCAGCTCGCACTTTGATGTCGTTGTGGAGATCGAAGGCGTGCCGGCCCTGACCAAGGCCTCAGGCTACCCTACTGTAGAACTTGTAGGAGTGTCGCCTCAGACAGATTTCACAAACAAGGCTAAAGGACAGGCAACAACTTACGTGATGGATGCCTCTCACGATGGTGTGACTACACTTTCAGCATCAGGCAGCATCATGAGACATTCAAACCATGACGAGGTGTACCTCAGACTTGCCGGATCGGGTGGTGCTTCACTGGTGGAAGTCAACTTTGCCCAGCACATCGCAAAATATGACATAGATGTGACAAAGCACGAATGCGTGATCCCTTTCAAGATTGAATTCCAGTCTTCAAGCATCTCAGTATCAGTACCTTCATGGTTCATTGAAAACGTAACACCAGAATTTTAACAGACATCACATATGCAGAAATTCAATAACATAATACTAAGCGCCGCCATTTTTCTGGCTGCCATGATGTCGGTAGCCTGCCTGGAAAAGGATGAGGCTCCCCAGACAGATATGCAGACTGTGATGATCGAGCTCAGCGTATCTGCCCAGGGCATGACCAAGGCCGCTTCTACAGAGTCCGAGAAAGTTATCAACTCTCTTCGCATCTACGCATTCTGCGGTGAAAGACTTGCCGGATATGCTTCAAGAGGAACAGTGGAAGAAGGAACGCCTTTCTATATGGATCTTGAACTCCCGGCTGAAGGCATTCAGGATGTGGATTTCTATGTGATCGCAAACGAGGCACAGATGGCATATGAGAATGGTGTCGTAACCCTTACTGAAAACATGACCCGCAGCCAGCTTGAATCTGTAAGATATACAGGCCTCAAGTCGACATCGGCCATTCCGATGTACTGCATCCAGACAGAATCTATCAACGTGAGCGAGGTTACTGCAGCAGCGAATACACAGGCCGGTCACCAGGGACATTTCATCCTTGCCAGGAAGGTGGACCTTAAGCTTTCAAGGTCCCTTGCAAAGATATCTCTCTATGCTGCAAAGGTGGAAGGCGCATCAGCTACTCCGCGCATCCTCAGCGCAAAGATTCTTGCTCCTGGCACAAGAGTATACAGCTATATTTTCCCACAGTCCGAGCAGACTCTCAACTCAGTGGAGTCACACGCCAACGACCGCACCATCCTTTCTTCTCAGGTGGATGTGAATGCAGCAGTTGCAAAGGGAAGTGCTCAGGCAAAGGATGCTGCAAACTATGACCTTGTTCTCGCAGACACATATCTCCCGGAAGTGACTTACGGCAGCGCAGACTGCGCTACTACTTCCGGCAACGAGAGGGAAGTGGTCCTGAGAGTGGAATATTCTCTCAGTGAAAACGGCGAGACACGCACAGGATTCATCTACATGCCGAAGATCAGCAGAAACACACATTACAAGGTCTGCATCCTCATAAGCTCTGAAGGCCAGCTGATCATCAACTATGAAGTCGTTCCATGGGAAGACAATGATGTCAGCGACATGCATTTCGACTATCCTACCCACTCTTATCTCAGGGATAACATCCCTACCACAGATGAGGAACTTGCGATGAAACCTTCGGGCCCGGCGCAGATGTCGGAGGCAAAGCCGTTCCAGGCTTATTTCCAGATGACTTATCCTACCAACGATTCTTGGACTCCTACTCTTATGGGACCTCACGCAGGAAACTGCACAGTGCAGGTGGAGGAACTTGACGGATTCATCTGGGGCGCAGTTCCAGACAGCCAGTGGCCGATCGCAGCGTCTGACAAGTGGTACAAGATCATCGTGATTCCGGACCCGGTAAAGATTGAAGCGGGAGATGAAGTGAAACTGGCGGTGACATACAAAGCTGCAGGCTTCGAGACCATCGAGTACATGCTCATCAACGGCAGCTACCAGGAGTACTACTGGCCATACGACGGAGCTTCTCAGCAGGACGCAAACTACGTCATAATAACAATGGTAAACTAATCGGATATGAAACGGATACTAAATACAATAACCATCTCAGTTCTGGCTGCGCTCGCCTTCTCTTGTCAGATGAAGGAAGAGATGGCTGTGCCGATGAATGAGAACATCGTTCTCGATCTTTCGTCAGGCACTACCAAGGCTGAGCAGAGCTCCACTGAGGCATTTGTAAACCATATCGATGTGTTCATCTTCGAGTCAGTGTCAGGCGCTCCTGCAGCAGGCAAGCATTATGGAAGATATGTGGTGAACAATGCATCAAGCCTGACTTTGGATGCCAAGAGGAGTGAATTCGATCAGAATAAATCATACTTCGTTTATCTGGTGGCAAACAGTGTGATCGAGGAATCGGAATTTGCGGGATACACTCAGCATACCACTCTTCTGAACAAGATCCAGTCGGATGCCAACCTCCATCTTACAGGTCTTGACATCGCAAGCGCTCCTAAGTACTTCCTTATGGACGCTGTGGCTAAGGACAAGGACGGCAAGTCTCCTGTGACTCTGAACAACGGTGATCCATCTGCAAACACAGTGCTTTCAGCACAGCTCAGACGTGCTGCAGCAAAGGTGGTCATCAACATCGAGGCTGGAAGCAAGGTGGAGTTCAAGTCATACGATATTCAGGACGGATCTGAGGGCGGTCTGTATTACGTCCGCAATCTCCCTTATCAGACATATGTGCTTGCAGAGGCCAAGGCTGCTGAGGACATCACAGCGGAGGTTAGAAACACCACCAAGAGCGACAGCAGATATTTCACATGGAATCCTTCTGAGGACAATAAGAACGTCTCTTTGACAACATACGTCTATCCGCACAGCTGGAGCAACACCAGTATCCTCGAAGAGGAGACATGCGTGGTGATGAATCTTCCTCTGGACTTTACAGATGATCAGGGAAATGTACATAAGTATCACAACAGCTGGTACAAGATCCCTATGACTGACGACAAGATGTTCAAGAGAAACAATTATTACGAGGTGAACATCACTCTCAACCGTCCTGGAGCCATTTCGGAATCGACACCTGAGAGTGTTTCGGGAATCTACTACGCAGTGGAAGATTGGATCAGCGTTCCGGTGAATGTAGGCGGTGAGAAGAGACCTGACTATCTGCAGCTCAACACAGATCATGTGGACATCTACAACGAGAATTACGATGATTCTTCACTGAGCTTCGCTTCTTCGACTCCGATCCCTTCAAACGGCATCACCCTTCTTGAGGCTTATTACTACAACTACCTCGACAGGAAGGTGGACCTGAAGACAAATGACACGTACAATATCTATGATCAGATCAAGGCTACAGCTCAGCAGAACGTCCTGAACGGAACCATCACAATCAACTCTCCGTTCTACTCATCGACACAGGAGTATCACAGCAACGCTATCCGCTACCTGAAATTCAGAGTGCAGAACTCATCGGGACAGACAGCAGAGTTTACAGTGGCCCAGTATCCGACACTGTACATTACCAATGAACATGGTCTGTATTCTTACAGAAGTGACTTCGGCGGAACCAATTACAGCGATGGAGTAGGAACTGCAAACCGTGCCGGAGCCAATTGGAACAACAATGGTACATGGACTTACTCGGCAACAGCCAGCAACAGCTATTTCTTCGGATCGAAGGTAGCAAAGGCATCAGGTTCGTCATATACGATCAACTACGCGTACTATTCGACTGACAGAAACGGAAAGACATCCTTGCAGACAAGCTCTATCTCAGGACTGGACAATCCTCGAATGTACCATGTGCATGTGACAGCGACTTCTTCCAAGTATATTGTGGCAAGACCACGTCTGGATGCGCAGGGATACACTGAAAGTTCTCCTGAAAACACACTGCTCGTTTCTCCTTCATTCATGATTGCATCCCAGCTGGGAGCGACTCAGTCCCCAGACGGAGGGGTAGCACAGGCAAAGAGCCACTGCGAGCAGTATATAGAGGTGACTTCGGACGGAACCGTATACGATGACTGGAGACTCCCTACAGCGGCTGAGATCGACATCATCATCAAGCACCAGGACGTCAGTGACGCGATGGCTGTGGTGCTCTCAGGACCGGAATACTACTGCGCCTACAATACGGACTCCAAAGGAAACGTAATATACACCAAGACAACAGGAAAATCAGGCAACCAGAAAGCCGTACGCTGCATCAGAGATGCATATTAAGCGAGAAAACTTTGAACAAATAATAATACAATGAAACGATATATCAACATAGCCCTCTCAATCCTCGCAGGCATCGCTCTCAGCGCTTGTCTCGACGACATCGCAGGACCGCAGACCGACGTTGCTCCGGACGGCTATATGACCATCGAATTCAAGGCTCAGGTGCCTCAGATGAGCGAGGTGCAGACTAAGGCAGTCGACCCGGACGGCGGCGGTGTGCAGCAGATGACTGTATTCTGTTTCGATGCCAACGACCTGTTCATCACCACTGTGACTGCAGAGATTGTGTCGGACTCTCCGACCCTTGCTCTGTCGGGTTCCCTCAAGGTGACCGTGCCTGATCACACTGTCACATTGCAGCTGGTGGGCAACCAGAACCTTACATATTTCCGCGAGGACAATTACAGAGGTATGTCAGAGGTTGAGGTTATGTCGGCTCTCGAGGCTTCGGCCGGCCGCATGATCTACTGGGCACGCAAGACTGTAGAAGAGATCAAGACTCACAATTCAGTGGACAATCCGGTACTTCTTCTCCGCAACCAGGCAAAGATCACTCTAAGCGTAGACCCTTCTACCGGTTTCGAGCCGAAAGGATGGGTGGTCGTGAACTCCAACGCATTCGGAACAGTGGCTCCCTATTGCCCTGAGCATGGCTTTGAGATGCCTCATTATATCGACAGACCGTTTGTGACTCTTCCTGAGAACACCACTAAGCTCGGTGACTTCCTGGATGTAAGAACAAATGAGGAAGAATACATCTTTGAGACAGAGAACACTGTGGATGCTCCTATCGACTTCATCGTCAAGGGCTCACACAACGGAGGCGAAGACCTCTATTACCGAGTGTCGATCATCGATGAGACAGGGGAGTATGTCCCTATCTTGAGAAACCATCACTATGTAGTGAATATCGCAGGTCCTCTCTACTATGGACAGGCCACATTTGCTGAAGCTCTCGAGGCTCCTGCAACCAACAACGTCTGGGTGTCTATCTCTGATGACATCTCAAAACTTACAGACGGTGTGAATACCCTTTCTGTAGACCAGACATACGTGGTGCTTGGCGAGTCTGACTTCGAGGAGCACAACGACTACTATCTCTATTATACTCTCGAGACAACCGGCTCTGCTCCTTTGCAGGCTGCTCATGTGTCATGGGTGGATGGAAACAACGTGGCAATGTCTGCATTCTCTCATACATTCGATGCTTCAACCGGTAGAGGAACTATCTGTGTGGAGCTTAATGCCATGGGTAACCTCCAGAAGCGCGAAGGATCTCTCCTGGTGAAGTCTGGACGTCTTTCAAGAAAGATAAAGATCGTCACTGTGAAGCAGCAGAAGTTCGAGCCTGCATGGATCACTACAAACGTATACGGTGCGAACACAGGCGGTCACATCACTATGATGTTCACAATTCCGGATGAGTGCCCTCAGGAGCTTTTCCCTATGGATGTACTGATTTCGGTAAATGACATCGACGTGCGCAACGAATCCGGCATGGTGCTTCCGATCATCACTGCCGAGGACGAGAGATATGGCGCAGACAACGGTATCGGTTACAAGTACGTCCTCACAGTCGAGGGTGTCGGCAAACAGCGAGTGTACCTTGAGACAATTCTCAACCACAAGGAGAATGACATGGTGCAGCTGACCATCGAGGCGAAGAATTTCGTTTCTCTCACAAAGACAGCGACATTCCGTGCTGAGACCGACTACAGCATCATCCTTGACAACGTTAGACACTTCTCGGCAGAGATGCCTCAGGACGAGGTCATTTTCTACTACCTTGTGCCTCAGAAGATCAATGCCCCTGTAGATATCGAGACCCACCTCGGAGCTAATGCAGTGTGGAACACAAGGACTCAGAAGTATGACTACACACCCGTGGATGCTTCGGCAGATGACGAGTTCCTGTTCTACTCAAGATATCTTGACCACAGCGAGAATCCTGGTGTCGAGCATTACTTCAACTTTACAGCCGTTGACCCTTCATTGTGGTCTACAGGAGGACGAGTTCACCTCTTCACAAGGACAGATCTCGCTCCGTCAGCTGACAAGGGTGCCGTATTCCACCTTCTCACCAATTCAGCAGTAAGTGCAGAGGTAGTGCGCATTGCATCCAATCCAGACTCTGACGGCAATCAGTACAGATCTGCGATTTTCGAGCTTGCAAACTACCATCCGTTCCACTTTGCTGCCCAGATCAACGGAATGGGAACAATTGTGGAGGGAGAGAATCCTGAGGTGCCGGAGATTGTGATGCTGGATTACATGCCTAATGCGGATGTTTATATCGACATCGATGTGACAAGCTTCAAGTCTACAATCCGCGGCGACGGCGACACCGGCATCCTTCCGGACAGCGAGCAGGTGTCTGTAGATCCTTTCGGAACAGCGTTCGACATCTACATCGACGCTCCGATGCTCAAACTTAATGAGAATGACGAGCTTGTGATGGCAGGAAAGCTCAGGAAGGATCCGAAGGTTGAGGGTCGATTCATCTACAGCGTCGAGGCTTCAAGAGAGGCTGAAAGGCAGTTCGGGTATGCTTCGGCAGCATCCGCTGACAGTAAGGCCGACTCTCAGACAGGTGAGCGTAAGAGATTGTCATTCAAGACAAAGAGCATTGTTACAGCGGGCGATATCACCATCAGTTCAGATGAATCTAAGGTGGTCTTCTACAAGAAGCAGTTCCACATCAAGAACAACTCTATCGTCGGCAAGCTTGCTTACCGCACACCGTCAGGTGTCGTTGAGGTACCGGCTGGATCATTCGTTCCTTTCGAGATGCTTCCTACATACAACCGTATCGGAACAGTGTCTGTAGGTGATGCAGGAAACTTTGAACTCCGCCTCCGCAGCGAGTATAAGTATGACTGGGTGACAGACGACGTCAAATTCCAGTTCACTGACGGCAACGGCGTGATTTATGAAAAGACATTCGATAGCCTGAACGCTCTGAAAGCTTCGCTCGAGAGTCAGATAATCCTCGAGCCTGTGAAATAAAAAACAGCCAATCTACTCTAAATAACGTTCAGCAAAACCACCCCACGGCTGAGTCCATTCGGACGGGGTGGTTTATTTTTGCGTCAAAACGCAA
>JAFZEP010000107.1 GCA_017560625.1 Bacteroidales bacterium
CCGCCGGCCAGGACGGACACTAAAACTACAAAAAATCCCCTGCCTATATCACATAGGTAGGGGCCAATTTTATATGGCACTTAAAGGGTCAGCGAATTTTGGACCGCGAGGGTCAACGGCACTGGGCTTTGGGGGTCATGCGCACAGGGCTTTTCCAACCTCCATTCCCAATGCATATTAACGGTAGATGCGAATTGTTTAATATCCATGCACGAAATGAGGAAACATCTAACCCCTCTGCAAACTTCAATACCTTATTAGATTCACTTAATAAAGATGATGCTAAATCTTTTCCGTTTGCGAATATAGAATCCGAACTATAAGTGACATATTTTGGTGATTTTTTATTAAAATCTATCAGCTCCATATCTGATATAATATACTCCCAATACTTCCTAATCGTAGTTAAGCTAAATCCCGTCTTTTTATGTATTTCGGTTTTTGTTGCTTTCGGATGTTTTGTCAGATATTTCTGACAAGTGTCTATGATATTTTGTTTCCTCTCATAACGCCTATCAAGATTATTTATCTTGACATAGTATCGGATGACAGCTTCACTGACATTATTCCTCTTAGCATTCTCTTTAACTGACAAGGATGGATTATATTTTATCTGATTACTTCGCATCATTATTCAAGATGAATGAGTTTAGAACTATGTCCGATAGTTTTCAGTTTGCCTTTTCTCACTATTACTTTTTCGTTTTCAAATGGGGTATCTTCTGTAAATATATCTTTTGCCTTGGCTCTGAATGTTTGAAATTTTATCCCCATCAAATCCTCATATACGGCAAATAGAGCTGATACGGAGCCGAAATAATGGTGTTCGCCTGTTTCCTTTATTTCAAGGTGAATGACTTGTCTGTCTTCTTTTAGCATATTGTCATAATTAAAGCATCAAATATAGGTAAAGTCAACAATAATTCAAGAAATGTTGAATTTTATTAGGTTTTAATCAACAAATGATGTATATTTGTAGAAGCAAATGGAGGTTATTATGAAAGATAAGGTTGTTATTTTGGCAAGAGTAAGTACAAATAAGCAGGATTACGACAGGCAGATTGTTGAGCTTACGGACTATTGTAATCGTGTCGGTTGGGAAGTGGCAAAGGTGTTTGCTAATAAGGTGTCAGGAGCGAAAGCGGTTGAGGAAAGAACTGAAATCGTGGATATGATAGAGTATATCAAGGCGAGCGCGATCCAGAGAGTTGTAGTGCTCGAAATAAGCCGTTTGGGACGTAATACCCTCGAAGCTCTTAAAGTAATCCAAACCCTCAATGAGAACGGAGTGAGCCTGTATATCAAGAACTACAACCTTGAAACACTCAATCCTGATGGGAAACCAAATCCTGTAGCTTCTCTTATTACCACAATCCTATTGGAGATTGCTTCAATGGAACGTCTAACCATTCAGGAGCGAATGGCAAGCGGTAGGGATAAGTACATTGCTAAATGCCGTGAAACAGGTGTGAAGATGGGACGTCCATCATCATACAGAAAGTCGGATGATGAATATAAGGAGCAGTATTCCAAGGAAATATCATTGTTGAGGAAAGGTATTTCATTAAGAAACATTTACGCCATTACAGGCACTTCTGTTGGTACTTTGAGGAAATTGCAGGCCTTTGTATAGCCTGCTTTTGTTTTATATAAACATTATCCATATATTTGAATTTGTCGGGTTGTGCCCCCTGTAAGAGCACTTCAAAATAAGCCCAATAATTCTATGGGGAGGTGGGCACTCTCATTTCAATGATCCAGTAAGATATAAGAAGTTTCCCGTGATGGGGAAGGATTAAGCTGTCCTTGGCGAACAGAAGTCTCCGATTGTGCGTTGGAGAGCCGAATAGCCTATAAGAGATTGCCGAAAGGTGCTATGGTTAATATTGAAACCTGCCGAAAGATATTGAATGATGGTGGGTATGAGTTAGAAATCAGTAATGAAGAAATAAAGGATTTAAGAGATTTTTTGTATAGAATGGCTCAATATCAGATTGATTTTGAGTGTGTAGAGGAAAATAATAATGAAGTTAAGTTGATTGCGTGATGGTTAATGTGATTTTGTATTGTCGTGTTAGTTCAGATGAACAGGCAGAGGGTTGCTCTCTTAATGAACAAGAGAGACAGATGAGAGGGTATTGTCAGTCTAAGGGATATAATGTGGTTGATGTGTATTATGAGGATTATTCCGCTAAATACTTCGATATGAACCGCCCTGAAATGAAAAAGATATATGAATATTGTCGTAAGAATAGAGGTAAGGTAAATAGAATTCTCTTTTTAAGGTGGGATAGATATGCGAGAAATGTGGAGTTTGCTTTTGCATATAAGAGGAAGTTTTATGATGAATTGAACGTAGAAATAAATACGATTGAATCTCCGATAGATTTCAAAGGTACTGAATGGCCCACGATGTTGGCTATATATTGTGGTGTTGCTCACACTGAGGATGTTAAGATTTCGAGGCGAACAAAGGATGGTATTCACGGCACTTTGTTAAAGGGTAAATGGCCTAATAAGGCTCCAAGAGGATATAAGAATGTAAATGAGAATGGAGAGAAATATGTGGTGATAGATGAGCCGAAAGCTAAGTTGGTTCGCTATGCGTTTGAGCAGGTTGCAAAGGGTGTTAAAACTCCTACATTGGTTTGGAAGGAGGCTCAGAATAAGGGTTTGAAAGTGTCTGAATCTTCGTTTTTTGAAATGCTCCGTAATCACTTTTATTGTGGTGAAGTGTATGTGCCTGAGTATCTTGATGAGCCTGCACAATATGTTGTCGGTGTTCATGAACCGCTTATTTCAAAAGAATTATTTATGCAGGCGCAGGGTCGTTTGAATAGTGTTGCTCCGCGAAACAGGAGTAAGGATAAGCAGATGAGGGCAAAGGTTGTAAAACTTCCACACGAGGATTATTACTTTTATCCGTTTCTTCAATGTCCTGTTTGTGGGGCTAAGATATGTGCCTCGCATAGTAAGGGAAGAAGTCAGACATATGCATATTATCATTGCAATCATTGTAAGAAATATCGTGTTCCTGCTCAGCAGATGAATGATGATATATTGCGTTATATTCGTCAGATTCGTCCTTGTAAGGCTGTTTTAGACTTGTATGAGGAAGTCCTCAACGATATAAGGACAGAGAAGTTTAAAGGTGTAAATAAGGAGAAAAATCGTATTCAGGAGGATATTAAGAAAGTTGAGGTTCGCCTACAAAGATTACAGGATAGGTTTTTGGATGGTGAAATTAGCTCTGATGATTATAAGGATATTAGGCAGAGATATAATGATGAGATATATGCTCTGAGAAGTCAGATAGAGATTATTAAAACCCCGAACCGAAGTGTTGTCGAACCGCAGGTAGCATACGCTATGTCGTTTATTAACAATATAGAACGATGTCTTAGTTCTGTGGAAATGTCGGTGAAAATGGATGTGCTTGGTTCGATATTCAGTGGTAAAATGGTTTTCGAGAATGGAAATTGTCGAACCGCAGATTTTAACCCAATAATCCCAATTCTGATGGGTAGAGAGCCGTTTTTTAATGAAAAAGGAGCCTCAGCTGATGCTGAGACTCCGCTTCAGTACCCGGAGCCGGGATCGAACCGGCACGGATTGCTCCACTGGTGTTTGAGACCAGCGCGTCTACCGATTCCGCCATCCGGGCTGGTGTGAATTGTTTTGAGAAGTGCAAAGGTATCGTAATTTTCCGAAATTGCAAAATAATTCATATCGGTGTCGGCATCTTCCACACTTTTCCTCGGTTTTTGTGGAAGGTACCCATCACGAAGGCGTATATTCTCTCTGTCACACCTCGGTCGCTTTTTGCCTATAATTTGCCCGAGGTGTCCAGCAAAATGCCATAGACAAGCTGTTTGTGGTACACCTCGGTCAAAACTGGCTCCAAATCCGCCCGAGGTGTTTTTGGGGTGGCATAGAATTATTATATTTGTAGACGAGAAAGTCAAAAGAGTTTCGAAGTCCGGTCCGGGTAGGGCCGAAATTCCCTCTGGTCAGGGGGATGACGCTTATGCGACAGAAGGTCGAGATAATTAAAGATTATATGGAGCAGATAAATGTATATAGCGCGGAAGAGGTGATCAGCAAGATTTATGTTGAGGATGGAATGGAGATGCTGGAGGCTTGTCTGAAACCTTATGAGCATGTGTTTGTGGTGATGGATGCGAATGTGGCGATGTCGTGTCCGGCGGCGTATGAGATGTCGCAGATGATGAACCGTCATGGTGTGCCGGGAATGCTGGTGGATGTGTCGGAGGAGACGAAGTGCATGGAGACAGTGATGGAGATCTGTGCATGGCTGCTTGAGAATGGTGCGGACCGAGATGCGCTAGTGCTTGGAGTCGGAGGCGGCATCACTACTGATATGGTAGGTTTCGCGGCATCGATATATAAGAGGGGAGTGCGTTTCGCAAATGTGCCTACAACGCTCCTGGCGCAGGTGGATGCGGCGATCGGCGGCAAGACTGGCGTCAATTTCGGTGGATATAAGAACATGCTGGGCACTATCTGTCAGCCGGAGTTTACATACATTTGCCCGCAGGTGCTTGAGAGTCTTCCGATGGAGGCGTTCCAGGCCGGTGCTGCGGAGATGCTCAAGACTTTCATCATCGAGGACAGCGGAAATTATGCATCGGCGATCGCTCTTCTGAAGAGCCTGACCGATGATTTCATAGCGGCGTGTGAGGGCGCCGCGATCCTCAGTTATAATGAGGGACATTGGCCTGAGGTTCTCTCGGGAAGACTCCATGAGATGACACCGCTTATCGCTGCAGCTGCAAGGGTGAAGGCCGGCGTGGTGTCGAGGGATCAGTTTGAAACAGGTGAGCGCCGCAAACTCAATCTCGGCCACACTTTCGGCCATGCAATCGAGTCTCTTGCTCACAAACATCACAATGACATAGATCACGGTCATGCGGTGGCTCTTGGAATGGTCTACGCAGCTCAGCTTGCTGAGAAGTTGGAAATGACCGAGCCTGGATTTGCTGCCGGCATCGAGCATGATCTGGACAGCTGTCTGCTGCTGATCATCAACCCTTACAGCATTCAGGACATGGCGGAGGCTATGACCAAGGACAAGAAAGCCGAGGGTGGCAAGGTGCATTTCATCCTGCCGCGTGCGATCGGCGATGTTGTCGTGCATGATATGACTGTGGAGGAGGTTGTGGCACTTTTGTAACGAAGGATCTTGAAACCAAATTTGAATCTATGATTTGTACCACTATACAGAATAAGACTGCGGAGCAGATATTGGAGGCACTGGAGCAGTGTGAGATGGCGGAGATCCGTCTGGACAGCTGCGTCCTGTCTGCGCGTGAGGCTGAGGAAGTGTTTACTTCTGATGTGCCTCTTGTGGCGACATGCCGCATTGCAGAGGTGATGAAGAACGAACCGTCGCTGCAGGATCTTCCTGAGCCTGCTCGTGAGGTGAAGGCGATGATGCTTGCCGAGAAGCGCCTGGTGAGGGCGATCGAGGCGGGTGCGCGCTATGTGGATGTGGAGATTGAAGCCCCAAAGCAGATGTCGAAGCGTGTGCGCAGTGCTGCTCATGAGAATGGAACCATCTTCATCCGTTCATATCACGACTTTGAGGGTACAGGCTCGTCCGATGCTCTGAAGACCGTGGTGGAGAAGTGCCTGTATCATGGGGCAGACATAGTGAAGGTCGTGACTATGGCGCACTCTGAGGAGGATGTGCAGACCGTGATGTCTTTGTATGGACGTTGTGCTGCTCAGGGCAATCTCATTGCATTCTGCATGGGAGAGGCCGGACGTCAGTCGCGTCTGGACTGTTTGAAATATGGCTCTCCATATACATATTCTGCGCTTACAGTGGAGGAGTCTGCTGCTCCGGGTCAGTGGCCTGTGGATGAGATGCGCAAGGCGGTTTATGGTGATTTTCAGTTTGTTGGCGGAGCTTCCGCTTCGGAGGGAGTTTTAGGTTCGGCAGATGCTGCGGAGCCGTTGAGGATGCCGGTGTCGAAGAGTTTTGCTCAGCGTGCGATCATCGCAGCGGCTCTTGCAGACGGCGTTTCGCATCTTAGGGGATATACTCCATGCGGGGATAATGAGGCAGCATTGCAGGTTGCCCGTAATCTCGGTGCAGAGGTTTCGGTTGAGGGTACTGAGGTGACTATCAAGGGTATAGCTGCGCAGTTTGGCTCTCTGGCTAAGTCTGAACTTCATGTCGGAGAGTCTGGCTTGCTTACTCGTATGATGATTCCTGTGCTTGCTCAGCTTTGTCCGGGAAGCGTGACTGTTACAGGTGAGAAGACTTTGCTGAATCGTCCTTTGACCGGCGCGAAGGAAATCATGGAGGCGTTTGAGGCTGGTATAGAGAGCGTGGCTACAGGTGCTGTTGGTGGTGCTGAAGGTCCTGTTGCTCTCTGTGCTGATAGTCCTGTTGCTACTGATGGTCCGGTGAAGGTGCCGCTAAAGGTGACCGGTCCGTTGAAGCCAGGTCGCGCAGAGATTTCAGGCAAGCATGGTTCGCAGCTCATTTCAGGTCTGCTCATGGCTTTGCCGTTTGCTCAGAAGAACAGCACCCTTGTGGTGACCGATCCGAAGAGCATACCATATATGTTCATAACTCTTGAGGTGCTGAAGAAGTTCGGCATCAAGATAGCAAACGATATGCTCGGCGGACGTGAGTTCCTGGAGTCGGGCGGAGATTGGTCGCTTTGCACTGAGATGCATTTCAAGGTGAAGGGCGGTCAGAAATATAAGGCAGCAGACATTGATCTCGAAGGTGATTGGAGTGCTGCAGCGAACTTCCTTGTGGCGGGTGCCATCTTCGGACATCTTGAACTTCAGGGACTTGATACAACATCGCTGCAGGCGGACCTTTCGATCATGGACATCCTTATGGATGCTGGAGCAAGCCTGTCTCAGCTTGATGGAAAGAGGGGAGACATCGTCGTGCAGCGCGCACCGCTTCAGGCTTTTGAGGTGGATGCGTCGAACTGTCCGGACCTGTTCCCGATTCTGGCTGTGCTGGCAGCATTCTGCCAGGGCACGAGCCGTATGTCGGGAGTCGGCCGTCTGGCTAACAAGGAGAGCGACAGGGCCAAGGCGATACTGGAGATGTTGACTCAGATGGGCGTGAAGGCTCTGATCGAAGGTGATGTGCTCGTTGTTGAGGGACATACGCTTGCGCAGAGGCTGCTGGGATCTCCGATCGAGTCGGGGATGACGGGTGCGACGTTGCTCAAGGGTGGAGCATACACATCACACCACGACCACCGCATGGTGATGGCCCTCAAGGTCGCATCACTCGGTGCAGACAGCCCGATCACAATCGACGACGAGGCCTGCGTAGCCAAATCCTTCCCACAGTTCCATGAACTGTTCGCCAGTGTGGTGCGGAAGTGATTGATAATGAGCGGTTTAGTCTCTTATTGGTGGGCAAAAATGACCACCTGTGGTTGTCTAAGTTATTGAAATATAGATGCTTACAAAACACGCCGTGCTCTAGTCTTAAACCTCGCTCTTACAGAGTGCCGTCTAAGGTGGGTCGGAGTTTGATATGCATTGGTGGCGCTTAAGTTGTTGATAATTAATGAATTGGCTTATGATTATTCCGCTAAAACGCGGAATAAAGGAAGCTTAAAGTGTTGATATTGAGCGCTTTGCCTGCCACCGCCATTAGGGGGGATAGGTAACGTAGATAGTTCATATCTCTCTTCGGCCTTCGTAAAAGCGACAGAAACATATACATACAATAGAAAACAAACATTCATAGATATGAACACATTCGGTAGAAAATTCAGGGTGTCGATTTTCGGTGAGTCGCATGGCGAACTCATCGGAGTGGTGTTGGACGGCGTTCCGGCCGGACTGGAGCTCTCGGAGCAGGATTTCGAGCAGGATCTTCTTCGTAGGAAGAGCGGTGCAAAGGGTACGACACCTCGTGTTGAAGATGATAAGCCGCAGATCGTAAGCGGCGTGTTCGAAGGTCACACTACAGGTGCTCCCTTGACAATCGTCTTCAAGAATAAGAATACCAAATCTTCTGATTATGAGCTGTTTGCAGCTATGCCGCGTCCTGGACATGCGGACTTGACTGCAGCCTTGAAGTGGGATGACTGCCAGGATCCTCGTGGAAGCGGACATTTCTCCGGTAGACTTACTCTACCGGTCGTGGCTGCCGGAGTGGTAGCCAAGAAGGTGCTTCAGGATGCTACCATGCTGGATGACACACCGTTCTCGGGTGTTGAGGCGCAGATCGTTGAGATGGGCGACCTTGATGAGGCAATGCGCGAGGGTGACAGCGTAGGTGCTTTGGTGGAGTGTACCGTGCCGGATATCGATCCGGGTTATGGAGAACCGTTCTGGGACAGCGTGGAGTCCCTGATCGCTCATGCCGTATTTGCTATACCTGGCGTTCGTGGCATTGAGTTCGGTGATGGCTTCGATGCCGCTAAGATGAGAGGTTCAGAGCACAATGACCCTATCGGACCGGACGGCAGACCTTTGAAGAACGGCGCAGGTGGAGTAAATGGTGGAATCACAAATGGAGCACCTATCCAGTTCCGTGTGGCATTCAAGCCTACATCAAGCATCCGCAAGGCACAGCAGACGTTCAACTTCGCGACAGGCGAGATGGACACCCTCCAGGTGCCTGGCCGTCACGACGTATGCTTTGCACTCAGAGCCCCAGTCGTAGTCGAAGCTATGACCGCAATCGTGCTGGCCGACCTTGTGCTGGTGAAGTAGGAGATTGCCACGGCCCTTGCAGGGCCTCGCAATGACGTGTCTGTTACAGTCCTCGCAATGACGTGTCTGTTACAGTCCTTGCAATGACGTGTCGGTCGGGAGCCTTGCAATGACGTGCCTGTTACAGTCCTCGCAATGACGTGTCGATCGGGAGCCTCGCAATGATCTGTCGGTTAAGATGTTGCATGATAGATAGTTAGGTGTATATGCCTGCTGCAAATGGAAGCAGGTATATACACCTAAGTTGTTGATAGGCTGATAGTTGAGTGCGAGGGCAATCCTATGGTCTTTGATACAGCCTCAGGCCGAAGTCCGGCGCTATGGTCATCAGGTGATCGAAAATGTCAGACTGCTGTTTTTCATATAACGCCCAGTCTTTTTCTCGGGTGAAGAAGTAGACCTCTATCGGCATGCCGTAAGGGGTCGCTTCTTTTTGTGTCACTATGATGTCGAGCGAAGGGTTTACGTAGGGATGCTGCTTCAGGTATGCGAAGATGTAGGTACGGTAGACCTGAGCATTTGTCAGTCGGTCTGTGACCGCCGCCCCTGGTACAGCACGGGCCTCTGGTACAGCACTGGCCCCTGGTCCAGCGCTGGCCCCGGGCACTCCATTGGCTCCAGCTGCCACTTTGCCTTTCAGCAGCGGGAATGCCTTCACCATGTCGTCTATCATCTCCTGCGTGCACTCCTCCAGGCTGTTCACATCGATATATATCATCTTGTCGGCCCTTCTTCCGCCGCTCTCCTGCATGCCGCGCCAGTTTTTGAACGGCGAACTTACAAGCGTATATGGCGGCACCATGCTCAACGTGTTGTCCCAGTTGCGCACCTTCACTGTGTTGAGCGTAATTTCCTCCACAACGCCGTTCGCGCTTCCGTCCGGAAGCTGAATCCAGTCTCCGATCTGGATCATCTTGTTCTGCGCCAGCTGCACCCCCGCCACGAAACCCAGTATGCTGTCCTTGAACACCAGCATCAGCACTGCGGCAGATGCGCCTAGGCCTGTCAGCAGCATTGCCGGTGACTTGTTGAGCATCACTGCCACTATAACCAGCCCGCCAGCAAAATATAGGGCTATCTGAATGCCCTGTATAAGGCCCCTTAGTGGAATGTCGCGATGCACCCCTTTCCTCACATTCGCGTCCACTATCATCTGAAGCCCCGAATTGCATATCAGCACTACCATAGCAATTATATATGATGCCGCAACCCTCATCACGATCTCAAGCCCAGGATGCTTCTTAATAAACACAAGGTCAATGATTATATATGCAACAATGCCTGGAATGAGCAGCAGGATGTTGCGGATGAATCTGTGCTTTGCCATAACGTTTTCATTTATCCACCCAGCGCCATGGCAACATCCATGCAAAACAAAATCAGCTTGCCAAATTGGCAAGCTGATGAGGCGAATGTGTTGTGAATGCGCAGGTAAGGTGGTCCTGGCATTTAGCTAAAAGCGATAGAGCTCGAATCTGGCAGGAGGGACTATATTCACAGCCTTTCTGCTTACGGTCGCAAGCTCCGAAGGAGCTGAAAACGTTGAGGCGCATGGGCTTACTGTGAGCGGGAAGGTAGGGAAGTCGGTTGTGGCTGTGATTCCGCCTACGCCGTCGTACCATACTCCTGCAAAGCGCATGTGAGTGTAGAGCGTCTTGTCGTCCTCTGCATATCCCGTGATCACTTTCTCGCCGCTTGGCAAGTCGCAGCCGATGCAGATCGGAAGACCGTCGGTTGTATAGACTTCCTGGCCGTCTTCGACATAGTTTGCCGGAGCGAAATAAAGATCGAAGTCGCCATAGCCGGCTGATGTGTAAGTGCCGATGAACTGTGACCAGAGGATCCAGAAATTATCACTTGGATACCAGTCTACGATGACGTCAAAATCGTCGGTCTCCCAACCTGTCATGATGTAGCTCGTGTTGCTCTTGTCCTTTGTGAATGTCACATCGAAAGAGACACCGTTGGCGCCAGTCATAGTCCATGTTCCAAGCCATGAAGCATACTCCGGAGTCATCTCCTCTTCATATGGCTCGAACTCCTCTGATACAGCATAGAGGCCGGTGAGATCACCTTTTGCAGTTACTCCGATGGCCATAGCCACATATGTGTAGCCGAGGTCGATGCCGAACGCGTCTATGGCACTTTCTGTATAGCTCCAGTCTGCGACAGTGCTTTCGATGCCGTAGTGATTGTTGTATGACTGAATGAAATCCGTAAAGGCTTTCAGCTCCTCGTTCAGCAGAGTCCTGATGTTTGTGTTCTCGTATCTCTCCTTGGTTACAATGGTCATGAAGTAAGGATTGCTGTCGGTGCTGGTCACAGTCACAGTGTGCTCGTATTCGTATTCACCGATGAATCCTCGTCCGGTGTACTCTACAGTCCATGCCGGATTTGGTCCAAAGCTGATCGGGGTTGTGAAGCGGACATAGTTGTGCGATCCGTAGAGGTCTCCGTCTTCAGTGATTGCAAACACGATGAAGGTGTACTTTGTGTCGCCGTCAAGGTTTTCCAACGTGATAGTCTTCTCTGTCCCGCTGCTCAGGCCTGTGACTTTGCCTCCATCTGCAGTGAGTTCCTCTACCATGTTCTCAATGGAAAGGTTCACATTGCTCGACAGAGTTGCAAAGGCATACCATGTGTCGTCGTCGGTGCCGTTATGAGTGATTGTGAATTGAGCGGAATTCGCGTTTACAGATTTCTGTTCGATCACGAACTCAATATCCTCTGTGTATTCGATCTCCTCCTTTGGGATCTCATTGCCTGGCTTCTCAGGCTCTTTTCCAGTCTCCTGAGGAGTCTTCTCGCAAGCGATCAGA
Source organism: Bacteroidales bacterium (assembly GCA_017560625.1). Classification (GTDB taxonomy): domain Bacteria; phylum Bacteroidota; class Bacteroidia; order Bacteroidales; family UBA932; genus Cryptobacteroides. The sequence continues at coordinate 11,550 of JAFZEP010000107.1, forward strand.
GCGAATGCTGCCGCCGCAATGACTACATACTTGAAAATCTTGTTCATGGTTTCTATTTGTCTTTGAGTGCAAGACGGAAGCCGACAAAGAAGAAATGGCTGTCAGGGTCTCCGCCAAAACGGTGTGAAATGCGACATTCGTTGTAGAAGTTGATCACAGAGCCGCCACGCATCACGCGGAAATCTCCGGAGCCAGGACCGACAGGGTTGGTCTGGTCTTCA
>JAFZEP010000108.1 GCA_017560625.1 Bacteroidales bacterium
AGATGCGCAATGTTGCCATAGCCGTTCTGAATCTGCGACTTTGTAGCCTTTGAACCGAATGTCACCGGCGCAGCATTGTCAACGATAGTCAGGCCTTCTGTGTAAGGATAGAATACAAACCAGTCATAGGTGTAACCTTCCTTCAAAGACTCGCCGAGCTTACCTTTGAACTCATTGCCCGGGTTCTCGAAAGCATCGTAATATACGACACCGTCAGAAACGAGAGTTGCCTCACCTGCCACATTGTGGAAGACATTGATGAGGTCGCCGTCTGCCCAGATGAGTTCGCCATCCGGCGTGAGTGCCGACTTTGTCTGAGCGATCTGTGCGATCACAGAAAAGTCAGTCACAGCTGGAATGACCACGCCTGTAGAATTGCCGCCTTCGTCACCTCCTGTAGATGACTCCGGCGCCCAGTCGGGGTACTCGCAGCTGTTGAATGCAAACGCGGCCATTGCCAACGAAATGCAAAGAACAAAAATTCTTCTCATAGTGTTATTTATATTTTATTTACTTTATAATAATCTGACTGTCGACATTGTATCCCTCTACAACAATGTTTCCTGCTGAAGGAGCGTGCATCTCAATGAGTCTCTTCTCACCTGGAAGGAGGTGGAAATATCCGTCGCTGAAATATGCAGGAAGGATGATCTCACCTGTTGCAGGATCGCAGAGGTTGAACTTGAGGTTCATCGCCGCTGTCTTAGAAGTATTGCTCACCTCGAAGCGCACCTTTCCGTCCTTTGAAGGAGCAAGCTTGCGGGCCTTGAGAGCAGCTTTGCCAAGTCCTGACAAAGCAGTGAAATCCTCAGTACCCTCGCCTCTCATGAGATAGTCATTGCGTGAGAGGACATTTCTCTTGCTGTCAGAAAGCGTAAGGCGTACGAGATATACTCCCTTCATGCCTGAAAGATCTGCCTTGAAGATCTCCTTTCTTGAGTTTGCTCCAAGGTTTACTCCCTTCTCAGTCTTTGCGACAAGTTGCTTTCCTGCCAGATCATAGCAGGCGAGCGACACTGTCACCTTGCTCAAAGGAGATGTTGTAGTGTTGAGAACCACGATGTCATGATCGTCGAGATTCATCTGGATGTGTACCGGCTCGCAAGCCTTGCGTGAACCGTAGTACGATCCGAATGTCTCATAGTCCCATGAATAGGTCTGCCACTCTACGCTCGGCCAAGCCGGATGCGACATCCAGAGAAGGACTCCGGAAGCGTCGCCCCACATGACGCTGTTCCATGATTCGAACATTGCCCTGTAGCTGTCGTAGTTGATGAACTGAACCTTACTGCAGAAGTCGTCGAGGCTCTCGGCCTTGCCGTAGAGTCTGTCAACTGCTGTCACATATTCATCGAGACCGTTCAAGAGGTCGTGGTAATGCCATGTGTCTGATATAGGCCACTGATCAGCCTCGGGCATCATCTTTCTCATCGATGCTGCTGTAGGCACTGATGGAGAACCGATCTCAGAATTGAATCCGTGAGCGTCGTAATAGTAGTAGACGCTTGCGTCCTTGTAGTAATGCCAAGGGCCGCTCCAGCGCAGATTGCAGCGACGTGAGTTAGGATGATATCTGCGTGTCACGTCTTCCTTGTGGATCATCGCCGAGAGTTTTCTCTCCAGAGTCTCTGTCGCGTAACCCTCGTTGCGAGGACACCACATCGCGATCGACGGATGGTGGCCGAAACGTCTTACGACGTCTGTGGCGTTGCGCATGAACAGATCCTCATCAAGCGGATCGAGATTGAATCCCTCTGTCGAGATCCAGAAGTCGTTCCATACAAGCATACCGTACTCGTCGCAGAGATCATAGAAGTTCTCTGAAGTGCTTGCACCTGTCCAGTTACGGATCATATTGAAGTTGGCCTCCTTGTGGAGGATGAAGTATGGCTCGAGATGCTCTCTCGACACATTCTTCATCATGTCGTCCATTCCCCAGTTGCCGCCGCGGCAGAATACTCTCACGCCGTTCACCTTGATCACAAGGTAAGGGCTCATGCCGCCGTTCGGAATCACTGTCACATCCTTGACATCAAGACCCTCCGCAAGAGAAGGAATGTGGATGCCGCCGAGAGTATCTCTGAGCATTCTGTGGTCAAGAAGTTCTCCGAGGTGATTGTCGGCAATCGGATTGTGCTCGATTCTCAGACCCTTTGAAGACGGAGCGTCCACTGTGAGTTCGTAAGACAGTTCCCTCACACCGAATCGGGTCACCTGAGTGTCTGAAACCTTACCGCCGAGAACGCAGCTCAGCTCAAGCTCATACATGTTAGGGTCGCCGTATCCGTTAGGCATCCAAAGCTTTGGATCGGACATCTTCAGCTGAGAAACCTCCACCGGCACCTGAGCGCCGGAAGGGACCTTCACCATCTCCGCGAAAGAGATGAGGTCGCCGATCTTTCCTTCAAGGACAACATCCTGATCCCTGTCAGTCGTGTTCCTGAGAACAGTCTTGACTGTGAGGTCAGCATAACTTACGTCCGGAAGAGGAAGATCTGTGATCACATGAGTGTCACCGAATGAGATTCCATCAGTTGCAACGATCTGCACATCCTGCCATATTCCGATGTTTCTGTCTCTTACTCCAGGCATCCAGTCCCAGCCCTCCGAACAGATGAATGTCGG
>JAFZEP010000109.1 GCA_017560625.1 Bacteroidales bacterium
CTTTACTACGATAAGGTTGTTCTCAGGCATAACCTTGATCACCTCGAGGTTGAACACTGTTACGCGCTCATTACCCATGTGACCAGCCATACGCATTCCCTTGAATACGCGTGAAGGCCATGATGATGCACCGAGTGAACCTGGGTGACGAAGACGGTTGTGCTGACCGTGAGTAGTACCACCTACTCCAGCGAAGCCGTGACGCTTAACTACACCCTGGAAACCCTTACCTTTTGATGTTCCGACAACATCCACGAATGCTACGCCTTCAAATACGTCAGCAACTGTGAGAGTGTCACCGAGCTGGAGCTCCTTAGCGAAGTCTGCCTTGAACTCGACAAGCTTACGCTTAGGGGTTGTTCCTGCCTTTTCAAAGTGGCCCTTAAGAGCCTTGCTGGCATGCTTCTCGCTCATTTCGTCATAGGCAAGCTGTACAGCGGCATAGCCGTCTTTCTCTACTGTACGAATCTGCGTAACTACACATGGACCAGCCTCAATAACGGTGCATGGAATGTTCTTTCCATCGGCACCGAAAACGGATGTCATTCCGATTTTCTTTCCAATTAATCCAGGCATTGGTTTTGTTTAATTAATTGATTATAAATACTTTATATTCCGCCACACATTTTTGCGGGCTGCAAAGATACGATTATTATTTTAATTTTCAACAATTTACGCGAAATTTTTGTTGATAACTTTTAAAAAAGCCGCTGCGGAGCACCCACAGCGGCTTTAAAGTCTAACTATGTTAAATCTAGTTATTTACAAGTGATCATGAGGGTCTGGTTGCCGGCCTGCATGCGGAAGTCGCCCGGCTCGAGTGTCCACTCGCCCTGAGGATTCACGGATGCGAGGTCGCTGCCCTTGATCTTGAGAGTTACAGTCACTGTCTCACCTGGCTGGATCTCCACCTTCTCGTAAGCTCTGAGACGTCTGTTCTCAGGAACCATAGAGGCTACCATGTCACGGCTGTAGAGCATTACAACCTCCTTACCTGCAACCTCACCTGTATTCTTCACGTCAACTGTGAACACGAGATCAGTGTCTGCACCGAACTCCTGTGCAGAGCACTGGAAGTTGCTGTACTCGAATGTTGTGTAGCTGAGACCGAAACCGAACGGCCACTGTACTGAAACCACTGCGTTGTAGTCGTATGCACCCTGCATTGTGTCTGTCTCCTCACTCACCTTATAGTCGTAAGTAGTGAGGGCTGCCTGATGGCGTGGGTATGTGTAAGGAAGCTTCGCACTTGGGTTGGCATCACCAGCAAGGATGTTTGCAAGAGCGTCACCACCATAGTTGCTTGGGAGGAGGATGTCGATGATACCGTCAGCAAGCGGCTCGATGTCGCTGATGATGCGAGGACGGCCTTCGTTGAGGATGAGGACGATAGGCTTGCCAGTCTTTGCGAGAGCCTTCACGAGGTTGCGCTGGTTCTCAGAAAGAGCGAGATCTGAAAGGTTACCCGGAGTCTCGCAGTATGAGTTCTCACCGATACATGCCACGATCACGTCCACCTTCTTTGCTGCAGCCACAGCCTTCTCGATCTCAGGAGCATTCTCCTCGTCGTAAGCTCCCTGAGGAACGTATGTAACGCCCTGTTCGAGAACTACGTTGGAAGCGCCGAACTTGTTGCAGATAGCCTCATAGATTGTGTTGTACTGCTCTGTGAATGAGTCAGCCATGTGTCCCTGCCATGAGTAGCTCCAACCGCCGTTGAGGCAACGCATAGAGTTTGCGTTAGGACCTGTAACGAGGATCTTCTGACCCTTAGCCAATGGGAGAATGCCATTGGTGTTCTTGAGAAGGATCTCAGTCTCTTCAGCTGCGCGTGTAGCCATCTGAGCGAACTCCTCTCCACCGAACTTTGGATAGTCTGCGAGAAGCGTGTTAGGGTTATCGAAGAGGCCGAGGCGGTATTTGAGTCTGAGGACGCGGCGTGCTGCATCGTCGATGCGCTCCATTGAAACTCTACCCTCGTTCACGAGCTCGATAAGGAGGGTGGTGAAGTTGAGGTCGTAAGGCTCCATTGTCATGTCGATACCTGCGTTGATCGCAAGCTCGATAGCATGCTTCTTGTCCACTGCGACACCCTCGCGAGTGTAGAGGTTGTTGATGTCGGCCCAGTCTGTAACGATCATACCGTCCCAGTTGAGACCTTCCTTGAGCCATCCTGTGAGGAGCTCCTTGTTTGCATGAACAGGAATGCCGTTTACGCTGGCGCTGTTTACCATGATAGTGAGGGCACCAGCCTCGACACAAGCCTTGAAAGGAGCAAAATTCTTCTCTTTAAGCTCATATTCAGGAATATATGCAGGAGTTCTATCCTTTCCTGTGCGTGGGTTACCATAACCGAGATAGTGCTTTACAGACACTGCGATGTTGTTCGGACCTACGTGATTAGGGTCCTCACCCTGCATACCGCGTACTGCAGCAGAACCCTGGATAGCGTTCACGAGCGGATCCTCACCGTAGTTCTCCCACACGCGTGGCCAACGTGGGTCGCGTGAAAGGTCTACTGTCGGAGAATAAGTCCAAGGGCAGTTTGCCGCACGGCTCTCGTATGCTGTGATCACACCGGCATCGTAAGCAACCTGAGGGTTGAAAGACGCACCTACATTGATGTTCTGAGGAAGGTATGTCGCACCCATTACATAAGATGCGCCGTGATTCTGGTCAAGACCGTAAACACAAGGGATTCCGAGTTCGTTCATGGAAACCTCCTGGATCTTGCCGATGATTTCCTGCCATTTCTCAGGAGTCTGTCCCACTACCGGAGTGTTGAGGACTGATCCCACTTTATACTTTCCGATTGCATTGTCAAGCTTGTCCTGATCAAGAACAAACTCACCGTTTTCCCAGTGGCCGAGGATGTCGATGGCCACCTCTGTCATCTGTCCCACCTTCTCCTCGAGGGTCATTTCGGCAAGCTTTGCCTCTACAGCGGCCTCGATTGCGGGATCTGCCGGAATTGCCGGCGCCACCTTTGCAGTGTTGGCTGAGCACGAAACCAGGCCAAGAGCAGCCGCAAAGGAAGTCAAAACAAGAGTTGATTTTTTCATAATGATTATAGTTAAGTGGAAGCAAACTTACGCAAAATATTTGACAATAGGCAACTTTAAACAAATATTGAGTATCTTTGCGCGGATATATATATAGGTATATGATACTTGGTGCATTCGATTTCATACAGATGTCCTTCACGGACATCCTCGACATAATCCTTCTGGGGTTGATCATCTTTGTGGCCTTCAGATGGCTCAAAGGCACTTCAGCAGTGAGTATCTTCGTAGCAATCATATCACTCTACCTCATCCGCGTGGTCGTCTCCGCCCTCAACATGAAGCTCATCGAGGCCATACTGAACATGGTGCTTGACGTCGGAGTGCTTGCATTCATCGTCATCTTCCAGCCGGAACTCCGCAAATTCCTCACAAAACTGGGAAACCGTTATATGAGCAACCCACAGGGCCGCGCAATCATCGACAGGATCATGGGAAGAAACGCGACGAATGAAGCATTCAGAGAAGAGGCGAACAGCATATCGGAAGCGTGCTTCAGAATGTCAGAATCCAAGACAGGAGCCCTCATCGTGATAGCGCACACAACACCGCTGGATGAGATCATAAACACGGGAGACAGGATAAACGCAAACATACACAGGCGACTTCTGCAGAACCTCTTCTTCAAGAACTCGCCGCTTCATGACGGAGCCGTGATCATCTCACGAAACAAGATTGTCGCAGCACGATGCACCCTTCCGATCACGGAAAGGATGGACATCCCTGCAAACTACGGAATGAGACACAAGGCAGCGATAGGCGTCACAGAAGAGACAGATGCAGACGCTATCGTGGTGTCTGAGGAGACCGGAAACATATCCTTTGTCAGCAGGGGTGTAGTCATCCCTATAACAAACATCACTGACCTCAAGCAGAGGCTCACCGCATCAATTGGACAATGATAAAGAAAGAAAGGGAAAAAACAGATATAAGACTTGAGCAGAAAATCGGATTTGACCGCATCAGACAGATCATATCCGACAGGTGCTCTACATCATATGCGGCAGACAAGACCGCGGAGGAAGTGATCTCCACCAATCCTGCCGAGATACGCAGGAGGCTGCTGCTGACAGACGAGATGAGGCTCATCATGATGTTCGAGGACGGTTTCCCTTCCGGAGGCTTCATCGACTGCATCGACTTCCTCAAGCCGCTTGAGAGAAGCGCCTCTTCGATTGATCTTCTGTCACTGCGCAAACTCAGGACCATGCTGGACACACTCCGCAAGGTCATCACATTCTTCTCCTCAGTCAAGGAGGAAGTATATCCGAACCTCAAGAGAATGAGCGCCGGCATACTCAGTTTCCCTGAGGTGCACCGCCGCATCGACACCATCATCGACCGCTACGGCGAAGTCAAGGACACAGCTTCAGACGAACTCTACGACATCCGCAAGTCACTCCGCGAAAAGGAAGGAGCGATCTCACGACGCATGAGCGCGATCCTCAAGAGAGCGCAGGAGGAAGGCATCGTGGACGCAGACGCGGGCGTGTCTGTGCGTGACGGCAAGATGCTCATCCCTGTAAGTGCGGCGAACAAGAAGCGCATCCCGGGATTCATCTACGACGAATCAGCATCAGGCAAGACAGCATTCATCGAGCCGGCAGAAGTGGTCGAGCTCGACAACCAGATAAAGGAACTCCAGTTCTCGGAGCAGCGCGAGATACTCCGCATCCTCCTGGAATTCACCGACTTCATGAGGCCATACATTCCGGAACTCCTGGACGCCGCACGTTATCTTGGCGAGATAGACTTCCTGATGGCAAAAGCACAGGTGGCGCTTGATTTCATTGCAGGCATGCCTATTATCTCGGAAAACGGTGAGATGAACCTTAGAAAGGCCCGTCATCCGCTTCTCGAGAGAGCCTTGAAGAAGGAAAAGAAGGAGATTGTTCCTCTGACAGCATCATTGTCTCAGCAGAAGCACATCCTGCTCATCTCAGGACCGAATGCCGGAGGAAAATCCGTATGTCTCAAGACAGTAGGACTCCTTCAGTACATGTTCCAGTGGGGCATGCTTATCCCGACATCCGAGACTTCCGAGATGCTTGTCTTCGACAGGATCATGGTGGACATCGGAGATGACCAGTCGATCGACAACGACCTCAGTACATACAGCTCGTTCCTCGTGAACATGAAGGAGATGCTGGCAAAGGCAGATTCCAAGACTCTCGTCCTTATCGACGAGTTCGGTTCAGGTACAGAGCCTGCAGCCGGTGGTGCGATTGCTGAGGCAATCCTCAGCGAGCTGGACAAGAGAGGGGCCTATGGAGTAATCACGACCCACTACACCAACCTCAAGCTCTACGCGTCGGCAGACACAGGAGTGATGAACGGAGCCATGATGTTCGACGTGAAGAACATTGCGCCGATGTTCAAACTTGAGATGGGACTTCCGGGCAACTCGTTCGCTTTCGAGCTTGCACGCAAGATGGGACTCCCTGAGGCAATCATCAAAGATGCGGAGAACCGCGCCGGCGAAGAGTTCGTAGGCATAGAGCGAAACCTCCGCAAGATCGCAAGAAACCGCAAGGCTCTCGACGAGAAGCTCGAGCGCATCAAGCATACAGACAAGACCCTTGAAAACATCACCGACCGCTACCAGAAGGAGCTGCAGCAGATAAAGCAGCTCAAGAAGGAGATCCTCGACCAGGCCAAGAAGGAGGCTGAGGAGATCATCAAGGGAGCAAACAGGCAGGTGGAGAACACCATCAGGACAATCAAGGAGAAGCAGGCAGAGAAGGAGTCGACCCAGGAGGCAAGAAAGGGCCTTCAGGACTTCATGTCCATCCTTGCCGCAAAGAAGGAGCAGGAGCAGAAGGAGAAGGAAGACTACATCGAGAAGAAGATCCGCCAGCTTGACGCACGCAAGGAGCGCCAGAAGCAGAGAAAAGCACAGAAGGCCGACGAGAAGTCTCAGCAGGAGCTGCGCGAGCAGCTTGCAGAGCAGCAGAGGCTCGAGGCGTTCAGAAGCGCCCCGCTCAAGGTCGGAGAAAAAGTGCGCGTGAAGGAAAACGGCATGGTCGGCGAGGTGGCAAAGATTTCTGCAAAGGCCGTAGTGGTCAACATCGGCAACATCAGCAGCAAGATGCCTCTCGACAAGGTGGAAAGGATCACGTCAAACGAGTTCAAGAGCGCGGTCAAGGAAGTTGCCAGGACAGTTTCTGCCGTGAAGATCGACTCGTCCATCAATGAGAGGAAGCTCAACTTCAGCACAGAGATCGACGTCAGGGGCGCAAGACTCAATGACGCCATCGAGACTGTCACAAGATATGTCGACGACGCCATCATGCTTGGAGTGTCCAATGTCAGGATCATCCACGGCAAAGGCACCGGAGTGCTGCGCGACGAGCTCCAGAAGTTCATCCGCACAATACCGGGAGTGGCCTCTGTGAGAGACGAGCACATCCAGTTCGGAGGAACAGGCGTGACGATTGTTACATTTGATTAAAAGACTTACAAGATATGAAGAGAGGCAGATTTATGGCATTGACCGGCGCTGCATTGCTTGCGGCATCTGCAATGTTCGTCTTTTCCTGCCGTTCGCAGGGAGAGAAGCTTGGTCCGGAGGGAGTGGTGACAGAATTTGTCTCCGCCATGAAGTCCGGAGATTTCGACAAGGCATACAGTCTGTGCGACTCATCTTCGATGCACAGCCATCTGGACGCATACGCCCAGATGTGGCAGAAGATGAGTCAGAAGGACAGCGCGTCTTTCAGCGCCATGACAGAAATCCTTGCCGGCACCGAAGTCCATTTCAAAGGTGTTACAGAGGGAGATGGAACATGCGTGGTGGAATATGCACTTGAAATGGAAGGCAGCGGAAAGAATTGCAGCGCAACATTGAGATTGGAGGAGGGAGAATGGAAGCTGGTGGAAATCACAGACAGACACTAGGCAAAAGAGGAGAAGACATCGCCTGCGCCCATCTGGAAAGTCTCGGACACACGATAGTGGCCAGAAACTGGAGAAGCGGACACCTGGAGATCGACATCGTCTCGCTCGCACAGGATGGAATACATTTTGTAGAGGTAAAGGCCCGCCAGAAAAGCATACAGGCCGCCCCGCAGGAAAACGTGGGACATACGAAGCAGTCGCGCATAACCCGCGCGGCACTGAGTTTCCTCAACAGCAGGCATGGAATGCCATACGGCAGTCACGAATGTTCGTTCGACGTTGTCGCGGTGACATTCGAGGGTGAGACGCCACAAGTGGAGTGGATCCCTCAAGCCTACATACCTATATATTTATAAGAACTAACAAAACCACATTATAATGAACATACAGAACTGTTATTGCGTTATCATGGCTGGTGGATCAGGAACAAGATTCTGGCCTGTCAGCAGAGCCGCAAAGCCTAAACAATTCCTTGATATTGCCGGCACAGGCAAGACCTTCATCCAGCAGACTTACGACAGATGCAGCAGGATCGTTCCTCAGGAAAACATCATCGTGGTCACAGCACAGAAATACGGTGATCTCGTGAAGGAGCAGCTCCCTGGGCTCAGCGAGGAGAACATCCTTCTTGAGCCATATGCAAGAAACACAGCACCTTGTATCGCATACGCGACCTACAAGCTCCTTGCAAAGAATCCGGATGCCCATGTGATGGTAACTCCTTCCGACCATGCGATCGACAACGAAGACCTCTTCGTGGAGACAATCCTCAACGCATTTGAATATGTTGAGCAGAACGATGTCCTTATGACTCTC
>JAFZEP010000110.1 GCA_017560625.1 Bacteroidales bacterium
GTGAAACTTGGCGACCTTCGTCTCAGAAATTCATACGGCATCAACATCACACGAGTGAACCGTGCCGGCATCGACCTGCTTCCTAGCAGGAACCTCCGACTCCAGCTTGGCGACAAGCTGACAATTGTCGGAGAGGCAAGAGCTGTCGAAAACGTGAGCGCAATCCTGGGCAATGAGGCCAAGAGACTCAAGAACCCAAATCTGCTTTCCATCTTCATCGGCATCATTCTCGGACTGATCCTCGGAAGCATTCCTATCGCGATCCCTGGCATGAGCATGCCTATCAAGCTCGGTATCGCCGGCGGTCCTATGATCATCGGTATCCTCATGGGAGCATTCGGACCTCGATTCCACATCCCGACTTACACAACCCGCAGCGCCAACCTCATGCTCCGCCAGCTTGGTCTGACCATCTACCTTGCAGGCCTGGGATTGAGCGCGGGATCAGGATTCTTTGACACAGTCTTCACGGCCGAAGGCCTCAAATGGGTGCTCATAAGCATCGGTCTGGCAGTCGTGCCTGTGCTGGTGATGGGATTCCTTGCAGCGAAAGTCTTCAAGACAAGCTATGCAGAAAATGCCGGAATGCTTTGCGGCGGCATGGCAAATCCGTTTGCCCTTGACTTTGCGGGCTCCGGATCAGACGGAGACGACCCGGCAGTTGCCTATGCAACAGTCTATCCTGCAAACATTTTCCTCCGAGTCATTTCAGCCCAGTTGCTCATATTGCTGCTCGGATAGACTTGGTTTTGATTCACCCTTTTCATATCTTCGCGACATTAATATACTAAAATAACCAAATGAAAAAGACGCTTATCCTCTCGGCTCTGCTGGCTATCGCTGCCTGCAGTCCAAAAGAGCAGACAACGCTCAACGTTGTGCCTCATCCAAACGAAGTCTACATCCAGGACGGATCCTTCAACGCAGCTGAGGCCTCAGTATACTATGGCAGCAACCTTGATGAAAGATCAAAGGCTGCCATTGAGGCATTCGCACAGCAGCTGTTCCTTGTGAGCGGCAGCGAAGGCACCGTTACTGAAGGAACTTCACAGAAGGGCTTCGTGTTCGAACTCGACAGCACTATTGCACAAGAAGCGTACACCATCAACGTTTCTGCAGAAAAGGCTATTGTAAAGGCATCAGGCCTCAACGGTTTCATCTACGCGATCCAGACCATCAAGCAGATGCTTCCTGTGGAAGTGTTCGGCAACGCTCCTGCTGCAGACAAGGACTGGGCAATGCCTTGCGTAGAGATCACTGACGCTCCACGCTTCAGCTACCGCGGTCTCCACCTTGACGTTTCACGTCACTTCTTCACTATGGACGAGGTGAAGAAATACATCGACATCATGGAGGTGCACAAGCTCAACACTCTCCACTGGCATCTTACAGACGACCAGGGCTGGAGACTTGAGATCAAGAAATACCCTCTTCTCACTGAAGTCGGTTCCATCAGAAACAAGACTCTAGTAGGTCACCTTTTCGAGGACGGCGTATATGACAATGTACGTTACGGCGAAGGCTGCTACTACACTCAGGACCAGGTGAAGGAGATCCTCGAATATGCGGCATCAAAGGGCATCACTGTAATCCCAGAAATCGACCTTCCTGGCCACATGCTTGCAGCTCTTGCAGCATATCCTCAGTACGGATGTACAGGAGGACCATACGAAGTATGGGGCAGATGGGGCATAGCTGATGACGTGCTTTGCGTAGGTAGAGAGGAGACCATGGAGTTCCTTGAGGATATCCTCGCAGAGGTATGCGAGCTCTTCCCTGCTGAATATGTACACATCGGCGGCGACGAGTGCCCTAAGGTACGTTGGGAGACTTGTCCTCACTGCCAGGCAAAGATCGCAGAGCTCGGACTCAAGGATGACGAGAACTATCAGGCTGAGCACTATCTCCAGGGATATGTGACTGCAAGAATGGAGGAATTCCTCCATTCCAAGGGCAAGAAGCTTATCGGATGGGATGAGATCCTTGAGGGCGAGATCGCTCCTAACGCAACAGTAATGTCATGGAGAGGCGTTGCAGGCGGTCTCCAGGCAGTGCGCATGGGCCACGATGCAATCATGACTCCTAACACATTCTTCTACCTTGACTACTACCAGTCTCTTGACAAGGAGAACGAACCTCTTGCAATCGGAGGATACCTCCCTGTAGAGAAATGCTACTCATACGAGCCTTACACTTCAAACATGACAGACGAGGAGAAGTCACACGTGCTCGGCGTACAGGCTAACCTCTGGACAGAATACATTCCGACAGCAGATCAGCTCTTCTACATGCTTCTCCCTCGCCTTGCAGCTCTCGCTGAGGTGCAGTGGTGCCAGCCTGAGGTAAAGAACTGGGATCGATTCCTTGAGAGCGCTGACGACTTCTGTGCAATCTATGACATCATGGGCTACAGCTACGGAACACACCTTTTCGATGCTGCCGGTAAAGCTTCCATCAACAAGGAGAAGGGATGTGTAGAAGTGGTTCTTGAGGCACAGGGCGACACTCCGGTAAGATATACCCTTGACGGCACAGTACCTGGTCCGGACTCACCTCTTTACACAGAGCCCATCGAGATCCGCGAGACATGCGTCCTCAAGGCAAAGAGCGACATGCCTGGTGCAAGCGAAAGAGTTTGGGAAAAGCATTTCAACGCGCACAAGGCAATGGGACGTCCTGTAGAGGCGCTCACTCCTACTCATGCAAACTACACTTACAACTGCCCGGACCTCCTCACTGACGGTATAGTCGGCACAGGCCCATACAACAGCGGCGACTTCGCAGGATGGTACAACGTGCCATTCGAGGCTGTGATTGAAATGGACGGTTGCGAGTACAGCGAGGTGATCTTGAGCACAGTCATCTTCAAGCACGACTGGGTGTTCGGCCCTAAGAGCATCACAGTATACACATCAGAAGACGGACAGACATACACTGAGGTTGCTTCACAGGAAGTTACAGACTTCGACAACATCGACGAGGGCAACGGATGCTTCGACTTCACTGTAGCATTCGAGACAACATCTGCCAAGTACCTCAAGGTGGTTGCTGAAACATACCAGGAACTTCCGCAGTGGCACCCTGGTGCAGGACACCCAGGATTCCTCTTCATCGACGAGGTGATCGTTAAATAAGCTCTGGCTGCGATACAGTAATGCCTGCTGCCAAATGCAGCAGGCATTACTGTTTATATCAATCATTATCAATTATTTAGACAATCTTGGCATTTTATCTGCGGATCAGCTTCCATGCTCCGGCCATGTATGCCAGGATCAGGACGGTGTGGATGCCGAGCTTTGATGCTATCTGACCGGCAGATGCAGTCTGGATTGTAAAGCCGGCAAAGAGAGTGCTGTCGATCAGTAGCGATGCGCCATAGGCTGCTCCCATCAGCACGAAGATCATGAGCAGTCTGCCCCAACGATATGGTATCGGATAATATTTGGCACCCAGGACTGCACTGATGATGAACATCACCAGGTAGCTGGCAAGGTGACCATAAGCTGCCGCCCAATACGAGAACTTCGGCATGAAGAGGACGATCACAAGAGCTGTCACAGCCAGACCGGAAAGGGTGATCCAGACGGCTACATTTGTCTTTCCGGACAACTTGTACCACATCGAGACGTTGAACAGCATGCCAAGGATCATGTATGACAAGAGCATAATCGGCACAATGCCCACTGCCTCTCGGAACTGAGGACCAAGGATCAAGGCAATGATGTCAATATACAGGATGACTCCAAGGAAGACAAGTCCACAGAAGGCAGTGAAGTATTCCTGAACGTCGGCATACAGCTTGACCGAGCCCTTTTCACGAGACTGACGGAAGAAGAACGGCTCTGCCGCATAGCGGAACATCTGGATGAACAGGTTCATGATCACGGCAAGTTTCACCGCGGCCTGGTACAGTCCCAGAGACGACCTCCAGGCGTCTGCATTGGTGTCGAAATATCTGAAGAGGATTCTGTCCAGGAAGTCGTTCACAACACCAGGAAGAGCTGCAATCATAAGAGGAAGCGAATACGCAAGCATCTGTCTGATCAGCTTTGTGTCCAGCGAGAAGCTGAGCTTGAAGAAATCCGGCATGAACAGGAGTCCGCAGACAACGCAGCTGATGAATATCGAAAATATCACATAGCTGAAGTCCGGAGTAGCAGGGATGAAGTTGAGAAGCCATGGCGCTGAGTCCACATGTGATGGGAACCACAGGAAAAGCACCAGGTTGGCAGCCGTCTCCGTCACAATCTTGACCGTCTTGAGGATGGCAAACTTGAAAGCCTTGGTCTCCTGGCGCAGCTTTGCAAAAAGAATGGCAGTAATCGAGTCCAAAGCCAGGATTCCTCCCATGTACATGATGCACGACTCATATCCGGCATAGCCTAATGAAGAAGCTATCGGAGTCGCGAAGGCCAGCATGAGCGCAAGGAATGTCGCGCTGACACAGAACACCGTCACAAATGCACTTGAGTAAACCTTCTTCGGATCCACTCCCTCTTTGTTAGCAAAGCGGAAACAACCTGTCTCAAGGCCGAGCACAAGCATGACCTGAAGCACGGCTATATATGCCATGAATTCGGTAACGACGCCATAGCTTTCCGGGGAAAGGAGACGGGTGTAGATAGGGACGAAGAGGAAATTTATGACGCGGGCCAGAATGGTGCTGAGACCATATATCATCGTCTGACCGGCTAATTGTTTGAGTGGATTTGCCATAGTCTCACAAAATTAATACTTTTGTGATATTATAAAAACCTATTATATGAAAAGGACAGCATTTACTATACTCCTCGCAGCAGCCATTGCGGCTTCATGCGGCCAGAACACCGAAAAGAAGACAGACGAGGCCCCAGAGACAGCAGCAACAGAGCAGCCAGCAGAGCAGACAACAGAGCAGCCGGCAACAGAAAATGAAATAACAACCAATAAAGTAACTATGGACATCAAGAAGACAGAAAATCCGGAGTTTGACATTGTCACCACTTACGGAACAATGAGAGTGCGTCTTTACGAGAAGACTCCTCGCCACA
>JAFZEP010000022.1 GCA_017560625.1 Bacteroidales bacterium
TCGACTCTGCCTGGAGCTTCCCAGACCATCTCCTGGCCGTCTCTCATGTAAGTGATCTTCTGTGTAGGAAGGAAATCACCGCTGAGCTGAACTGTGACGGCCTTAGGATTGTGATATCTGAATGTAACTGTGTTGTCTGCGTTTATCTCAGGCGATACGATGCCGGTTCCCGGACCGAGAGCCTGTTGTGCAAACAAAGCTGCGCCCCACAGCAGGGACGCAGCTATTGTGATTAATCGTTTCATAGTATCAAACGTTATTGCGAGGCTTCAAAGAAGCCATGGCAATCTTTACTTTGTAAGTGAAAGTTCGTTGATAGGCTTAGCTGGAGCAAGAACGTTGTTCACTGGCCAGTTCTCTGCCTTCTTGACCTTGAAGTCAACAGTTGCGCGGATGTCAGCGGCATTTGCACCGAACATCACCTTGTAAGTACCTGCAGCAGTCTCCCAAGCTGAAGCTGCCTCGTTGAATGATGCGAGAGTGTACTTGTCAACGTTGATTGTAAGAGTCTGAGTCTCACCTGGAGCAAGCTCCTTAGTCTTTGCAAAGCCCTTGAGCTCGAAAGCTGGCTTCTCAAGACCACCTGCTGGAGCAGCTACGTAAAGCTGAACAGCCTCCTTACCAGCGACAGCACCTGTGTTCTTCACTGTGATAGTTGCAGTGAAACCGTCTGCTGTAGCCTTCACAACTGGCTTGCTGTACTCGAATGTAGTGTATGACTTACCGTAACCGAATGGGTAAGATACTGGAGCACCAGCGCTCTGGTAGTATCTGTAACCTACATAGATACCCTCAGTGTACTCAGTGTAGTCAACATTCTTGTTCTGTCTCTGTGGACCACCCCAGAGGAAATCCCACTCACCTCTCTGTACGTTCTTGTAGTTGTAAGGGAAGTTACGTGCAGAAGGAATATCGAAATAGCTTACTGGGAAAGTCATAGGGAGCTTACCTGAAGGATTTGCCTTACCTGCAAGGATGTCAGCAACAGCGTAACCACCTTCCTGACCTGGAGTCCAAGCGAGGAGGACAGCATCCGGAATGTGCTTCCATGATGCAGTCTCGATAACACCACCGATGTTGAGAACTACAACGAACTGCTTGCCGGCTGCATGGTAAACGTCAGCAAGAGTCTGGATGAGCTGACGCTCCTGACCTGTGAGTGTCCAGTCTCCGTCGAGAGCGTAGCGGTCGCCACCCTCACCGGCGTTTCTTGAAAGTGTGAACACTGCAATATCAGTCTGAGGCTCCATCTTCTCGATGAATGAGCGGCTTACCTCCATCTCAGAGATAACTGGGTCACCAAGAAGAACTGAACCACCGCTTGCACCGTTGTTTCTGAGGTTAGTCTTGGCAAGAGCGATGTACTGCTCATACCAAGTCTGGATTGCCTGGTTTACTTCGTAACCATTAACAGCAAGACCCTCAGCTACGTTGCGGATATATGGCTTGTTTACGTTACCTGAACCTGTACCACCAGCGATGAAATCATAAGAACCTGTACCGTAGAGAGCTACCTTCTTCACATTGCTCTTGAATGGGAGAGCACCGTTGTTCTCAAGAAGAACCATTCCCTCTGGAGCAGCTGCGCGTACGAGCTCAGCGTGTGCCTGGAGGTCTGGCTTGTTTGAATACTTATAACCCTGGAAACGTGGAGTTCTTACAACGAACTCGAGCATGTTGCGAACGTTTCTGTTGAGCTCTTCCTCAGAGATCTCGCCAGCCTTTACGCCTGCTACGATTCGGTCGATCTCGTTCTGCATACCTGGCTCCATGAGGTCGTTACCAGCCTTTACAGCCTTCACAGTACCCTGCTTGTTGCCCCAGTCTGTCATTACGATACCACCGAAGCCCCACTCCTCGCGGAGGATAGTAGTGAGAAGACCATGTGACTGCTGAGTGTACTCACCGTTGAGCTTGTTGTATGATGACATCACTGTCCAAGGATCTGCCTCCTTTACTGCGATCTCGAAGCCCTTGAGGTAAAGCTCGCGGAGAGCTCTCTGGCTCACGCGTGAGTCATTCTCCATACGGTTAACCTCCTGGTTGTTGGCTGCGAAGTGCTTTACGCTCACACCCACACCGTTGCTCTGTACACCGTTGATGTAAGCAGCAGCGATCTTACCTGTGAGGTAAGGGTCCTCTGAAAAGTACTCGAAGTTACGGCCGCAAAGAGGGTTTCTGTGGAGGTTCATGCCTGGAGCGAGGAGCACGTCTGCACCATACTCGAGAACCTCATTACCCATAGCTGTAGTGAGCTCCTGAACGCGGTCAACATCCCACATACTTGCCATTACAGTACCTACAGGGAAACCTGTACAGTAATATGTGTTAGGATCACCGTGACGGGTAGGGGAGATACGAAGACCTGCAGGGCCGTCAGCGAGGACTGTAGGAGTGATGCCGAGACGCTCGTTAGGGCGTGTAGTACCGGCAGCACCAGGAACGAGGGCTGTTGCAGATGCAGTCATACTTCCTGCAGTCATGCTACCCCAACCTGTACCGACGAGAAGGGTTGCCTTCTCCTCGAGGGTCATAGCGCCGAGAACCTCGTCGATGTTGTCTTTAGTAAGTTTTGGCTGCGCAAACATTGCTGTTGCAGCAAGGAGCATAGCTCCGATAGAAAAGATTTTCTTCATTTACTTGGTTATTAGAAAAGTTTAGGAACGAACTCAGTAAGGTATATTCTCCAGTTTCTCCAGATGTGTCCACCGTCGTTCTCGAGATATTCGTGTGGATAGTTGTTGTCGTTGAGCTTCTGAACGAACTCTCTGTTTGCCTGGATGAGGAAGTCAGTGTCGCCGCAGCCGATCCAGAGGAGGTTAGGCTTCTTGCTGAAGTATGTAGCAAGCTTCTTGTCGAAGTCCTGGTACATAGGTGAAACAGAAGCGTCGCTTACTCCGATAGCAGCTGAGAACATACCTGAATATCCGAACATGTCAGGATTGTTGAGGCTGATGTAGAGAGTGTGGAAACCACCCATTGACAGACCGCAGATAGCGCGGCTCTGCTTCTTGGCGATAGTCTTGTAGTTGCTGTCGATGAACTTCACGATCTCAGGGAATGCAGTCTCGAAAGTACCCTCCATAGTCTGAGGGAGCTGCATTGTAGGACGAGTGTAGCCAGTTGAGTTCTGACCTGGAGCAGCCTCCTGAGAGATGTTGCCGTTTGTGAAGACAACGATCATAGGCTTAGCCTTGCCCTGCGCGATGAGGTTGTCAAGAATCTGAGCTGCGCGGCCCTGAGCGATCCATGCGTCCTCGTCACCACCGATTCCGTGGAGAA
>JAFZEP010000111.1 GCA_017560625.1 Bacteroidales bacterium
ACATTCACCATCTTCATTGTCTCCTCCTCAGCCTCCTGACGGGTAGCGTGAGCGGTGTGACCCTCCTGCCAGAGGAACTCTGCAGTACGGAGGAAAAGACGTGTACGCATCTCCCAACGGACAACGTTTGCCCACTGGTTGCAGAGGATCGGAAGATCTCTCCATGATGTGATCCAGTTCTTGTATGTATTCCAGATGATAGTCTCTGAAGTAGGTCTTACGATGAGCTCTTCCTCAAGCTTTGCAGACGGGTCTACCACAACGCCCTTTCCATCCGGAGATGCCATGAGTCTGTGGTGAGTCACCACTGCACACTCCTTTGCGAAACCCTCTACATGCTCTGCCTCACGGCTGAGGAATGACTTAGGGATGAAAAGCGGGAAATATGCATTCTGGTGTCCGGTCTCCTTGAACATCTTGTCAAGGACATCCTGCATCTTCTCCCAGATTGCGTAGCCGTATGGTTTGATCACCATACAACCTCTTACTGCTGAACGCTCAGCCAGGTCTGCCTTTACTACAAGGTTGTCATACCACTGCGAGTAATTATCCGACCTTTTGGTTACTTCTTTTGCCATTGTATTTTGCTTTTTATTGTTTTTATCTCTATAATTGCATTTGAATGCGCACGTGTGCAATCACCCGTTTGCGGTATGATTATTGCACATTCAAACAGGTTGCGAAGATACGAAATTATTACAAATAATTAAGGAGATATATGATGAAAAAGAGTTCTTTACTGATGATAGCGGTCGCACTGATCCTGTCTTCATGCGGAATGGCATCCAAATATACCTCAGAGACCGCAGGATCAAGGTTCCAGGATGGAATCTACAGCAGCGCTCCGTCGTTCCGTTCAAAGGAAGACAAAGAGCAGACACGCGCCCAGACAGATGCGCTTGTCGAAGAGACCAAGGCGTCCTACATCTACCTGTTCGGTGACAAGAAGGACACCGTCATGATTCCGGAGAACATGTCTGCAAGCATCAGATATGACAAGTCTCTCGCCAGCACAGTGGTGACAGTAGGCGAAAATCCATATGCATGGCAGAACAATCTCGATCCATGGTACTACTACACACCATACAGCATCGGAAGTTCATGGTACTGGAGCCGCCACTACGACCCATGGTACAGCAACGCATGGTATTGGAACAGATTGCACCGCCCATATTCATACTACTACGGCGGATGGTACGACCCATGGTACTACGGAGGCTGGTATGATCCATACTACTACGGAGGATTGTGGGATCCATGGTACTACGGGGGCTATTATGGAGGCTACTACGGATGGAATCCGCATTGGGGCCACCACCATCACCACTACTACCCTGCCCCTCCGGTCCACAATGAGGACAGATGGCACGGTGACCGCAGACAGAGCGGATCAGACAGAGTGTTCACAAGCAGGGTTTCCACAAGAGGAGGCGTTGCAAGCGCAAGCAGGGTAAGCAGGTCTACATCAGCACAGTCGGCTTCTGCAAGCAGAGTAAGCGGATCGGCAGTGTCAAGCGGAAGGACTACAGCCAAGAGAGTGACTGCCACAGCGGCAAACTCATCAGCCAACAGACAGTCCGCAACGACAGTAGACAAAAATGTAACCAGGACAGTGACCCGCACTGCCAACTACAGAAAACCGGAAGGTGCGACACGTCCGTCAGGCAGCGTGACAAGAAGCTCATCTGACAATCAGTCTACAGGGGCATCATACAGAAGCAGCTCCGGTTCGTCTTCGACATCCCGTTCATACGGCACAAGCAACTCGTCGACCTACAGAAGCAGCTCATCGCAGACGCCTCAGACACGCACAACAAGCTTCAGCACCGGCGGTGCAAGCCGAAGCTTCAGCGGAGGCGGAAGCAGCAGCGGAGCAACCCGCAGCAGCGGCTCATCAGGCGGCACAAGAAGATAGAAACAGATTAAAACAGAACAACCATGAGAAAAGCAGCATTGATATTCCTACTGACAGTGGCGGCAGCGGTTGCCGGACACGCTCAGACTGCATATGATGCGTTCCTGTTCAGTGAGAACGACTACGAAGGCACAGCCAGGACAGTTGCTATGGGAAATGCATTTACGGCTCTTGGAGGAGACCTCGGATCGATAAACCTCAACCCAGCCGGCAGCGCGGTTGCAAAATATTCGCAATTCTCAATCACACCGTCTCTCACATTCACAACCAACACCACCCAAGGTGTGTCACCATATGAAGACGGTTCCCTTCCATACTTCGAAAAGCAGTACAGAAACACCAGCACCTCGTTCTCCCTTCCTAACTTCGGCATCACATTCAACTGGGAGACAGGAAGAAAATCAGGCCTCAAGGGCCTCACTTTCGGATTCGTGTCAAACTGCTCAAACAGCTGGAATGAGGACGCATACGCAGCAGGAAGAAACAGCACTACATCTTTCATGGCGTCAATGGCAGCTAACGCAACAGCCAACGGATACCTTGGCAGCGAGCTCAACATGGACGACGCATACGACTACTACCCTTGGAAGGATGTGGTCGGCTATCACAGCGGAATGATTTCCACATTCGGAGGCTACAACGACCAGTTTGTGGGAGCAAGCGAACTCATCATCGACCATAACGGCAACACAGAGATTGTACTTGGCGGTCCTCTTCAGCAGTCTTACGGAAGACAGGTAAGAGGAAGAAAGAACGAATACATCTTCAACCTCGGAGCAAACATCTCCGACTTCCTCTACATCGGAGCAAATGTCGGAATCACTGCAATGAACTACGATTACGCCGAGTACTTCAAGGAGGCGGCTGAAGACCCTTCTGACTTCGAGATCGAACTTGACAACGGCAGCAGAATGTACTTCGACCGCATGAAGTACAACTACAACTACTATGTCGAGACATCTGGAATCTATGGAAAATTCGGATTCATCCTCACCCCCGGCGCCGGCCTCAGGATCGGAGCCGCAATCCAGACTCCTACAGCCACAACTGTCGCAGAGGAGTGGAGCCATTCCGGAAAGACCGAGTTCACAGAGTCAAAATATAACGCATCGGCCTCAAGCCCATACGGAAGCGACAAGTACAGCTTCAGGGAGCCTTGGAGAGCCAATGTAGGACTCGCATACACAATCGGCCAGTTTGCTGTAATCAGTGCTGACTATGAGATGTGCGACTACAGCACAATGAAGTTCAAGAGAGAGAGCTTCAGCGACTATCACGACTATTTCGAAGACATCAACAACGAAATCAAGACAATCTACGGCATGTCCCACATGTTCAGACTCGGAGCAGAGATGAAGTTCGGCGCGATTGCAGTAAGAGGCGGATACGGCAGAACAGTGTCACCTGAAAAGGCAGACGTCTTCGGAGACCCTCTCCCTAAGATGGCGACTCAGAACGCTTCATTCGGTCTCGGATTCGCATCTAAAGGCTCATTCTTCGCAGATGCAGCTGTGAGATACTGCTTCGCGACTCAGGAGTACTTCATGCCATACGACGACTACATGTACGACGCAAACGGAGACCTCCTTGCATTTGCACCGGAGATCCTCAACACAAGAAGCGCATGGAAAGCCATGCTGACTATTGGATGGAGATTCTGATCTGAAGAATCTGCTTAGAGATTCTTCAGATATAAAATACTGTCCGGACCTTCGTTGAACAGCAGGTCCATGATGGACAGATCATTTTGAAAGCCGTATTTTCGGGAGAAGACCTGGAAATACGGCTTTTCCAGATCCAGATCTGACAGGATTGCGTTGGGGCGCTTAGGATGAATCACTTCTCGAAGATCTTCCATCTGTGGCGCTGTCTCATAATCTTCTGTAAGTCGCAGGTCGACCTTGATGCCGGTCTTCTCAATGAAGAACCTTGTCAAAGCCATGTTCAGGTCGAACAGTTTCTCATACTTTCTGTCGAGAATGGCAAAGAGTTCGTCCTGGTAGTACTCGAAATAGGCCGATGTGCGGTAGGCCGAGATTATCGCCCTCTGGTGCTGCAGCACCCATGGCTTCCTGTAGTCAAGCCTGAGTTCAGTGATAGGAATCTTATTGCCTCCGTCATGCACAATCGGGCACTGAAGCGTCTGCACTCCGTCTGCAGCATAGAATCTGCAACGGTTCCTGTAGGACTGCTTCTGATAGTGTTCGCATGCCTCTATATAAACGACAGACGGCGACAGTTCCAATGAACTGCCGTCGCCTCGTCTGCTTATGAGTCCCGTCATCTCCTGAGCCATTGCGGCAAAATAAGATACGGGCGGAAAGTATGCTGTTGTTAAAAGTTTGGACACTTTACTCTATGCCTCCTTTTGCGTCAGAACCCATTCCCTTGATGATGCCTCTCTTCGAGTTACGGATGAAAGCGACGATTGTGTCTCTCTCCTCTGTCTGAGGGAACTCAGCCTCAACCTTTGCAAGGGCGTCAGACACATTCAATCCGCTGTTGTAGATCACGTCGTAGATGTTCTTGATGGCGTAGATCTGGTCTGAAGAAAAGCCTCTTCTGCGGAGACCCACGAGGTTTACACCTGCATATGTGAGAGGATCGCGACCGCAAAGCACATATGGCGGAACGTCCTTGTTGATCTTGCATCCACCACCGACAAAAGCATGCTTACCGATTCTTGAGAACTGGTGAGCCACTGTGCTTCCTCCGATTGTAGCCCAATCGTCAACATCAGTCTCGCCTGCGATACCTACGTAACTTACAAGGATACAGTTGTTGCCGACAGAGCAGTCATGTGCCACATGGGCATATGACATGATGAGCACGTTGCTTCCGATCTTTGTGACACTTCTTCCGCTGGCCTTTGTACCACGGTTGATGGTAGCGCACTCACGGATGTTTACATTATCACCGATTTCCACGTATGTAACCTCACCGTCGAACTTGAGGTCCTGAGGAACGGCTCCGATCACTGCACCCGGAAATACGCAGCAGTTCTTTCCCATCTTCACATAGTTGAAGATTGTAGCGTGAGGAAGGATCTTTGAACCTTCTCCGATCTCGACATGTTCCTCGATATATGCGTATGGTCCGACTTCTACATTGTCTGCAAGCTTTGCATTAGGATGTACCGTAGCCAGTGGATGTATATTTGCCATAATAATTAAATGTTTTCTCTGATTTTCTTTGCTGCTGTAGTGTTGATGCTGTGGCCAGACCTCTCAGCTGTAATCTTTGCCTTCAGGAAGCCACCGGCGAGTCTGAGATCTCCGATGAGGTCAAGAAGCTTGTGTCTTGCACACTCGTTCGGATAGCGGAGAACGAGATTGCTGAGGTAGCCGTCTTCCCTCACCTCGAGAGCCGGGATGTTGAACAGATTGCTCATGTTCTGCACCTGCTCCGGTGTCACAGGGTGCTCCACAATGACGATTGCATTGTCTACATCGCCACCCTTGACAAGTCCGTTCTTGAAAAGGAACTCGATTTCGTGGAAGAATACGAAAGTCCTGCAGACTCCAATCTCCTTGGCATACTCTACCGAAGAATCCCAGACTGCATTCTGCACTCCGAGAACCCTTGAGTTGAAGTCTACCATGATGTTGTATGAAAATTCGTCCGCCGGCTCGATGCGCACAAGCGAACCCTTCTGATCGTCTCTGATCTCTACAGCCTCCTTCAACTCGATGTAGCGGCGCGGAGCATCCTGCTGCTCGAAACCGTCTGCCCACATTGCGTCGATATAAGGCTTTGCACTTCCGTCAAGGATCGGAACTTCCACATTGTCGATTTCAATGTATGCATTGTCGACTCCAAGTCCTGTCAATGCAGAAAGGATATGTTCGATAGTCGAAACCGAAGCCTCTCCTTTGGAGATTGTTGTGCTGCGAGCTGTATTCGATACATTCTCGGCAAGAGCCTCAACTTCAGGACAGCCTTCCAGATCCACTCTGCGGAAGACCAGGCCTGTGTCGGCAGGAGCCGGCATCACCACCATTGTAGCGACCTTACCTGTGTGAAGTCCTTTGCCTTCAAATGAATAGTTTTTTCTTAGCGTATGTTGAAACTGCATCTGCATTTCACCCTTTTTATTAATAAATAGCTCGCAAAGATATGCAATATTTTGTTATAATCCTATTTGCCAGCGTTTTTAAAGACTGCATAGCTGCGCAGATACTGCTTCAGAGGGAATGCCGGGCTGCCCATCAGATTCTGTCCTTCCTGCTTGACTGAGTTCATGATTCCCGACTGTCCGGCGATCGACGTGTTGTCTGCAATAGTGATGTGTCCGGCAATGCCTGCCTGGCCGCCGACGATACAATGTCTTCCGAGTTTTGCGGAACCGGCAACAGCCACCTGACCCGCCATCACTGTGTCAGGACCGATCTCCACATTGTGGGCAATCTGGCAAAGGTTGTCCAGCTTCACACCCCTGCAGATGAGGGTAGAACCCATCTGAGACTTGTCGATGCAGGTGTTCGCGCCGATTTCGACATCATCCTCGATAACCACGTTGCCTGTGTGCTCGATCTTTTTCCATGTGCCGTCTTCAAGCGGAGCGAATCCGAATCCGTCAGCTCCGATGACTGCATTTGCATGGATGATGACATTGTTTCCGATCACCATTCCCGGATAGATGCGGACACCCGGGTATATAATGCAGTTTGAGCCGATCTTCACATCGTCTCCGACATACACATGTTCATAGATCTTTGTATAATCGCCTATCTGTGAACGCTTTCCGACATATGCAAAGTCTCCGATGTAGACTTTCTTTCCTATCTTCGAGCTCCAGCGCACACGGCTGCGGCAGCCGCGGTATCTCTTGTACGAGCGCTTCTTTGCTGTGACATAATCAAGAAGCGTCGCGACGGCCGCGTAGGCGTCGTCGACTCTGACCATTGTGGCAGAGACAGGCTCCTTTGGCTCGAATGTCTTGTTGACTATGATGACATCTGCCTTGCAGGTGTATACATACTGCTCGTATTTGGGATTTGCGAAGAAGCAGATAGCCCCGGGCTTGCCGCTTTCGATGCGCGCGAATGTTGTTACTGTTGCCTCAGGGTTGCCGTCTACCGCTCCATTGAGGATCTCTGCGATTTCCTTTGCTTTGAATTCCATGATTTTGATCGTTCGGTGCTTAGTATTTTGTTTATTCTGAATTTATTATTACATTTGCACCGTGAGAATGATCAGGGGGCCGAGAGCCCCCTTATTTTGTGCATTAACACGGAGTAACAATGAACGTATCAGAAATTTTAGATGCAATCGGAAGCGAGATCGTTGCACGAGGATGCTTCCTTGTTGACATTTCAGTCAGCAAAGATAATGATATTGTGCTGACTATTGAGTCAGAAAACGGAAAAATCGAGCTTGAGGACTGTGTTTCCCTCAGCAGATTCTTCGAAACCAAGTTCGACAGAGAGGTCGAGGACTACTCTCTCACTGTAAGTTCAGCAGGTTTGGACCAGCCTTTCAAGGTGCTCAAGCAGTTCCAGAAGGCTGTAGGCACTAAAGTGGAAGTGCAGATCAAGGGAGGCAAGAAGATGATTGCGACCCTTACTGCGGCAGACGAGGAAAGCATAACGCTGAAATATTCTCAGAAGGAAGCCGTAGAGGGAAAGAAGAAGAAGGAGCTCGTGGAGCACGAAGACCGTTTCACAATGGACCAGGTGAACGCCGTACGTCCTTTTATTGAATTCAACTAAAAATATATAACAATGGAAAAGATCGAACTTAAAGACGCTTTTGCAGAGTTCAAGAACCAGAAGAACATCGACAGACCTACAATGATGGGTGTGCTCGAGGATGTGTTCAGAACTCAGATCACTAAGACTTATGGTTCAGCAGACAACTTTGACGTCATCATCAACATCGACAAGGGAGACTGCGAGATTTACTGGAACAGAGAGGTCGTTGAGGAAGTCGAGGATCCAAACACTCAGATCGCACAGAACGACGAGGCTCTCGATGACGACTACGAGATCGGTGAGACTTTCGTAAAGAAGGTTGAGCTCAAGGATTTCGGACGCCGCGGTATCCTCAATATCCGCCAGAACCTCCAGGGCCGCATCATGGACATCGAGAAGGCTAACCTTTACAACAAATATGTAGACAAGGTAGGAGAACTCTTCACAGGAGAGATCTACCAGACATGGGCAAAAGAGGCTCTCATCCTCGACGAGGACGGCAACGAGCTCAGACTCCCTAAGTCGGAGCAGATCCCTGGCGAGCACTTCAAGAAGAACGACACAGTGAAGGCCATCATCAAGAGCGTGGAGATGAAGAACAACACAACTCCATACATCGTGCTCTCAAGAACTTCACCTGAGTTCCTCGAGAAGCTCTTCGAGCAGGAGGTTCCAGAGATCTACGACGGCCTCATCACAATCAAGAAGGTAGTCCGTGTACCAGGTGAGCGTGCAAAGGTAGCAGTTGAGTCATACGACGAGAGAATCGATCCTATCGGAGCATGTATCGGTGTGAAGGGTTCACGTATCATCGGTATCGTACGCGAGCTCCGCAACGAGAACATCGACGTCCTCCAGTGGACCAACAACCCTCAGCTTCTCATCCAGAGAGCACTCAACCCTGCAAAGATCTCTTCTATCGTTCTTGGCGGTGATGACGAGAAGATCAAGGTATACATGCTCCCTGACGAGGTCAAGAAGGGTATCGGTAAGGGCGGTTGCAACATCCGTCTGGCCGGCATGCTCGTTGGAAAGGAGATCGAGGTATGGAGAGAGCTCCCTAAGTGCGACGATGCAAACGCAGAGGAGGACGTACTCCTGAGCGAGTTCGACGACGTTATCGAGGGATGGATTCTCGAGAAGCTCCAGAGCATCGGATGCGACACAGCGAAGAGCGTGCTTGCGCTTTCAGCTGCTGACATCGCCAAGAGAGCAGACCTTGAGGACGAGACTGTTGAGGAGATCCTTGACATCCTCAGGGCAGAATTTGAAGAGGAATAATTAAAAAAAGGGGTAATATATGGCAGAAATCAGATTAAGTAAACTTACAAAGCAATTCAGCATCGGACTTCAGCGTCTTGTTGATTTCCTCAACGAGAAGGGAGCCAATGTGGAAATGAATCCGAACGCGAAGGTTTCGGACGAGTTCCTCCCGGCTATCGAAGCGAAGTTCGGTGAAGACCAGAAACTTAAGGCCGACTCTGAGAAGGTGACTATCAAGCTCAAGGAGATCATCGAGATGGGCAGCAAGAAGAAGCCGGCTCATGAAGAGGAGATCCCGGAGCAGGAAGTTGTCATCAAGAGCAACACCCTGAACGTGGAGACACCGAAGGCTCAGCCTAAGGAAGAGGCACAGCCTGCTGCTCCTGCAGCTGTTACAGAACAGCCTGCAAAGGAGGAGGTCAAGGAAGAGCCTTCATTCAAGGTCATCGACAAGATCGACCTTTCAAAATTCGAAAAGAAACCTGCAAAGGAGGAGAAGCCTGCGCCAGCACCTCAGCCTGAACCAGCACCAGAGCCAGCACCCGCCCCAACCCCAGCGGAGCAGAAGCCTGCAGAGCCGGTAAAGGTAGAGGAGAAAGTTGAGGAGCAGCCAAAGGCAGAGCCTAGACAGGTGAAGATCGAAGTCGAGAAGCTTGCAGGACCTAAGGTAGTAGACAAGATCGACCTCTCTCAGTTCGACAAGAAGAAGAAAAAGAAGAAGAGAGAGAGAATCGAGAAGGGCGGCAGCCAGAAGGTTGACGTGACAAAGGTCGAGGCTGACAACAAGGTCAAGAAGGACAAGAACAACAACAATAACAGCAACAGGCCGGGCAACAACAATGCTCAGCAGCAGAACCAGGGCAAGAAGAACAACGACAAGAAGAGCCGTCGCGACCGCGGTGGTGACAAGTTCAAGCCTATGACTGAGGCGGAGCAGGAAGAGATGCAGAAGGAGATCCAGAAGCAGATCAAGGAGACATATGCCCGCATGAACGAGGGTAAGAAGAACAACTTCGGTGCTAAGCACAGAAAGGACAAGAGAGAGGCTGCTTCGCAGAGAATGCAGGAGGAGATGGAGATGCAGCAGCTCGAGCAGAAGGTTCTCAAGGT
>JAFZEP010000023.1 GCA_017560625.1 Bacteroidales bacterium
TACAACTTGGTAAGACCAGCCAGGTAGGCCTCACGGGATGTGCCGTAGACATATTCCGACACGGGCTCAGTCCTGTTGAGAGGCAGGGTGTTGAGATCGCCGACACAGGATGTCAGCAGTGCGGCCAGGGCCGCTGTGTATATTGTTCGTTTCATATTGCTTGTTGTTTTATGAGATTGCCACGCTTCGCTCGCAATGACGTGGAAAGATTTCATCTGGCAATGACGTGAAAAGGTTTCGTTCATAATGACATGAAAGGTTTCATCTGGCAATGACGTCAAAGGTTTCATCTGGCAATGACGTGAAAGGTTTCGTTCATAATGATATGAAAGGCTTCATATGATAATGACATGAGGTTCGTCCACGTAATACGTCATTGCGAGGAGCGACAGCGACGTGGCAATCTTAAAAGTTGACGTTAAGACGGAGGGACCAGGTGCGAGGGCGTGGCCACATGGTGTTGTCGATACCGTTCTCGGCTGTGACTTCCGGATCCATGCCGGTGTACGGTGTCAGCACAAAGACATTCTGCACGCCTAAGGCAAGCCGGACATCAGTCTCCCAACGGCCTATGGCTCGGAATGTATAACCGACATTCACATCATCGAGGCGGAAGAAATATGCGTGTTCCAGGAAGTAGTCAGAGTACCACTGCTGAGCACTGTTCGGAGCCACAAATCCTGTCTTCTTCACCAGAATGGCCTGGTTTGGAAGAGCACCTGAATTCAGGTCCAGACTTGCTGTCGAGTTGGAAGATGCGAAGTCGTTGAAGACCCAGTTGCCAGCCTCTCCGTGACCATTGAGACCGAAGTCCCATTCCTTCCAGGAAAGTTTCATATTGACGCCGAAGTAGAAAGAAGGCGCCGGACTCTTTCCGGTCATGTATCTGTCCCCTTCCGTTATCACCCCATCTCCGTCAAGATCCACAAATTCATTCTGTATCGGATGGCCTTGAGCATCATATTTCTGCTTGTAGGTGTAATATGTATATGGAGCATAACCTACCATCTGGCGGCAAAGATACCCTCCGGTACCCTTCGAGATCGTGCCGGTCTCCACATAATAGTTATCGTCCTCAGTGACATTGAGCTTAGTGAACTCAGAGTGCTGAAGTGTAGCATTCAACCCAAGATGCATGCTCCAATCTCCTTTCTGTACTGGGACTCCGCTCACCGAGACCTCAAGACCCATGTTCCTGATGGATCCCACGTTTGTCATGAGGCTGTTGCCGAAGTTCGAGCCCATAGGAATCTGGACAGAGTTGAGAAGATCCTTTGTATCAGCAATATATGCATCCACACTACCACTGAGTCTGTTCTTGAAGAAGCCATAGTCCAGACCGATGTTATATGTCGTAGTGGTTTCCCACTTTATCATCGGATCGTAAGCCTGAGGGGTAAGCATGTTCAAGAATCCGTCCGATCCCATATTATACTGATAGCTCGGGTTGTTCGACATACTATAGCGTGCTAGGTGTACATAGTCTCCGATGCCATCCTGCTGGCCTGTAACACCCACAGAGACACGCAGTTTCAAATCCGAGACATCGGCGAATCCCTTCATGAACGGTTCCTGTGCAATGTTCCAGGCAAAGGCTCCCGAAGGGAAGAATCCCCAACGCTGTTCTTTGGCAAACTTGCTGGATCCGTCACCTCTGGCTGTGAATGTGAACACATAACGGGAGTCTATCGAGTAGTTCACTCTGCCGTAGAAGGAAACCAGGAAATTCTCGTTCTTATACCATAGATATCGTGTATCTACAGTCTCTCCCGGATTGAGGTCCGGCTTGTTTGACACATTGAAATAGGCGATGTTCCTGTTTGCAGCATAATTGTTCTGCCATGAATAACCCGCAAGAACGTCGATCCTATGCTCATCCCAAGTCTCCTTATAATTTGCATATGCCTCAAAGACCTGGCTGCGTGAAATGTTGTAGCCTCGGTAATTGTGTCCTATGCCTAGATTTCCCGTATCCGTGTAAGCCTGGAAAGAGCCAGGGACTATTTCATTATAGGAATCTGTAGATGTAATATCCAGGCCTCCACTGACATTGAAACTCAGAGCCTCGAATCCATGCACTTTGTAATCTACCGCCACTCGGCCGATGAAACGGACCGTCTTTGCATCGCTCAAATTGTCATAAAGCTGGGAAAGGGGACTTGGTCCGGTGAGGACATTCGGCTGGAATGCAGTTCCGCGGCCGTTTCCATAGTTCCAATAGCCGTTTGTTGTGGAGTAATCGATGCTGCCGTCTGCATTGAGCCAGTTGGGCGGCTGGGTAGGATTGTAGAATGCCGCATTGGCCACCACGCCACCGTCGGAGTAGTCCTGATACGAATACACAGCCTTGGCATTGACGTCAAGCGTAAGATGCTTGTCGAAGAAATTCGGAGAAAGGCTCAGGTCCAGAGTTCCCCTATCATATCTGGATCCATACAATGTTCCTTCCTGTCCGAGATATCCGACCGAAGCTCTATACGGCATCCTGTCACTCACCTTTCCACGGACGCTCACATTGTGTTCCGTCGCAAATGCAGTCCTGAAGACAAGGTCCTGCCAGTCTGTAAGATATTTGCCGGTCAGTTCCTTCACTCTGTCACCCGTGGCAGTGCCCGAAGGATATATCTGGGAATAAAAAGACACCAGCTCTGACGGCGACATCACAGGCACCTTGCGGGAAGGATTCTGGACGCTGAAAGAACCGGTGTAAGAAACCTTTGGAGTCGTTCCCGCACCCTTTTTCGTTGTGATCAGGATCACTCCGTTTGAAGCTCTAGAGCCATAGATGGCTGCAGCAGAGGCATCCTTGAGGACAGAAAACGATTCGATATCATTGGGATTGAGCAGGTCCAACGGATTTGACATAGCCCCACCCGCACCCTGAGCTATCGGGACCCCATCAATGACAATCAAAGGATCATTGGAGGCATTCAGCGACGCTGAACTTCTGACCCTGATGCGGGAACCTGATCCCGGGCCACCGTCGCCGGGAGTCACAAGCACTCCCGCCACCTTGCCCTTGAGCATGTCCTGAGTATTGGTCACAGCTCCTCTGTTGAGATCTTCAGCCTTGATTGCAGCAACTGATCCTGTCATGTCATCCTTCTTCGCCGTTCCATATCCGATCACGACCACTTCATCAAGAAATTCCGCATCCTCGATCAACACTACCTTCTGCGGCACCTTCGATGCCGGATAAGTCTGGGAAACATATCCCACACAGCTGATCTCCACAGGAGAATCAGGGCCGGAAACTCTCAGAGTAAAATCTCCGTTCAGGCCTGTTGTAGTGCCGTTTTGTGTACCAAGCTCAATCACTGTCGCTCCAGCCACAGGCCCAAGCTCGTCCTCTACCACACCCCTGACCACATACCCGCTTTGGGCCAACAACAAAGCGCCAGTTGCGAACATAAGCACAACTGACGCCAACATATTTCTAATCATCTCCATACAAGTTCGTTTATAATCATTCATAATTACATCACGAACTGCGATAAACAATCCCTATTCCAAACCACTACAAACTCAGGCAAAGGCCAGCCCTATCCAGAAAAACAGGCGATTTCCCGGATAGAGATAATGGTTCGGCCAACCTCGTCCGGGAAAATGAGGGATTTCACGGACAGAAGAGAATAGACCTGGCTTTTTTGTGCGGTCATACTTAAAAACGTTGATTTCATGGATAGCTCATAGTTTGTCAGCAGCCTCGTCCGGAAAAAGTGGCGATTCCCCGGATAGAGACAATGGTTCGGTCAACCTCGTCCGGAAAAACAGGGGATTTCCCGGACAGAAGAGAATAGACCTGGCTTTTTTGTGCGGTCATACTTAAAAACGTTGATTTCATGGATAACTCATAGTTTGTCAGCAACCTCGTCCGGAAAAAGTGGCGATTCCCCGGATAGAGACAATCGTTCGGTCAACCTCGTCCGGAAAAAGTGGCAATTTCCCGGACAGAGACAAGACGACGGCAATAAATCAAGCTAAATGGAACTGAAATCAGAATGATTATCGTATATTTGAATGCACATTCCTTGAATTCTTATTTGCCGTCCATGATCTATCACGGACGTGCTTCTTCTCTTTATTATTATCCATTAA
>JAFZEP010000112.1 GCA_017560625.1 Bacteroidales bacterium
ACCTCAGCTCAGAGAAGATGATCGACTTTCTCACTGAGCACGGCATGGAAAGCGTCGTGGAGAGGGGCGACAGGGCCTTTCCTGTATCACACCTTGCGTCAGACGTAGTGGATGCTCTTGTCAGAGCAGCAGAAGATGCGGGAGCCGAACTTGTCTGCGGAAAGGAGGTGAAAGAGATTGCCACGGCATCTGCGATGCCTCGCAATGACGTAGAATATCGCAATGACGGCGAATCTCGCAATGACGGCGAATCTCGCAATGACGTAGAATATCGCAATGACGGTGAATCTCGCAATGACGGTGAATCTTGCAATAACGTTGAATCTCGCAATGACGGTGAATATGGGTTCACCGTTATGTGCACAGACGGCTCACAATACACCTGCAGCAAACTCATCATCTGCACAGGAGGTCTCTCCTACCCTAAGACCGGATCGAGCGGAGACGGCTACAGATGGGCAAAGGAAATGGGACACAGCATCAGGCCGTTGTTCCCGTCTTTGACTGCAATTGTACCGAAAGGGTATAAGGATCTCTCGACTTCGCTCGAGATGACAAAGGGGGCAAAAGGTCACATCGACAGAAGCAACCCGCTCTCCGAAGTAGGTAAAATGCTCTGCGGCAATCAGTTGAAGAATGTCGGACTGACAATATTCATTGACGGAAACGAAGCACAGAGCGAGTTCGGAGATCTTGATTTCACTGACGGAGGCATTGAAGGACCTATCGGATTCAAGGTCAGCAGAAAATGCGTAAACGCGATCATAAACGGATCGAAACTGTACGTGACGATGGACCTCAAGCCGGCTGTGGAGCCGGAAGACCTGATCGTCCGCATCAACACACTCTGGAATGAAATCTCGAAGGACAAGCGCAACAGTCAGAAACTCTATAAAGACAGGTTCAAGATCCTGCTCACCAAGCTGTTGCCTGTGTCACTCATACCGGCATTCCTGAAATACCATCCGAATGCCGACCACAAGACTCTTGTCAAAGCACTCAAGAACTGGAAGTTCGAGATCGACGGCTACGTCGGCTACGAAAGATGCGTGGTCACAGCAGGAGGAGTGTCGCTTGAAGAAGTGACACCTAAGACATTGGAGTCACGTGTGACCCCTGGTCTGTATTTCGCTGGAGAAGTGCTGGATCTGGATGCAGACACTGGAGGATACAACCTTCAGACAGCCTTTTCAACAGGCTATCTTGCCGGTATCAACGCTGCCAAGAGCCTATAATATTTTTCGGCCCTGCCCGGGCCGGCTTCGAAAACTGAAAGTTTTCTCGCTCAGCTAGATCACACCCGAACCTATCATCTCGACGGAGGTGTCCTTGGCGCGAGTCGACAAAGACGCCTCGACCGGTGTGTACCATGCAGCGAACTGACCTGCAGTGATACCGCGCTGAGGTGTGTCGAAGAGGATGTAAAGTCCGTTTTCACGCATGATCAGAGTTGCGTCCTGGAGAGGCTGGCGATAGCGGATGCGCACACGGTAGCGGCGGATCTCACCGACGTTCATGCGAAGGTCTTCGCGGATCCAGTGGATCTCTGACGGATCGATGCGCAAACAGCTGCGTGACAATCCTTTATGGGTATGTCCCTCGCCTACGTAGATGATGTTCTGAGGTATGTCTGTCTCAATCACGAAAACGGAATCCTTGTGACCTCCGATGTTCAATCCCTTGCGCTGACCGATTGTGTAGAACTGAGCACCGTCATGCTTTCCGACGATCTTTCCATACGGATTATCCTTGTAGCGGGTCTTCTTGATGTGCTTTCTTCCGCTGCGGTAGGTCTCAGTCTCGAACTTTATGTCATAGCGCACAGGCTGCGAGAGTTTCAGGAGATCTTCGTCCGAGAGACCTGCAAGCTTTTCCATGTCAAACGGACAGTCGCCCGATGCTGCTGGAACTGACTTGTCTTCACAGACGTAATCTGTGATCATCTTCACGTCCGACTCGCCATCTTTCAAGACTGAAGCGAGAGTCGATTTCAAAAAGGCATACTGCTCATTATCAGCATAATATGCATCATACACCTCAACAACATCACCCTCACATGGCTTGAGTTTCTGCTGGAGGAATGTCGGAAGGTCTACCTTTCCCACAAAGCAGATTCCTTGAGAATCCTTCTTGTCGGCTGACGGAAGGTCGGCTTCATGAGCCAGTCTGCGCACCTCAGGCTTTTCTATGTCGCCGATCGGAAACATGGCCTGCGAAAGCTGCTCCTGCGTGAGCTGGCAAAGGAAGTAGCTCTGGTCCTTGTTGGGATCGGCTCCGGCGAGAATGCGATGGATCTCGCGTCCTTTCTCATCAAGCACAGTCTCTTTACGGCAGTAATGGCCTGTTGCCACATAGTCCGCACCGAGTTTCTTGGCGCACTCAAGGAAAGCGTCGAACTTTATCTCCCTGTTGCAGAGGACATCAGGATTCGGAGTGCGGCCCTTTTCATACTCATCGAACATGTAGTCAACCACCCTCTTCCTGTATTCTGCACTCAGGTCCACAAAATAGAATGGGATACCGACTTTACGGGCAACCAATTCGGCAACGAATCTGTCCTCCTCCCACTCGCAGTCTCCATGGAGCGTTGTGGAGGCATCATGCCAATTCTGCATGAAAAGTGCGAAGACATCATAGCCCTGCTGCTTCAGAATGAGAGCGGCAACACTGGAGTCAACACCACCTGAGAGGCCTATACACACCTTTATTTTGCTATTATCTGCCATAAATCGGGTATTTTCTAATAAAAAACACTATATTTGTGAGAATTGCAAAGATAACGCAAATAAGCAGTTATGACAAACAAAGAGATAAAAATCGCCTACACTGAGTACGCCGGCATCGACGAACTCGCGGCAAAAGATAAAGAACTCGCCGAGGCTGCCATCAGCGCAACGGCAACAGCATACGCACCATATTCAAAGTTCAACGTAGGAGCAGCAGTCCTTTTCGACGACGGAGAGATCGTCAAAGGTTCAAACCAGGAGAACGCAGCATATCCGTCTGGAATCTGCGCTGAGCGCACTGCCCTCTTCTATGCAAGTGCCAGCAGACCAAACAAAGCCATGGCCGCACTTGCAATCGCAGCATCACAGGAAGGCGCACTTCTTGAGACCCCTGTGACTCCTTGCGGAGCATGCCGTCAGGTTATGGCCCAGTATCAGCTCAAGAGCGGCATCCCGATGAGGATACTTCTAGTAGGAGCGCACAAGATCTGGGAATTCGAGAAGGTCGATGACCTCCTTCCTTTCACTTTCGATAGCATTTAGGACAAATAATACAGCATTTTAAGCGGCAGATTGAAGTATTTTTTGCCGCTGCAAAAAAAAGTGCTATATTTGCAGTCGGGTAAGTCTTACACGACCAGCTCCCTCCGAATTCCCCCAGGACTTGACCGTAGCAAGGGTAGGAGGTCGTAGCGGTGCGATGTAATCAGCTTACCCTTTTTTCGTTTATAGACGTTCTGTCAACAATCAATTACCACATATGAAAAAAGCACTGATCATTTTCGCCTTTCTGGCTGGTGCATTCTCATCTAACGCACAGCTGCTTTGGAAAGTTTCAGGCAACGGTTTGCAGAAACCTTCTTATCTATTTGGAACTCACCACATTGCCGACCAGACAATCTGCGACGGCATCAAAGGATTCAACGACGCATACAACAGCGTGGAGCACCTCTACGGAGAGGTCGATACCGATAAAATGAACGGCATCGCCACTCAACTCAAGGTGATGACACGCATGAAACTGCCTAAAGGCCAGACCCTCTCTTCTCTCTACACAGAAGAGCAGATGAAGGTCATCGACGCCTTCGTCACTGAGGTGATGGGCGTTGGTGCCAAGTCATTCGACAGCTACAAACCTGTCATGCTGTCATCGTCACTGCAGGTATTCATCGCAATGAAGCTTTTCCCTGAATATGATGCTGCAAAGGCGATCGACTCACACATGCAGACCAGGGCCAAGAAGGACAAGAAGGTTGTCAAAGGATTGGAGACCATTGACTTCCAGTTGGACCTGCTGTATGACGAGCCTATCGAAAAACAGGCTGCCGACCTGCTTGAAATGGCAGAAAACGCCAAGGAGTCAGAAGAGGCAATCATCAAGCTCACAGAACTTTACCGTCAGCAGGACCTCAAGGGATTGTGGAACCTCATGATGGAGGACACAGAGCCGGAAGAAATGGAGGACCTGCTTTTCAAGCGCAACCGCAACTGGGTGGAGCAGATGAAGGAGATCATGCCGTCTGCATCTGCAATGTTCGTTGTGGGAGCAGGTCATCTCCCAGGAGAGCAGGGAGTCATCAGACTTCTTGAAAAGGAAGGCTATAAACTGGAACCGGTCTGGTAAAATATGAAAAGAACACTGACATCTATCCTGGCTGCGGCACTGCTTCTGATCGGAATGAGGTCTGAAGCTCAGGACAACGTGGCATATCAAGATTCACAGGTACGCTTTACTGTCATCACTGATGGTGTCATCCGTCTGGAATGGCAGCCAGAGGGCAAGTTCACCGACTCGCCTTCGCTTGTAGCATCAGAAAGAGATTATCCTAAGGCCGACTTCAAAGTCACTCAAACTGAAAAGAAAGTCCAGATCAGCACATCTAAGATGGTGCTGACCTACAGCAGGGGCAGCGGCATGTTCACAAAGAAGAACCTTGAGATCGAGGCGACCGACGGATTCTTCAAGTGGAAGCCTGGAATGAAGCAGACAGCAAACCTCAAGGGTACATTCCGCACACTTGACGGACTGGACGGAGACGTCCAGACCCAGACTTGGGTGGCGGACATGAAGAAAGGCCAGATCAGAGAATTCGAAGACGGCATCCTCGCCCGCGATGGCTGGACTCTCATCGACGAGTCCGACAGTTA
>JAFZEP010000024.1 GCA_017560625.1 Bacteroidales bacterium
CACTGCAAGTGCCTTAGCGACAGAAGAAACAAACAACAAATAGAACAAATAACGATAAGAAAACAAATAAGATTCGAAAATATGAAAGTAGCAGTAGTAGGTGCCACAGGACTCGTTGGCACAAGAATGCTGGAAGTTCTCGCAGAGAGAAACTTCCCTGTAACGGAGCTCATCCCTGTAGCTTCGGCAAAGTCAGTTGGACGTAAGATCACATTCCAAGGCAAGGAGTGGACTGTAGTGAGTGCTGAAGACGCTATCGCCGCACGTCCGGAACTCGCACTGTTCTCTGCAGGCGGAAGCACATCTGCTGAGCTCGCACCTAAGTTCGCAGAAGTCGGAACACGCGTTGTAGACAACTCTTCACACTGGAGAATGGACCCTACCAAGAAGCTCGTGGTTCCTGAGGTGAACGGCGACGTGATCGAGGAGTCAGACTACATCATCGCAAACCCTAACTGTTCGACTATCCAGATGCTTCTCCCATTGTGGCCACTCCACAAGGCATATAAGATCAAGAGAGTAGTCGTTTCTACATATCAGTCAGTGACTGGAACAGGCTACAAGGCTATGGACCAGATGACTGCTGAGCGCGCAGGCGGCCAGTGGGGTGAGTATCCGGCTGTATATCCACATCCGATCGACCAGAACATCCTCCCTCACATCGACTCATTCCTTGAGACAGGTTACACTAAGGAGGAGATGAAGATGGTCAACGAGACACACAAGATCTTCGCAGACGACAGCATCGGAGTTTCTCCTACAACAGTGCGTGTGCCTGTACAGGGAGGTCACTCAGAGTCTATCAACCTTGAGTTCGAGAACGACTTCGACATGGCTGACGTGCGCAAGATGATGGAGGAGATGCCAGGCGTAACTCTTCAGGACGATCCTGCAAACTGCGTATACCCTATGCCTCTCTACGCTTGGGGCAAGAATGATGTGTTCGTAGGCCGTTTCCGCCGCGACCCATCTGTAAAGTATGGCCTCAACTTCTGGTGCGTAGCTGACAACCTCCGCAAGGGAGCAGCAACAAATGCAGTACAGATCGCAGAGAAGCTCATCGAAAAGGGATTCCTCCCAAAATAATTTTTGAGCAAAGCGACAGTAAGTCCCTAGAGTAAAACATGACAGATCATACAATCAAAAATCTTGGTTCACAAGAACTTGATGGAAAAACATTGCAGCAGGTCGAAGGCCTGCTGCATCTGCTTAATCCCGGTGCCGGCACGATTGAGGCCGGCAGACTGGCCCGACTCATTGAGGAGGGCAGGATGATGCTGTTCGTCGCCGAAGGACACTCTGACGAAGGCAGCAAAGATGGAGACTGGACCTCCTGTAAATTGACCGGCATGCTCACCCTCAGCATCTGCCCCACCCTGGCGCAGGACAAGCTGTGGATCGAGGATGTCATCGTTGATGACTCATGCAGGGGGAAAGGCATCGGTCGTGCGCTGGTGCAGGCAGCAGTAGCATACGCCGCTTCAAAATGGCCGGGAAACACCGTATATCTAACCTCTAACCCAGCACGTCAGGCTGCACGCGCACTCTACGCCTCAGAGGGTTTTGAAGAATACAACACAGGCGTATTCCGCTTACACCCATCCTCGCACCTAAAGCACTGACACTGTGCATATTAGATGGTTATCAAGACTTTGAGTGCAAAGCCTTTCGTTATTCAAGATAAATTGCATAAATTTGAGAGTATAAATCAAAGACATATGAAGAAGTTCATTCTACTCCTGACTGCCGGTCTGATCATGATGACCAGCTGCGCTGTAAACGATGATTACGGATACGAAATCAAGGACGGTGTCATCGTATATAACACACCTGAAAGACCTGCCGACCAGATCTCAATGATCGGGTTTGCTGCAGAGCCGCTCGAGACTGTACGCATCGGCGTGATCGGACTCGGAATGCGCGGTCCGGACGCAGTGAATCGTTTTGCAAACATCGACGGCACAGAGATCGTAGCCATCTGTGACCTCTACCCCGAAAAACTGGAAAGAACCCAGCAGATCCTTGACAGAAACGGAAGGGCACGCGCTGCAGAGTACAGCGGTCCGGACGGATGGAAGGAACTCTGCGACAGAGACGACCTTGACCTTGTCTATATCGTTACCCCATGGGACTCACATACTCCTATGGCCGTTTATGCTATGGAGCAGGGAAAGCACGTTGCCATCGAGGTTCCTGCAGCTACATCTGTAGACGAGTGCTGGCAGCTTGTGAACACAGCTGAGAAGACTCAGAAGCACTGCATGATGCTTGAGAACTGCGTGTATGACTTCTTTGAGCTCACCACCCTCAACATGGCACAGCAGGGCGTGTTCGGAGAGATCATCCACACAGAGGGAGCATACATCCACAACCTCGATCCATACTGGAGAGCATATCAGGACAACTGGAGATATGAGTTCAACAAGAAGAACAGAGGTGACGTATACCCGACACACGGCCTCGGTCCTGCATGCTGGGCTCTTGACATCCACAGAGGTGACAAGATGAACACTCTCATCTCAATGGACACCGACGCCTTCAACGGTAAGAAACTCGCAGGAACATACGGCGAGACCGAATACGAAAACGGAGACCACACCATCACCCTTATCCGCACAGAGAAGGGCAAGACAATCGAGATCCAGCACAATGTCGTGACCCCACGTCCATATAACCGCATGTACATGGTCGAGGGAACAGAAGGCTTTGCATCTAAATATCCATATGCCGGCTATTCTATCCGCACACTGGGCAGAGACGATATTTCCGTTGACTTCCTCGATGGTCTTGACGGAGAGTCGTTTGTAAGTCGCCGCATCATGGAAGACATTGAGAGGGAATACCATCACCCAATCCTTAGCGAGAATTCATTGGTCGAGACAGCCAAGCGCGTAGGAGGCCACGGCGGAATGGACTTCATCATGGACTACCGCCTGATCTACTGCCTCCAGAGAGGTCTGCCTCTTGACCAGGACGTTTACGACGCAGCAGAGTGGTCATGCCTTGGTGAGCTTTCAAGAGTGTCTATTGAGAACGGCAGTATGCCAGTGCAGATGCCGGACTTCACAAGAGGAGATTGGAACAAGCTTGACGGCCTGAAACTGGCACTCTAGTTGACAGATCATTCGGCTTTGCTCAGGATGACAGAACAGACATGAAAGATATTCTATTTGAAATAGCAGGTCGTTTTGACCTGCAGGGAAGCATTGCTGAGATCAAGCCTCTTGGCGAGGGCTTCATCAATGACACATATGTCGTAAAGACAGAGGGCGAGGCTCCGGACTATATCCTCCAGCGCAAGAATCACCTCATCTTTCCGGATGTGCCCGGCATGATGGACAACATCAAGGCTGTGACCGAGCACATCAAGAAGAAGGTAAAAGATCCGCTCAGAGAGACGCTGACAGTCATTCCGGCCAAGGACGGCAAACTTTATGTTGAAATGGATGGAAACTTCTGGGCTGTATGTCTTTTCATCCCGGGCACCATCTCGCCGGACAGAGCAGACACTCCAGAGCTTGCATACCAGGGAGGCCTCGGAGCCGGAAGATTCCAGGCTTTACTCAGCGATTTCACTCAGCCCCTGAACGAGACCATCAAAGGATTCCACAACATCCGTTGGCGTTTCCAGCAGTGGGATGAGACCATAGCTGCAGATCCTGTCGGACGAGTTGCGCAGCTGAAGGAAGAGATCTCATGGATAGAGTCGCGCAGAAAAGAGATGCTTGACTTCTGGTCACTGGTTGAAGACGGCACCATCCCGACGCATGTCAGCCACAACGACACCAAGATCAGCAACATTCTCTTCAACGCCTCTGACGGCAGCATGCTCTGTATGATCGATCTCGACACCGTGATGTCATCGACATCTCTGAACGACTTCGGCGATGCCATCAGGTCATATACAAACACCGGTGCTGAAGACGACAGGAACCTGGACAATGTGGAGATGAGCATGGAGATGTTCAAGGCATATGCGGAAGGATACCTCCACGAGCAGAAGGCATCCATGACGCAGAGCGAGCTCGACTGGCTAGCCTTCTCAGCCCGCTACATCACCTTCGAGCAGGTGCTGCGCTTCCTGATGGACTACATCGACGGCGACAAGTACTACAAGATTGCATACCCAGAGCACAATCTCGTGCGCACGCATGCACAAAAAAAGCTCCTCCAAAGCATGGAGGAGCAGTATGACAAGATGTGTGAGATCATTAAAAACAGAACACGATAATCTTCCACATCATCAGGACGGACACAATGGCCTTGAGGCCTGTGCCAAGCATAAAGCCGAGGAAAGAACCCACGGCTACCTTGAAGGCTGGGCCAAACTCCTTTTTACCCCATTCCATCTCGCCGATCAACGCACCGAGAAAGGCACCCATGATCATTCCGATCGGGGTAAGGAAGATTCCGACAATCATACCGATCAGCGAACCGCGCTCGGCATGTTTGCTGCCTCCTGTCACCTTTGTAAAGTACATAGGGATCCAATAATCGATGACAGTAACCAGCGCCATCACGACACCCCAGATCACAAGGGAGCTTACCGACACCGGCTCCGGCCCCCAGATGAAAAGAAGCAGGATTCCTACCCAACTGACTGGTGGACCCGGAAGGCCGGGGATGATGCTGCCGAGGACACCTATCACTCCGGCAATGATTGCCAATGCTACAACTATACTCTCCATATTGTTACTCTTGGGACATCACGTCTTCGATGTCTGATGACAGGATCGGGAGACGCTGAGCACCGAGTCGGCGGGCACCGTCTGCTGTCACAAGGATGTCATCCTCAAGACGGATGCCTCCGAAGTCGTAGTAGTCAGCAAGCTTTTCGTAGTTCACGAAGCCCTTGTCTGTGCCCTCTCTCTTCCACTGCTCGATGAGCGCCGGGATGAAATAGATGCCAGGCTCGTCAGTGATCACATGGCCAGGCTCAAGGCGGCGGGCCATTCTGAGGTTGCCAAGACCGAGGAGCGGATGACGCTTCTGGTCTTCTGCATAACCCACATAGTTCTCTCCGAGATCCTCCATGTCATGCACATCCATACCCATGTTGTGGCCGAGACCGTGCGGCATGAAGAGGCCTGAAATTCCGAGCGGAAGCATCTCTGCAACATCTCCGCGCACGAGATCCAATGCCTTGAGACCCTCAAGAAGGAAGCCTGCAGTTGCATAATGTACGTCCCAGTATGTTGTGCCTGGCTTTGTCAGACTGTATGCATAGTCGTTGGCCTGCTGCACGATGTCGTAGATCTCACGCTGCTTTGTGGTGAACTTTCCGCTGCATGGATATGTACGTGTGAAGTCTGAAGCGTAGTGAGTGTTGCTTTCGGCACCTGCATCCACAACGAGAAGACGGCCCGGGGTGATGATCTGATGGTGAGAGTGGTTGTGGAGAGTCTCACCGTTCTGAGAGAGGATAGTCGTGAATGACGGTCCCCATCCCTTTGAATATGTCACACCCTCCATACGACCTACGATCTCCTGCTCAAGCACTCCCGGCTTACAGCCACGACGTGCTTCTGTATGCATCTGGTAACCCAGATCAGCAGCATAGTCCATCTCAACGATCTCACACTCCTCCTTGATCAGTCGAAGCGCTACAACGCTCTTTACGAGCTCTTCTGACGCATGCTTGCCACCCTCGGCAGCCATAGGAGCCACCTTGCGTACCTCAGAAGCAGGGATGCCTGTGATCTCGGCAAGAGTCATCTGGTTGTAGTATCTGGCAGGAGGGAGGAAGTGCACAGGACGTCCAGCCTCAACAGCAGCAGTCACAGCCTTGAAGAACTCAGCCAGTGGAGCTGTCGCTGCGCATCCGATTGCAGCACCCTTTGACGCCACTGAAGGCTGTGGGCCCATCCAGATGATATCATCGATGTCCACATCGTTGCCATAGAGACACTCGGTAGCGTTGTCCAGATCAAGCACAGCTGCGAACCAAGGCTCGTCTACTCCCCAGAAATAAAGGAAGTTGCTGTCCTGACGGAACTTGTAGTCATTGCCACGATAGTTTGTCGCGGCATCCACATTGCCAAGGAACACAGCGATACCCTGTGCGCCTCTTGAGGCCATCTGCGCCAGCAAAGAGCGGCGTCTGTTTACATATACTTCTGAACTGAACATATTTGTTGTATTTATTTTCCTGTTACGTAAATATAGCTTTCCTTTTCCACGGTGAAGACAATCTTAAGTTTCTTCACATCAGACGGGATCTCTCCGAAGAACACATGGTCGACAAAGGCATCATGGTTGGTGTTCTCCCATCTCTGCACATGCTGCTCCTGGAGCAATGTCCACTTGCGGCTCTTTCCATGAAGTTCCACCTTCACCGGAGGGACAATGCCCTTCTCATTATAATTGAGCATGGCAACTGTAAGCTGAGCCTCAACCGGACCGACCTCTATCTCATGAGTTCCGGCTTCGAATTTCATCCATCTCCTGTCGCGCGTAGTCTCCATAGGGCCGGCATGCGAAACGAAGTAATCCTCCACGTTCTTCCAATATGCATCACCCGAAGCCCATGCCATATAGTCCTCATAAGCTTTCTGCGACCAGTATGGCTGTCCCCAAGGGTATACAGAACTAGGCTTCTCGAACAGACCGCAGATGATGAACGAAATGATAGTCTCAGCACCACCTTCTGTCGCTGCAGCCATCTGAGAGATCAGACGAGGGGTTGCAGCAGGAATCAAGGCAGACTGACGGTCGTTTGTGCCTTTCTCCCAT
This sequence comes from Bacteroidales bacterium, assembly GCA_017560625.1. Lineage (GTDB taxonomy): Bacteria > Bacteroidota > Bacteroidia > Bacteroidales > UBA932 > Cryptobacteroides. Next base: position 6,733 of record JAFZEP010000024.1, read on the forward strand.
GCAAAAGTCTCGCAGTTTGCCCACATCTGGATGCCTGTCTTGTCGTGGATGGCACGGAGTTTCTTCCAGTTTTCACGAAGGTTCACCAAAGGGAACTTCTCGCGTACACATCCGATCTCATCCTGATATGCGATGATGTCCACTGTAAGTCGTGCGATCTGCTGCTCATAGCGGGGATCATCGAAATTCGAGCAGAATATGCCATATGGAGAAATCATGATCTTGGCTGAAGGAGTAAGTTCACGGGCACGCGCTGTCAAAGCGTTCACAGCCTCCACAGCATAATCTGTAAGCACCGGGCCGAAGCAGTCCTCAACAGGCAGATACCAGCCGTAGAAAGCCGGATGGCTTCCGTAAAGGCCGGCAAGTTCTTCCATCATCTCAAGCTGACGTCCTTTGATCGCCGGATCACGAAGATTGTCATCCTGATCCTTTGCCCATCCTGTGCTCATGAACACCTTCATGCCATGCTTTGCCGCCTCATCCATGATGGCATCAACCGGACTCTGCCTGTCAACCGGGAAATGCCAGCCCATAAGTTTGGACGGATAATAAGCCTTGCATTCGTTTGCCACAGACATGAACACCAGATATTCCATGCCCATTTCCTTCATCTCGGCAACCTTTGCTGCCCACATCTGAGGGTCAGTCGCATCTATTCCATCAGGATTTGTATACTTGTTACGGACATCCTGATACGGAAGATTGATGAATGTGCCTGTAATAGGAAGAGTCTGGGCAAAAGCGCAGAAGGCAGCCCAGAAAAGAAGCAGAATAGAAATAATATGTTTTTTCATTTGTCTTACCATCGTATTTTACAAATATAAGATTATTTCAGCAGAATGGTTAACTTTACACACATCAAACTTCAGACAATGAAAAAGATCTTCCTACTTACTCTGTGCGCGGCCCTTGCAGTGTCGATGTCGGCACAGAATCAGCGTGAGCGCATTTCATTTGACAGAAACTGGCAGTTCGCCTTCGGCGATGCATCATCTCCGGCAAAGGACTTCGGATGCGGAACGGAATACTTCAACTACTTCACCAAGGCCGCATCCATCCACAATGAAGGTCCATATACACCCAAATTCGACTCTTCGGACTGGAAATACGTCGACCTTCCGCATGACTGGGTTGTGGATCTGCCTTACGCTCCCGAGGCAAGCCACAGCCACGGCTACAAGACTGTAGGCTATAAATATCCCGAGACAAGCGTAGGCTGGTACAGGAAGACTTTTACAGTTCCTGCCGAGGACTACGGCAAGCACATCTGGCTGCAGTTTGACGGCATCTTCCGCGACTCGCAGGTGTGGGTCAACGGATTCTACCTCGGCCACGAACCCAGCGGCTATGCCACACAGACCTACGACATATCCGAATACCTGAACTATGGAGGAGAAAATCTTGTCTGCGTGCGCGCGGACGCCACATTGGAAGAAGGATGGTTCTATGAAGGAGCCGGCATCTACAGGCATGTCTGGCTAAACAAGGCCTCCAAGCTGAATGTAGCACCTTTCGGCACGTTCGTATATTCAGAGTTTGCAGCACCATACAGTCTCCGAGGCAATGCCGGTCCGGACCTTTCAATGGCATCACTGCACATCGAAACTACAGTGCAGAACATGGGAGCGGCCGCTGAGAGCTACACATTGAAACATATCCTCAAGGATGCTGACGGACAGGTTGCCGGCGAATGTACCGCTGAAGGCTCGGTGATCCTTGCAAAGGACAGCCACAGGACATTGGCAGTCATTCCTGTGGAGAACCCACATCTTTGGAACTGCGAAGATCCATATCTCTACACATTGGTGACTGAGGTGTATTCTGGCGAAAGGCTCGTAGACTCGTACGAGACCACAACCGGCATC
>JAFZEP010000113.1 GCA_017560625.1 Bacteroidales bacterium
AACAAAGAATCTCAACGGTGCTGCAACTGAGAAGACTTCGGTCACTTTCGGAGCATACTACGGTATCCAGACTCCTACAGCCCTTCCTGAGATGTGTGATGCCATCGAGTTCATGACTCTTGACAACGAGGCAAGACAGAACGTAGGAACTGCTGCAGCTTGGCTTGACGAGCATTTCTCAAAGGTACAGAACAACTCGGATCCGAACTACTTCGGAAATACCGACTGGCTTTCAGAGGTTCTCAACAAGTATGCTCCACAGCAGAACTATAACCTCACCATCAACGGAAACCTTGGAACAAGCGGATATATGCTTTCATACCGCTATTTCGATCAGGATGGTCTTACAGTAGGCGAGTCGACAGGCGAGCAACGTCATAACGTACGCTTCAAGCTCACTACCAAGCTCATCGACAGATTGACCCTTACTTCCAACGTAAGCTATACTGCTAGAAAGGTCACTTCGCCTATCAACTCCCTCACAAGCGGTGGCGGTGCAATATACACAGCAATGCGTATAGCTCCTAATGTTCCTGTACATTATACAGACGGAACATGGGCATATGGCGGTGGTAACACCAACCCTGTGGCAATCCTCAACGATGGTGGCCGTTCGGTGACAGATTCTGAGGACTTCTCTTTGCAGGAGGTGCTGAAACTTGACATCATCAAGGGATGGAATGTGACAGCTACATACAACCTCACTTCATATAACAGCCTCAGAGATATTCTTAAGAAGACGATCCGTTTCGTGAATCCTGAGGATGAGTCAGTGTTCGACTATGCATCACCTAACTCACTCAAGAATATCGATATCAAGAACACTCAGCAGACTTTCATTCTCCAGTCGAACTTCGACTTCACTTTCAACAAGCATAACATCAGCGGAGTTGTGGGTATGTCTCAGGAGTGGTATGAGGGCAGAAGCTTCAATGCATCAAGAACAAACCTCACAACTGAGAAGAATCCTACCTTGAATCTTGGAGATGCAAACTCAATGAGTAATGAGGCATCTTATTCAAGCTGGGCTCTCCGTTCCGGTTTTGCACGTGTAAGCTACAATTACGATGAGCGTTACCTCGTTGAGGCGAACCTTCGTTATGATCTTTCATCTCGCTTTCACAAGGACAACAGAGGCGGTCTCTTCCCATCAGTTTCTGCCGGATGGCGTCTGTCTGAGGAGCCTTTCATGGCATTTGCAAAGCCTTATTTCGATAACATCAAGTTCAGAGCTTCATGGGGTATGCTCGGAAACCAGTATGTAGGTTCATCTGATTACCCATATCTCTCTATCCTCCAGTCATTCACTGACGGTCTTTCATTGATCGGAGCTGGAGCTACTACAGGCTATGTGCAGTCCACCTTGGCTAATCCGGATCTGACATGGGAGCAGATCAAGATGTTTGATGTCGGATTTGACCTCGCAATGCTTGACAACCGTCTTACAATGACATTCGACTGGTACAACAAGAACACAGAAGGCATCCTTCTCAAGCTCAACTACCCTGCGCAGATCGGTGCTACACCTTCAGAGCAGAATGTCGGCAAGGTGAACAACCGTGGTTGGGAGCTTGATTTGAACTGGAGAGAGCAGAGAGGTGACTTCTATTATGGAGTAGGATTCAACCTTTCCGATGTGCAGAACAAGATCGTAGACCTTGGTGGCAATGCCCCTGACTTGAGCGGCTATCAGGTTCGCGTGGTGGGCAGCCCTATCGATGCATTCTACGGTTATGTGGCTGACGGCCTCATGACTCCGGAAGATTTCAAGATCAGCGATACTCAGAACCATAACTACAGCCTTCCTAAGGTTCCTGTGATTCTCGGTAATGACTATCAGCCTGGTGACATCAAGTATAAGGACATCAGCGGTCCGGACGGTGTTCCAGACGGACGTATCACTCCTGAGTATGATAAGGTGATCCTCGGCAGCAACATCCCTCGCTACACATATAGTGCAAGAGGAGACTTCGGCTGGAAGGGTATCGATTTCAGCTTCGTGATCCAGGGTGTCGGCAAGTGTGACGGTTACCTTGAGGGAACAGCACGTCATGCTCTTCAGGATATGGCAGCATATCCGCAGAAGGTTCACCTTGAGCGTTACAATGTAAGGACAAATCCAGATCCGAATGCCTCATATCCACGTTTGACATACAACACAGGCTTCAACCAGACTACATTCTCTACTTATTGGATGGAGGATGCTTCATACCTTCGTCTGAAGAACGTACAGATCGGTTACACATTCCCTGAAAAATGGATGAAGAAGGCAAGAATCGATAATCTTCGAGTATATCTCTCTGCTGATAATCTCCTGACAGTCAGTGATTTCTTCTACGCGTACGATCCTGAGACACCGGTTTCCAAGGGTGGCTACTATCCTCAGGTGAAGACTGCTGTCATCGGAATTAACGTAACATTCAAATAGCATATGGTTATGAAAAAATTGATATACATACTTCTGTCAGCGGCAGCGATGGTTTCCATCTCATCATGCAACGATGAATTTCTGGACCGTATGCCGAAGGATGAAATGACAGATGACAACTTCTGGCAGACTGAAGAGCATCTTGTCCAGGTTGCGAATACATTCACTGCTGCCCTTCAGGGAAAATACTGGCTGAACATTACCGAGATCATGGCCGACAGTGCGCCATGGGCTGTAACTACAGCATTCCGTACAATCGGAGCCGGTAACTTCACAACAGAGACGTCTCAGATCAACTCTTTGTGGGTGACTGCATACACCGGCATCGGTCGCGTAAACTTCTTCCTCAACAACTATCATCGTGCAGAATCGGTGAAGGAGGAAATCAGAGAACGCTACGCAGCTGAGGCTTATTTCTATAGAGCATACAACTATTGGGTACTGACAAGCTACTTCGGTGATGTTCCTTATATCACCGATGAGCTCAGCGTCGAGTCTCCAGACGTATACCGCGGAAGAGATCCAAGAAAGACAGTCATTGAAAATGTGACTAAGGACCTTGAGGATCACTACAGGAACCTACCTGAGTATATTCCAGCAGCATCCTCTGAGTTTGGACGTGTTTCACAGTGCGCAGCTCTTGCACTCCTTTCAAGAATCTACCTCTACAATGGTATGTATGAGGAGGCTGCCAACGCAGCAGAGAGAGCAATGAACAACTCATATCATGGGCTCTATTCGACAGGAAATCCGGATGTAGACTATGTAAACCTCTTCAACTACACAGGTCGTGCATCACGTAATGCGTCAAACAAGGAGACTCTCCTCGCGTTTGTCTACAACTATGACCTTGGTGAGGCTGCAAGACAGTCACATAACCTTTCAAGAGAGTGCTGGGTGCCTGGTGACTATGCCCGTTTCGTCCCTACAAACAGCATGATCGAGGCATACCTGACAAAGGACGGCCAGATCTGGGATCCTTCGACAGTAGACACATATGAGGATGTGTTCAAGGACAGAGATCCACGAATGGTTCAGTCTATCCTTGCTCCGAACACTCCTTGGGAAGGCGGCAAGAGCGGTGACCTCCTGAGCACAGACGACAAGATCTATACTTATCCGCTTCTGACAAACAACAAGACTGCGGCCATGACATACTCAGGCTACTACATGAGAAAATATGTCGAGCCTTCTACTGTCAAGTATGTGGGTCATGACGACAACGACCTTGTAATGCTTCGTTATGCAGAGGTGCTCCTCAACTATGCAGAGGCTAAGGAGATGCTCGGACAGCTTACTCAGGCTGACCTTGACAAGACAATCAACCTTCTCCGTGACCGCGTAGGAATGGTGCA
>JAFZEP010000114.1 GCA_017560625.1 Bacteroidales bacterium
ATCTGCTCTGCAGACATGTCAGCGACTTTCTTTGCACCGAAATCTACATACTCCTGCTCTGCATCAGCCTTGATGCGGACCTCAAGCAACTTTCTCTTTTCGCCTCTTACAACCTCAGCTACAACTCCGCTTACCGGAGATGTGAAGAGGATGTTCTGAGACATCTTGTCTGCCATGACAGGTGTACCTGCGAGCACCTTGTCGCCTTCTCTTACCAGAAGCTTCGGAACGAGGCCTCTGAAATCAGTCGGCTTAAGTGCCACTACGTCAGGAACGATCACCTTCTTGGTTGTCTGGGCGGCCACTCCCTTGATAGGAATGTTCAGCCCTTTTTTCAAATAGATGTTGTTTGACATTAGATAAACTGTTTATGAGTATAATATAATTGCTATTCTACTATACAAAATGCGCCCGCGAAGTTAGATAAATTTTCGCTATTTACGAAGTAAAAGAACCCTTTTTTGATTGCAATGTTTTGCATATTTTTGCGCTCGATATGGAAAACGGAAACAGTACGATTTTAGATGGGCTGAACAGCGAACAGAAAGCCGCTGTCAGTTGTGTGGACGGACCTGTGCTGATTGTGGCGGGTGCGGGGTCAGGAAAGACAAGAGTCCTGACAAGCAGGATTGCATATATTCTTGAAAGAGGGTGTGACCCCTCGAGGGTTCTGGCCTTGACGTTTACCAAGAAGGCAGCCTCTGAGATGAAGGAGAGAATCGCCCTCATGGTGGGTGAGAGGAAGGCCAGAAAACTGTATATGGGCACATTCCACTCCGTTTTCATCAGATTCCTCAGGGAATTTTCCGAGACTTTGGGCTATCCCCAGAGCTTTACAATCTATGATACAAGTGATTCGGTAAGTGCCATCAAGGCATGCATCAAGGAACTCAACCTCGATGACAAGGTGTATAAGCCGAAGGATGTGCTCTCGCGCATTTCCATGGCGAAGAACAACCTGGTGACTCCTGGTGCATACAGACGTAATGCGACCGCTCTGCAGAACGACGCTTCTGCAAAGAAGCCACGCATTGTGGACATCTACGACCTCTATGCCCATAAGTGCAAACTGTCGGGCGTCATGGACTTCGATGATATCCTCTTGAATATGAACATCTTGCTGAGAGATAGCCCTGAGGCATGTCAGGCCATCTCGGAGCGTTTCGACTACATCATGGTCGACGAGTACCAGGACACCAACTTCTCCCAGTATCTTATCCTGAAGAAGCTGGCACAGCGCCACCAGAACCTTTGCGTTGTCGGTGACGATTCCCAGTCCATCTACGCATTCCGCGGAGCCAAGATCGAGAACATCCTGAACTTCAAGAAGGACTATCCGACACACCACATATTCCGCCTTGAGCAGAACTACCGCTCGACCCAGGTCATTGTTGATGCAGCCAATTCGCTCATTGCAAAGAACTCAGCGCGTATTCCGAAGGAGTGCTACTCACGAGGCGAGGTGGGAGAGAAGATCAGACTCATCCAGGCGTATACGGAGCAGGAGGAGGCGACATTGGTGGCTTCGTCGATCGTGTCGCGCATACATTCGGTTTCTGCTCAGTATCAGGACTTTGCAATTCTATATAGAACCAATGCACAGTCGCGTGCACTTGAGGAGGCGTTGAGGAAACGCAACCTTCCGTATGTGATATATTCCGGCAATTCCTTCTTTGAGAGAGCCGAAGTCAAGGACATGATGGCATATTTCAAACTGGCTGTCAATGTCAATGACGATGAGTCTTTCAAGAGGATTGTCAACAAGCCGGCCAGAGGTATCGGAGACACTTCCATTGCAGCTCTCACTGCCGCAGCGGTCGAGCATAAGACTTCTCTTTTCAAGGCTGCATTTGCGGAAGATCTGGAGACATTCGGACTGAAGGCTGCTGCAATCAAGAAGATACGTGACTTCTGTGAAATGATCAACCGTCTGGCTGTCAGAGCCCAGAAGGAGGATGCATACGATGTTGCTGCTGCAGTGGCTATGGAATCGGGGCTTCTGATGTTCTATAAGACTGACACCAGCATAGAAGGTCAAGCCCGCACAGCCAACGTCGAGGAACTTCTCAACAGCGTAAAAGTCTGTGTCGAGGAAAAGAAGAACGAGTTCTTCGAGGAGATGCAGGCCGAAGGTGAAATCGCTGAGGGCGTGGAGCTTACGGCAGCCGATCTGCCTGTGGTGCTTCTTGGCGACTTCCTTGAGACGACCTCACTTTTGAGCGCTGTCGACATGGAAGACGATGAGGAGAGTTCCAACAAGATCACAATGATGACTGTACATTCTTCAAAGGGGCTGGAGTTCCCGTATGTGTTTGTGGTCGGTATGGAGGAGAATGTGTTCCCTTCAGGTGGATGGATGGCTTCCGAAAGTGAAATTGAAGAGGAAAGACGACTGTTCTATGTGGCGATGACAAGAGCCAAGAAGGCTGTCGCTTTCTCCTTCACCCAGACAAGAATGAGAAACGGAAAGCATGAGTCCAATTCTCCAAGCCGTTTCATATATGAGGTCGATCAGCAGTATATTGCCAACCCTATATCAAAGGAAAGGGAAGAGGGCGAGGTCAGGAGGCAGTCGTTCGGCCTTTGGAAAAAGGAAGGTCCGGCCAAGCCTGGCTATCAGTATGGTCAGACTTCCCGTGCGGAAGTTGTGCGAAGACCGCAGCAGCCGTCTCAGCGCCCATCGGCGCAACCTGTCAGACCAGCGGCACCGACACCTGTCAGAAGACCGCAGCCGATCGAGAAAAGAGTTGCAGATGTGGACTTCGAGCCGACTCCTATCCTCCAGCTCAGGGCTGGACAGAGGATCGAGCACAACCGCTTTGGTTTCGGTAAGATTCTGGAAATCACCGGCTCGGCAGCTGACCTGAAGGCAAAAATCGCGTTCGACCAGCATGGAGAGAAGATTTTGATACTTAAATATGCAAAAATTAGAGTCGTAAATGTTTGTCAATAGGTAAAATTTATTATCTTTGTGACGAAGTTTTTCATAGTTTAAGTTTAGGTTAAGTAGCGGGACAATCGCAGTGATGCGAGTGTCCCGTGAATTTTTATATGTCATCCTGTGCTATAACCTCCTTATAAATGTTTTTCACAAACTGTTAAAAAAAGAGAAAAAACTGCATTTTAAAACAGAAATATTTTCTTTTTCTTTTTTTGACGTCCTTTTTTAAGACTGCGATCTACTTTTGTCTCCAACCGCAATGGGGCGGTGCGTTAAATTTTAGAGGAGAAAGAGTATGGACTGTAAATCTTTTTTATTTATGCTCCTGTGTCTGGCAGGATGTGAAACTATGGGCTTGCGTTCCCAAGGAGAAGGCCAGTTGAGGATCGCGTTTGCATCTGGCGCTGATCATCTGACTCGTGCGTCTTCAGATATTCCCGACACGAGTGATTTCATACTGACTGTCACGGATTCGAAAGGAAAAGTGATCTATGACGGAAAGTATGGAGATTGCCCCGAGTCGATGACGGTCACTGCAGGAAGCTATGTCGTGAAGGCTTTGTCGGCAGAATTCATCAAGCCGGCATTCAATGCTCCCCAATATGGTGATGAGCAGTGTGTGGCAGTTCCTGAAGGAGGTGCTGCAGACGTGAAGTTGCAGTGCGTGCAGATGAATTCCGGTGTAAAGCTAAGGATAGCACAAGATTTTCTGACCGGTTGTCCCAACGGCGTGCTGTTCCTGAAGTCCGATCAGGGTAAGCTGATGTATGGATATTCGGAAAAACGCATCGCATATTTCCTTCCGGGCAATGTTTCTCTCGTTCTTAGTGAGAACGGCAATGATCAGGTCTTGATGTCGCGTACTTTGCTGGCACAGGAAATATTGACGCTGGGCGTAAGTGTGGCTTCTTCAGGCACTTCTTCCTTCGGAGGCCGTATATCCATAGCTGTGGATACAACCAGAAACTGGATTGAGGGAAGTTATGTCATAGGAGGCAGCAATGACAAGGGCTCAGACGTTGAAGATGCAATGACTGTTCAGCAGGCAAGGTCTTCTTCCGGCAGTAAGGACGTGTGGGTGTGCGGTTATATCGTCGGAGGTGATCTCACCTCTGCAAATGCCTCTTTTGATGCACCGTTTTCGTCACGCACCAATATTTTGTTGGGACCGAAATCTTCCACTGTGGACAAGGATGCATGCCTGTCGGTGCAGTTGCCGTCCGGAGATTTGCGTGATGAGTTGAATCTTGTGGACAATCCGTCGAATCTGCGCCGAAAGGTCTACCTGCGCGGTGATATAGTAGAGGCTTATTTCGCCATCCCTGGAATAAAGAACATATCTGAACATGTCCTGCCATGAGAAGATTATCTGCTTTTGTTGTGACTTGTCTGGCTGCAGTCTCGTGCATGACGGAGATCTTGCCGGATGATATTGGAAACGATTCAGCTCCAACTACTTCAGTTGTTACATTTGTTCCTTCTGTGGCAGAGACGAAGAGCAGCATATCACTCTTGGGGGATGCTGTCCAGAACATCAATGTGTATGCGTTCAGGAACGGCATTCTAGTGGATGAAGTATACGCCAGCCTGCCTTCTGATGTGCAGCTTGAGCTGGCTTCCGGATGTTCCTATGACATATATTCGGTGGCAAACATGGGGCGACGCAGAGCTCCGGCCAGCGAAGATGTGTTTGTCGAGAGTATGCAGTATGCTGTCTCGAAGATTTCCGACATGCAGGGTCCTGTGCCGATGTCGTGCTTCAAAGCTAATGTTCAAGTTGGCCTGCCAGCGCAGACGATGACTTTGGAGATGGAACGTATGGTAGCGAAGCTGGTGCTTTCTGTGGAACAGTCTGCACTGCTGAAAGGCCTTCAGATACGTTCTGCCCGTCTGTGTCAAAGTGCGTCTGTAGTACGTCCGTTCAAATGGGTTGGGCGTGGGGGCAGCAGGGTGGAGTCAAAGACAGAAACTGTTGATGGAGACTATGCTACTGCTTCTGATCTGGCACTTCTCAATTCGGGGGGAGAGGTGGTTTTCTATGCCTTGGAGAACTGTCAGGGCGTGCTTTTGCCAGATAATGACGACCCTTTCCTGAAAGAGCCTTCCATGATTGAAGGGAAGCAGGATGTGTGTACTTATCTGGAGATATTGTGTGCTTTCGATGGG
>JAFZEP010000115.1 GCA_017560625.1 Bacteroidales bacterium
CCAGCGTGTTTAGTGGTGAAAAAAGCCTGCCACTAAACACGTCTAACTAACTCTGACTAGCCTGTAGTCAACAATGCGGTGTTTAGTGGTGGCAAAAAACGACTACTAAACACACCCTACAAAGGGGTGTTATACAGGCATATCGGGGGTTGTACAAGATAATTCATTATATTTGCGAGGAAATACACGAAAATGAAAAGGATCTGTCTATCGCTGCTGCTTAGTTTCTTCTGCGCCTTGACCCTTTGGGGACAAAGCACTTTCAAGCGCCGCGATTTCCATGCATCCGACGGCACTGTTCTGAATTACAGGGAGATGACTCCAGACCAGAACGCCAAGGGGAAGAAGTTCCCTCTGATCATTTTCCTGCACGGACTCGGAGAGCGAGGAACCGATAACGAACTGCAGCTTTATTGGGGCAGCCAGATGTTCCTGGAGCCGTCATTTCAGAAGAAATATCCATCGTATGTGATCTTTCCACAGTGTCCTGAGACGGCGTTTTGGGCTTATGACAACATCCCGGCATCGTACACAAACATGAAGGCAGAGGCACAGATGCCAGCGCCGATGAATGCTGTCAAAGAATTGATAGACACTTATATATCCTTCGTGCCTGATGTAGACAGATCAAGGATATATATCATGGGACTGTCAATGGGAGGATGTGCCACATATGACATGGTGGCCAGATTTCCGGACATTTTTGCAGCAGCAATACCAATGTGCGGAGCTGTGGAGCCGGAAAGGCTTGAGAACATTGAAGGAGTAAGTTTCCGCATATTCCATGGAGACGACGACACGACTATTCCTGTACAATGCTCACGAGATGCATATGCCGCACTTCATAAGGCCGGTGCAGACGTCGAGTATATTGAAATTCCCGGATGCGGACACGGCTGCTGGAAGCCGGCATTTGCCCGTGAAGACTTCATGGAATGGCTGTTCAAGCAAAAGAAACCTAGAAAATATTTGAAATAACATATGGAAGTAAGAGCAAAGAAGGCCCTTGGCCAGCACTTTTTGACAGACCTGTCTATTGCACAGAGAATCGCAGAGGCACTGATAGTTCCGTGCCCAGGTCTGGAGGTACAGAATGACGCAAGCAACCCGATGCCGGCCCTTGAAGTGGGTCCGGGAATGGGAGTCCTGACACAGTATGTACTCCAGAGACCGGAGGTCGATCTGCGCATGGTAGAAATTGACACTGAGTCAGTTGACTACCTCCTCGTGCACTTCCCGCAAGTCAATGGCAAACTCATTGAAGCAGACTTCCTGAAGCTCAAGCTTGAAACTTTCTTCCCAGGACAGTTCTGCGTCATCGGCAACTTCCCATACAACATCTCATCGCAGATCTTCTTCAAAGTGCTTGACTACAAGGAGCAGGTGCCACAGGTGGTCTGCATGATCCAGAAGGAAGTGGCTGAGCGCATTGCAGAGAAGCCGGGCACCAAGACATATGGAATTCTTTCTGTGCTTCTCCAGGCATGGTACGACATCGAATACCTGTTCACTGTAGGAGAAGGTGCATTCAATCCGCCGCCAAAGGTCAAGTCGGCTGTCATCAGGCTTGTCCGCAATCAGCGCACTGAGCTCGGATGCGACGAAGCACTGTTCAAGACAGTGGTGAAGACCGGCTTCAACCAGCGCCGCAAGACTCTCCGCAACTCCCTCAAGCCGCTCATCCGCGCAAAGGCAGACCGCCTCGGATGGTCAGAGGAGCAGCTTGCAGAGTTTGTTGCTGATCCGGTATTTGAACTTCGTCCTGAGCGTCTGAGCGTAGAAGATTTCATCTCACTGACCCTGAAACTGGCATAAACAATAAAAAGGCAAGTATATTCAATCAATGAAACGTTTTCTATCGATAATCACATTCCTTGCATTGGTTCTCATGTGCCAATGCTTTTCTGCCCATGCGAAGAACGGCAACAGCCGCGCCGTGCAGTTCCTTGAAGCGAAGGAAGGAGTCAAAGGATCCAAATACATGGACATCCACGGCTTCATGATGAAAGTGGCAAAGGCAAAAATTAAAAAGACTCCTGCCGTTGCCATCATGGACAACATTGAGTGCCTCTACATGTTCTCGTTCAAAGACAACGCGAAAGCAGAAGCAAAGGCATTCGTCACAGCTGCTGAAAAAATGCTGAAATCCTACACAAAAGCTTCTGAAGTCAAAGACAACATTTCCCACTCGATAATATATCTGGACGAGCTGGACGGAAATGTTTACCATGAAATAGTCATGCTGGTCACATGGCCAAATGTAAGCATGATGGTCTTCCAGGGCAACTTCACTGAGGAGTCTCTCCGCCAAATGGAAGAAATCTCAAAGAAACAGCGTGCAGAGGGCAAAGGCGGCCTGAGTGGAATATAATCTCCCTACTGACAAAAAACATCTAACATAAAATAATATGAAAGTACTTTTGGTAAACGGAAGCCCTCACAAGGAGGGATGTACATACACAGCCCTCAAGGAAGTTGAGAAGGAGCTGAATGCTGAAGGAGTAGAGACCGAGATCATCTGGCTCGGCGTGAAGCCTATTTCCGGATGTCTTGGATGCGCGAAGTGCATCAAGAGAGGTCCAGACGGCGAGAAGCCAACCCTCAGATGCTGCATCGAGGATGGTGTGAACGAGTTCCTTGACAAGGCTGAGCAGGCTGACGGATTCGTATTCGGCAGCCCTGTACACTATGCAGCCCTCTCCGGCGCCCTCACATCATTCATGGACCGCGCATTCTATGGCAAAGGCAAGGTGTTCCGCTACAAGCCGGCAGCCGGCATCGTAAGCGCACGCCGCGGCGGCACAACAGCAGCCTTCGACCAGATCAACAAGTACTTCACAATCTCGTCGATGCCAGTCGTTTCATCCAAGTATTGGAACATGGTCCACGGCAACACCCCTGAGCAGGTGCTCCAGGACGAGGAAGGAATGCAGGTGATGCGTGAGCTCGGACGCAACATGGCATGGCTCCTCAAATGCATCGAAGCAGGACGTGCAGCCGGCATCCCTGACCCAGTCAAAGAGAAGCCGGTCATGACCAACTTCATCAGATAAACAAATTAAGGCGGCCCAACGGGTCGCCTTAATTATTTGCTTATATACTGATAAAAACAAAGAGAGGCTCTCTTTGTAGTATTTTATGCTTCAAAATTTGTAAAGATAAGTCACATTGAATATTCTCTAAACCAGTCTTCCACCTCCTGCGGCCAACTTGGTTCCATCCAGACATCGTGTCCTGTTTCCGGATAGCAGATCCATCTCTTAGGAGCCTTGATCATGTTGTATCCTGCAAAGTTTGTATGAGGCGGACAGGTCGCATCCTGAAGTCCGAATCCCATCAGCACCGGACACTGGATGCGGTCCGTAAAGTTCTTCACGTCAAAATAACTGAGAGTCTCATAAAGGTCCTCCTCGCTGATCCCTTTCTGCTGGGCGGCCTCAAGAATCCAGTTTCCCGGCCACTCCACAATCTGGAAATAATCCTTATAGTCACTCAGGAAAGGAACAGAAGGAGCAATGGCATCGATACGGTCATCAAGTGACGCTGCCACCAGCGTGATGGCTCCACCCTGGCTGCCGCCTTCTACGAAGAGTCTGTCCTGATCCACCTTAGGACGCGAGCAGACAAAGTCGATTGCCCTGACCGCATCTGCGAAAACTCCTCTGTAGTAATATGTCTCTTTCGACTCAAGTCCCCATGTGCACCAGAGATTGTCTTCATCCGGTTTGCGGTTAAGAGCCTGGTTGCGGTTGCAGAGGATGAACTGTACTCTTTGCGGCGCATCAGACGGATTCGGATACCAGATTTCCGAACCATATCCCATAAAATTGACAACGGTTTCGTAGCAGCCATCAGCCACGGGCTCCACAAGGATACCGCAGGTTGGCTCACCGCCGAAACCGTTCATGTCGACTCTATATGTGCGACGCACGTCGTTTGAGTATTCATCAAGAAGTGTAAGTGAGTACTGAGGATCTGTTGCGTGGAGATCAGAGATAGTCTGAGCCCAGAACTCATCAAAATCCGCCTGCTTATCCTGAGGGGACACGACCTTTTCAGGCTCACAGCCAATATTAGAGCGGGCAAGCTCGAAGCGCTCGCCATCTGCCGTCACAATTTCCAGGACAGCCTCATAGAAACCTGGAACCAGTTCCAGGTCATATTCGATATTTGTCTCTCCCCTCTGGAACTGAACGTCCCTTTCAACAACCTTGACAGGGGCTTTCAGATCTGTCGAGAGAGTCATAATGACTTCCGCCAGCATATTTCCTGATGAGTTGACAGCAACTTTGAGAATGTGCGGCTCGCCATCAAAATACAGGCCATTGTTTTCAAGACAGAACTTCGCTGTAGGCCTGAGGGCGTCTTCGATAGCCTGTGCTCCTTCTCTCAAGACCTTTACAGTAGACTCGTCGCTTGCATACACCGAATTGAGGCCCTGCTGTTCCTGCGCCGGATCGCCGCAATAGTCATCTCCCGACTGCCAGTAGATATTTGTCGCAGACTGCTCTGCAAATCCTCCCCAGCCCCAGAAGTTCAGACCGGCAAAAAGTCCTCCTTCACGCGCAGAGGCAACGATTCTATCCAGAATATGGGCATAATACTTATCGCGGGAAACAGTAGGCGAGCCTTTTGCGAACTGGAAACCGTCACGAGGAAAACCGAATTCTTCAAGCACAACCGGTTTTCCAAGTTTTTCAGCAACCGCCAGATGAGCGTCTATATATTCATCCGTATTAGCGATGGCAACGTCCAAATCAGTCGCAAGGGTAGTTTCGCGGACCCAACTCCAGTTATATGGCCAGATATGGATGTTCATGTAGTCGATGTCCGGGCAGGAATGAATCTTTTCATAGAGATCCATGCTCATCTCACATCCCCACATTCCTTCGCTTCCCGAAGAAACCATATGATTCGGGTCCAGGGATTTGATAAGGGCAGCAGCCGACCACATCCAATCAGCAAAATCCTGCTGCACCTGAGGGTCGCCAGAGAAGCACCTCGGCTCATTGCCTATCTGCCACGAGAAGATGGCGGGATCGTCTTTATATGGCTTTCCGGTGACTGTATTTGTTCTGGTCACAACGTGGCGGACATGATCTGCGAAAAGCGCCTTGGCATTTTCAGACGAAACGAACTTTGAGACAGACTGCATATAGACGTCATAGCCCACCTCAGCAGGTATGAGAGACTTACCCTCACCTGCCCACTCAAGATACATTCCGTAGCCACCCGACCACTCCCATGAGTTGTTCAGATAAAGAACCGCTTTCATATCCCTTTTTGCAAGTTCTGCAAGAAGGTAGTCCAATCCACGAAAAATCGTGTCGTTATATTCACCGGGAGCCTTCTGGAGAGTCGGGCATACGCGGGTCGGGATTCCGTCGGGACCGTCACCTCCCACAAGGACGCGAAGATTGACCATTCCGTTTTCCTTGAGGAAATCGAGCTCTTTTGCAAGGCGCTCTCGGTCACCGCCCTGACCTTCACTGGCCAGAATGGCTCCATACCAGAAGTTTGTTCCGACAAAATGCGATGGATAATCCGCACACACGAACACACCGTCTTCAACACAAACGAATGAGGACGCCACACCAGCCTGCCCTTCCGATCTGCACGAGAGAAAAAGAAATGCCGCAGCAAGGACAGAACCTATGAGAGTATTGAGAAATTTCATAGTTTCCAGGTTATTAGGTTAGTTTCGCAAACTTACGAAAAAACATCTCTTTAAACAACGGTTTTGACCGCCCATGAAAAAAATCAGGCGACCCGCGGGCCGCCTGATTTGCGTGTTTAGTCTTCTTTTTCCTCTTCGAGGTAAGCCTTCAGGAGCTTCTCCTGCACATCACCTGGTACTGGCTGGTAGTCAGCGAATTCCATTGTGAATGTAGCGCTACCTGATGAGAGTGAGCTGAGGGTTGTCGAGTAGCGATAGAGCTCTGCGAGCGGAACGCGTGCCTTGATCACCTCGAATCCCTTGTCTGAACCCATACCCTCGATGAGAGCGCGGCGGTTCTGAAGGTCTGACATACATGCACCCATGTACTCAGATGGAGTCATGACCTCAACGTTGTAGATAGGCTCCATGATCTTAGGACCTGCGATGCGGAATGCCTCCTTGAATGCGTTACGAGATGCGAGAACGAATGAGATTTCATTTGAATCTACCGGATGCATCTTACCGTCGTAAACGTAAACGCGGATGTCACGTGCGAGTGAACCTGTAAGAGGGCCTTCGCTCATCTTCTCGTTGATACCCTTGAGGATTGCCGGCATGAAGCGGGCATCGATAGCACCACCGACAACGCAGTTGTAGTACTCGAGCTTACCGCCCCATGGAAGGTCGAACTCTTCCTTGCCCTTGATGTTGAGGACAACCTCTTTTCCATCAACCTTGAATCTGTTACCTGGGTCAACGCCCTCCTGGTAAGGTGCGATAAGGAGGTGAACCTCACCGAACTGACCGGCACCACCAGACTGCTTCTTGTGACGGTAGTCTGCAGTAGCGACCTTGGTAATAGTCTCACGGTAAGAGATCTTAGGAGCTGAGAACTCGATCTCAAGCTTGTTCTCGTTCTGGAGTCTCCACTTGAGAGTGTTTACGTGCTGCTCACCCATACCCTTGAGGATAGTCTGCTTCTGCTCCTTGTGGTACTCGATGATGTATGTAGGATCCTCAGCAGCGATCTTGGCCATAGCCTCGCTCACCTTCTCCTCGTCCTTAGCGTCCTTAGCCTTTACAGCGCAACGGTATTTGTAGTTAGGGAACTTGATTTCCTTGTATGCGATGTCTGCACCTGGAGCGCAAAGAGTAACGTTTGTCTTAGCTGCACGGAGCTTCACTGTACATCCGATGTCACCGGCCATGAGGTCTGTAACCTTCTCCTTCTTCTTACCAGCAACAGCGTAGATAGCAGTGATTCTTTCCTTGTCGCCAGTCTCAGGATTCTCGAGGTCCATGCCCTCTGTGAGCTCTCCTGTCATCACCTTGAAGTAAGCAACCTCACCAAGGTGTGGCTCTACAGCAGTCTTATAGATGAAGAGTGAGCAAGGTGCTTCCTGCTTGCACTCATATGTTTTCTCGTCCTTAGTCACGCATGGGCGCTCTGCTGGAGAAGCAGCTGTACGGATAGTGAACTCCATGAGACGCTTGACTCCGATATCCTTCTTTGCAGAGAGGCAGAAGATAGGCATAACCTTTCCTTCGCGGATACCTACTCCAAGACCCTTTCTGATCTCGTCCTCTGAAAGAGAACCCTGCTCGAAGAATGTCTCCATGAGTGTGTCATCATACTCGGCAGCGCGCTCGATGAGCTCGTTTCTGAGTTCCTCAGCCTCCTCAAGAAGGTTTGCCGGAATCTCGAGGTCCTGACGCTTGCCTGTGTCGCCTTCGAAGCGATAGTATTTCATTTTGAGAACATCGATAAAGCCGTCGAACTCAGGTCCCACTGTTACAGGATACTGAACGACTACAGGCTTCTTGCCGAATGCCTCTTTCATTGATTCGAGAGTTGTCTCCCATGATGCCTTATCGCCGTCAAGCTGGTTTACAGCTGCGATAAGCGGAATGTTGTATTCTCTAGCATAGCGTGAGTAGATCTGAGTACCTACCTCAACACCCTGCTGAGCATTGATAACGAGCACACCGAGGTCGCAGACCTTGAATGCAGACACGGCTCCACCGACGAAGTCATCTGCACCCGGAGTGTCGATGATATTGAATTTTGTATCCATGAACTCTGCATAGAGCGGAGTTGCATAAATAGATCTCTGGTTCAACTGTTCGATCTCAGCATTGTCGGAAACAGTGTTCTTTCCTTCTACTGTACCTCTTCTGTCAATCACCTTACCTTCGTAAAGCATTGCTTCAGATAACGTGGTCTTACCTGACTTGGTGCTACCAAGCAGAACCACATTACGGATGTTTTGAGTTGAATAAGTTTTCATCAGTTTGTGTGTTATTGTGTTTGTAATTATGTTTTGTGTCGGCGCCTGAGAAGACGCATCCTCGCAAATTTAAGAAAACGAAGTCATAATATCAATAGAATCACCACACAAACTTTCTAAAACCTCGTCATAAGACAAGCCGAAAGTCTCATAAAACACGTTGTCCACCTGGTAAGGTATTTCACCTTTTTCAAGACCCTGAAGCAGGGAAATCCTGTCAATTTTACTTTTTTTGCGCAGCATATGCATTTCCTCCTTTCCGGCAAAACTGACACAAAGCATCGGATTTACCAACTTTTTGTGACGAAATCACCGGAGAGAGCAGCAGATTTTTCTTTTTTTTAAACAAATTTCTTTTTCTTTAACAAGTTCTGCTTGCTTTTCGTCGGATTTTCTTGTTTATAGAGCGTCTTCGTATAGGATACTTTTGTCCCCGAACAATAAAAATCCCGTTGTTTATGGATAACAATTCTATCAAGGACAACATCCGTCGCATCAGAAAGACACGCAAACTCACCCAGGAAGACGTAGCTCTCAGACTAGGCATATCACTCACTGCCTACCGCGACCTGGAAAGAGGAAGCACTGCGATCATGAACGGAAACCTCAGCAGACTTGCGGAAGAGTTCGATACCTCCACTGAGGAACTGGTCCTCGGCTACAAACCGTCACAGCAGGCCAGCAGGACACTGGAAGAGGTCAAGGGGCAATACCAGAGCAGGGTCTGTCTTCTGGAAAAACAGGTCGAAGACCTGGAAAAGCTGGTAAGGACTCTTGAGGAAACCATCGCATCCAAGAACGAAATCATCGAAAACAACAAGGAAATCATCACAATGCTCAAAAAAGAGCTTGGCAAGGCGAAAGAGAATGTGTAATTTTGCAGAATGCGAAATGAAACACATCTATCAAACTATCTGCACGAAGATCTGATCGAAGCAGGATGCGACGAAGCGGGACGCGGTCCGTTAGCCGGTCCGGTGTATGCAGCAGCAGTCATTCTGCCGAAGGATTTTTACCATCCGCTACTCAACGATTCAAAGAAAATGAGCGAAAAAGCGCGAGAGACACTCCGTCCGATCATCGAGAAGGAGGCTTTGGCGTGGGCTGTCGTGGAAGTCAGCGCAGAGGAGATAGACACCATCAACATCCTGAATGCATCCATCGCCGGCATGCAGAGGGCTGTGCGCAAATTGAAGATCAAACCGGAATTTCTGCTCATCGACGGCAACCGCTTCAAGCCATGCGACGACATCCCGCACCAATGCATCGTCAAAGGTGATGCGACATATGCCTCCATTGCTGCTGCGTCCGTCCTGGCGAAGACCTACAGGGACGAGCACATGAGAAAGCTGGCAGAGGAATTCCCGCAGTACGGATGGGACCGCAACATGGGATACCCCACAAAGGAGCATATCGACGCAATAATCGCACACGGCTACACGCCTCACCACAGGAAAAGCTTCCACGTGAAACAGCTTGAGCCGACATTGTTTTAGAAAATCAAAAACACTATACTATGAAACGCATTATCAGTATCATCGCAGTTCTGAGCATCTGCTTCACTTCGTTTGCAGACGAAGGTATGTGGCTCCTTCCGCTTATCCAGAAGATGAACGGAAAGGCCATGAAAGAGCTCGGATGCGAACTCTCACCGAAAGAAATCTATAATGTAAACCGTTCATCGCTCAAAGACGCGATTGTACAGTTCGGAAACGGCTGTACAGGTGAGATCATCTCCGACAAAGGTCTTCTTGTGACCAACCACCACTGTGGCTACGGCAACATCCAGAAGCTCAGCAGCGTGGAGCACGACTATCTCAAGGACGGATATTGGGCAATGAACTACAGCGAGGAACTTCCTTGCGAGGGACTCACTGTCACATTCCTTCAGTATATGGAGGACATGAATCCCGTGATCGAGAAGGCACGCAAAAAGGCAGAAAAGCAGTTCAAGAACAATGAAAATGCAGCTCAGCTCATTGAGGAGGCGGTAGAAAAGGCTCTGGAGGCTGAGGTCGAGATCGCAAAGAAGAAGAATCCGCACTGTTCAGTGGTGCTGGAATCTTTCTACAACGAAAACGTATATTACCTTATAGTATATAAGATATACAAGGATGTGCGCTTCGTAGGAGCACCGCCTTCATCTATCGGAAAGTTCGGAGCAGACACAGACAACTGGATGTGGCCTCGTCACACAGGCGACTTCTCGATGTTCCGCGTCTACAGCGCACCGGACGGATCTCCTGCCGAATATTCTCCGGACAATGTTCCGCTCAAGTCAAGGAACCACCTCAAGATTTCTCTCAAGGGAGTGCAGGAGGGCGACTACACTATGATCATGGGCTACCCTGGACGCACAACACGTTTCCAGACATCTCCTGAGCTCAAGTTCCAGATCGAGCAGAACGACATCCGCATCGCAGCCCGTACAATCCGCCAGAACGTTCTCCTTGAGGACATGCTTGCAGATCCTAAGGTAAAGATTCAGTACGCAAGCAAGTATTCAAGCTCATCAAACGGCTGGAAGAAGTGGCAGGGAATGAAGCTTGCGTTCGACAAGCTTGACATCATCGGCCGCGCCGAGCAGGAGGAGACCCAGTTCCAGAAATGGGTGGAGGCTGACCAGAAACGCATGGCCAAGTATGGTTGCGCACTCAAGAATCTCGCTGACGCCATTGAGGCAGGTAGAGAGGACAACAATGCCCTTACAAGAGCTGTTGAGACAATCTATAAGGTGGAAGCCATGAACTTCAGCATCCAGCTTGCATCGGCTGCAACCCGAGAGCTGAATAACGGAGTCGACACTATGACAGCGCTGAAGAATGCATACAAGTCACTTGCACCGAGGTACGCCGATTACTCTGCAGGCACCGACAGAAAGGTTGCAAAGGCAATGTTCAAGCACTACCGCGACATCGCCGACACAGAGTACGCTCAGACGTTGGCGGAAATCGATATCGACCAGTTGATGGACGAAGTGTATGACAACAGCGTATTCACTTCTGCGGAAGCATTGAAGGCTGCAATCGACGAAAAAGGCATGGGGGTTTTCGACGATCCGATGTACGGTGAAGGTTATTACATGTATATGGAGTGCCTCCGCTACCAGCAGCTTGCCGGCAAGACAGAAGGCCAGCTTGCAGCCGCACGCCGGCTTTACACAGAGGGTCTCCTCGAGTGGAAGAAGGGCGAGCCTTCCTATCCGGATGCAAACTCCACTATGCGACTTACTTACGGTACAGTCGGAGGCTACTCTCCTAAGGACGGCGTCATCTACAAGCACTACACAACTCTTGACGGCGTGATGGAGAAGGAAGATCCGGACAACTGGGAGTTCGTTGTTCCTGCAAAACTCAAGGAACTTTGGAAGAATGAGGACTTCGGCCGCTATGCAATGAAGGACGGCAAGATGCCGGTGGCATTCCTCAGCAACAACGACATCACAGGAGGTAACTCAGGCAGCCCGATCATGAACTCACGCGGAGAGCTGATCGGTCTTGCATTCGACGGCAACTGGGAGTCTATGAGCAGCGACGTGATGTTCGAGCCTGACCTTCAGAGATGTATCAACGTGGACATCCGCTACGTCCTCTTCATCGTTGAGAAGTTCGGAGGAGCTAAGTGGCTCGTAGATGAAATGGATATTGTAAAATAATAAATGTAACAATACAATAAATGATATTCTAAAACTAAATCCCTTCCACGACTTCGTCGTAATGTCTTCCCGTTCACAAGGCCACGGGCGGCCATGGTTTTAGAATATCATTTATCGCATCGATAATTTTATGCTAGAAATCAATAACGTACAGAATTGGCTCCGAGAGGTGGAGCATCCGGCTAAGGGCGACAAGAACGTCGTGGAGCTGGGAATGGTGGAGAATATCGAGGTGGCAGAAGGAGCCGTGACTGTGACTCTGGCCTTCTCAAAGCACCGCGATCCGCTTGCAGAGTATCTGATCGGCAGCGCAAAGGCAGCCATCATCAGAAATGCGCCTGCAGGCACTGCTGTAGAGGTGAAGACCATCATCAAGAATGAGGCGCCGAAGAAGAAGCCGGGCCTTGATCTTGGCACAGAGGAAATCGCAAACGTAAAACATATTATAGGTATCGCTTCAGGAAAGGGCGGAGTAGGAAAATCTACAGTTTCCGTGAACCTTGCTGTTGCGCTCGCCCGCCTTGGCTATAAGGTAGGCCTTGCAGATGCCGACGTATACGGCCCATCTGTGCCGAAGATGACAGCCACAGAAGGCGCTATGCCTGATGCATTCCAGGACGGCGAGAAGGAAGTGATCGTTCCGATGGAGAAATACGGCGTGAAATGGATGTCGATCGGCTACTTCGCAAAACCGGAGCAGGCACTCATCTGGCGCGGCCCTATGGCCTGCAACGCCCTCAAGCAGATGATTCTGCAGGTGCGTTGGGGTGAGCTGGACTTCCTCTTGATCGACATGCCTCCAGGAACAGGTGACATCCACATCAGCCTCGTGCACGACATTCCTCTCGAGGGCGCTGTTATCGTCAGCACACCTCAGGATGTAGCCCTGGCTGACGTTGAGAAGGGTGTGAACATGTTCCGCAACAAGGACGTCAACAAGCCTATCTTCGGTCTCGTGGAGAACATGGCATGGTTCACTCCGGAGGAGCACCCTGATGAGAAATACTATATCTTCGGCCGCGAGGGTGGCCTAAGAATGGCAGAGAAATACGGAATCTCTCTGCTCGGCCAGATCCCGATCGTCCAGAGCATCCGCGAAGGCGGCGACGCAGGCGAGCCTGCAGCCCTTTCATCCCGCCCTGACGGCCTGGCCTTTGTGGCACTTGCCGAGAAACTGGCCGGCGCACTTAAATAGCTCAATCTCAATGATTTAAATAGTAATGCCTGCTGCAGATTGCAGCAGGCATTGCTATTTAAGCAGCTGATATACAATATAATAGGCGTCACAAGACCTGTGACTCGTCGTGAGAATAAATAAAAAATAACTACATTTGCGGCCGTTTTTGAAAAACTTCGTAGTGTAGTAGTATATGCGTTTTGGTAGTCTAAGCCGCCAGCTGACGTCGCTGGCAGGTCCTATATTCGTTGAGACCCTGCTCGTGATGATGCTGGGCGGAGTCGACACATTCATGCTCAGCCGCTACTCTGACAACAGTGTAGCGGCTGTTGGCGTTGTCAACCAGATGATGAACCTTGTGTTCCTGCTTTTTGAGGTCATTTCACTCGGTACCTCAATCCTCTGCTCTCAATACATCGGAGCAGGACGACGAGACAAGGTGGTGCAGGTGGTGGGTATTTCCTTGCTTTTCAACCTGATATCGGGACTTGCGATAAGTGCCTGTCTGTATCTTTTTGCAGACAACATGCTTCTGATGATGGGTCTCAGACCGGATCTGCTGGCAGACGGTCTTCCATATATGAAGATTGTAGGAGGGTTCGCATTCCTTCAGGCGATATCTCTTTCATTGTCTGCATCACTGCGTAGCGCAAACAAGGCTAAATACCCGATGTATGTTTCAATGGTCGTAAACGTCCTGAATATCCTCGGAAACTACTCCCTCATCTTCGGTAAATTCGGAATGCCGGCCCTCGGAGTCGAAGGTGCTGCAATTTCCACATCGGTTTGTCGCTTTGTAGCTGTTGTCATACTGCTTGTGGTGCTCTTCAAGAAGCACATCCCGTCATTCCCTAAGAAATATTTCACTCCGTTCCCATGGATCGAGCTTAAGAATCTGCTCAAGATCGGCATACCGTCGGCAGGAGAGCACTTCTCCTACAGCCTTTCCCAGGTCGTGATCTCGTACTTCATCAACATGATCAGCAACCAGGCACTGGCAGCCAGAAGCTATGTAGTAAACATCGTGATGTTCACCTTCATCTTCGCCCTGTCTATAGCACAGGGTGGAGCCATCCTGATCGGTCAGCTGGTGGGACAGAAGAAGATCCAGGCGGCCTATGCCATAGGCAAGAGGGTCATGAGGCTTGGAGCCACCGTGTCCGTGACACTGTCGCTTCTGACCGCAATCTTCGGTAAGCATATCCTCGGAATGCTCACATCCGACCCATGGATCATCTCCACCGGAGCGACGATATTATGGATAGAGGTGCTGCTTGAAAACGGACGTGCCCTCAACTTCTTCGGCGTGAACTCTCTGAGAAGTGCAGGAGACATCTATTTCCCTGTTATAATCGGAATCATTGTCATGTGGGGAATCCAGGTCGTGGGAAGTTACATCCTAGGCATCTCGCTCGGATGGGGCCTCATAGCCATGTGGGCAGTGTTTGCCCTTGATGAAAACATCCGCGGCTTCATATTCGTCCGCAGATGGAACAGCTTCAAATGGGTCGGCAAAAGCTTCGTAAAGAACTGATGACACACAAAAAGGGCTACGCGCATCACTGCAGCGTAGCCCTTTGCACTAACTATATATTTTTACACTACTTGAAAAGCAACTGTGCGAATGTGTTGAGATAGTATCTCCAGTTGTACCATACATGGCCACCGTCGCTAGCAAAGAGAGTGTGCTCCATGCCGTTTCTCTTGAGGATCTCAACCATAACCTCTGTACCAGGCCATGCGAAGTCGTCAGTACCGCAACCGATCCAGTAGAGCTTGTAGCCAGCCTTCTTGATTGCCTGCATCTGTGCGTCTACGCCTTCACCGTCACGCATACCGCAGCTCATAGGGCAGATATAATCGAATACGCCTGGGAAGAGCATTGTAGCAGCTGTTGTGTGACCGCCACCCATTGAAAGACCAGCAATTGCGCGAGCCTCCTTCTTAGGGATTGCACGGTAGTTCTTCTCAACGAATGGGATGATCTCCTTGACGAGGCTTGTTACGTATGCGTTAGCATTAGCTGGATCACGGTAGTTAACATCTGAAACAGGGAGATTGAGAGTTACAGCAGCCTGCTGACCAGGGTTACCGTTAGGCATAACAACGATCATTGGCTTAGCAAGACCCTTCTCGATGAGGTTGTCAAGAATCTGAGCAGTTCTACCCATTGAAGTCCAAGCTTCCTCGTCGCCGCCACCACCATGGAGGAGGTAAAGAACCGGATATTTAGTCTTCTTGTTAGTCTCGTATCCGTAAGGAGTGTAGACTGTCATTCTTCTGTTGATGCCGAGGAGTTCACTGTCATACCATACATGTGAAACTGAACCTCTCTTGTTAGCCTCTTTGTAGTTCTCTGAACGCTCACCGTCAACGAGGAGCATGCTGAGGTAACGTGTACCATCGCGCTGCATGAGAACGTTGTTAGGGTCGCTTACAGAAACACCGTCAACGAAGAAGTTGTAAGTGTAGATCTCTGGAGTTGGAGCTGGAATTGTAACTTCCCAAACATAATCCTCGCCTCTCTTGAGGTCGATTCTGTCGCCATAACCTGGCATCCATGAACCATACATCTTCACCTCTGTTGCATACGGTGCCATGAGACGGAATGTAACAGTCTCTGCAGTCACTTCAGGAGACACGATCTGCTTGCGGCCGCCAAACGCGAAGTTTGTGAGCTCCTGAGCATTGACAGCGAATGTCATGCATGCAGCTGCCAAAAGAATCATCAATCGTTTCATAGTAATTGGTTTTTAGTGTTTTATTGGTTTGATAGTGACAAAATTATACATATAAAACAAGAAAATGCTTATCTAAATCGTCAAGATTTTTTTTCTATGTTCAAATGTGGCGGCAAGCATGTTTGTCAATTGGTATATTTATTAAATTTGTTCAGCCATATGGAAAACACTTGAAAACTATAATCAATTAAAACTAATACCATGAAGAAGTTTCTTTTAATTGCCGCTCTATGCGCATTCTGCATGGGAGCGAAGGCTCAGGAAAAGATGTACGAGGTAAAGTCCGGCATCATCACCATGGAAATGGACATGATGGGCAGAGCTGTCGTACAGGAAATCTACTTTGACGA
The DNA here is from genome assembly GCA_017560625.1 of Bacteroidales bacterium. GTDB lineage: Bacteria > Bacteroidota > Bacteroidia > Bacteroidales > UBA932 > Cryptobacteroides. The sequence goes on from JAFZEP010000115.1 coordinate 15,871, forward strand.
CTATGGCGCAAAGCAGGCAACCGTAATGGAGTTCCAGGGCAAGAGGATGAGAAGCCTCGAGGTAGATGGCGAAAACCTTATGATCGACGATGCTGAGAACACAGCATTCAAGATGCCGGGAATGATGATGGGCGGCGGAAGCAACGAGAAGATCAACTTCCTTGACAAGTCAGACAAGAACATCAGAAAAAACAAGATCAAGGTAGTAGGCACAGAGACATTGCTCGACAGAGAGTGCACAAAGTACACAGTGTCAGTGTATATGATGGGCCAGGTGATGAAGCAGACTGTATGGGTGTACAAGGGCATCGTCCTCAAGACATCCATCAACACGGACTTCGGCGAGATGGTGCAGCAGGCAACAAAACTCGTAGAGGACGTGGAGATTCCAGCTTCGACATTCGAAGTACCTGAAGGACTTGAGATCAAATCTATGAACCGCGGTGGCGGCCCGATGGGCGGCGGTCCTGGCGGTCCGATGGGAGGTGGCGCACCAATGGGTGGCGGCGGATTCCCACCGTTCTAAGATTCACCATCGCACTCCCGGCCACAAATTTGTCTTATTTTGTGGCCGAGTAGCTAAAAATAACGGGGTCGGCCACAAAAACAGCCTTATATGTGGCCAAGACAAAAAAATAGAGGTTCCAGACTGGAACCTCTATTTATATTATATGTGTAAAATTAGAGTCTCTCTAATTTTACAGTGAAGTGGCGCATGAGCTCAGTCTCCCAAGTGATCTTCACACCGCGAGTGATCTCGTGACGACGATCGTAAACGTTCTTGAGAGCTGCTGCGATCACGTCCATGTGGTTGTTTGTGTACACACGGCGAGCGATGCAGAGACGGAGAAGGTCGAGACCACCGAAACGGTTCTCACGAGTTACAGGATCGCGGTCAGCGAGGATGTATCCGATCTCACAACCACGTACACCAGCCTCGATGTAGAGCTCGATAGCGAGAGTCTGTGCCGGGAACTCCTCCTTAGGGATCTGGTCGAGAACGCGGTCAGCATCTACGAAGATAGCGTGACCACCTACTGGACGCTGGTAAGGAATTCCGTACTCGTCGAGCTTAGCTGCGAGGTACTGAACCTGCTTGATACGAGTCTCGATTGTGTCGAGCTCTGTGTTCTCGTCAAGACCTACAGCGAGAGCAGCCATATCACGGCCGTTCATACCACCATAAGTAAGGAAGCCCTCGAATGGGATACAGAATCTCTTAGCACCCTCGTACCAGTCCTCATGACGTGTAGCGATGAAACCACCCATATTCACA
>JAFZEP010000116.1 GCA_017560625.1 Bacteroidales bacterium
CGACATATGTCAGAGGATAGCGTTTGTCACCAAGACAAAGGACGATCTCCTCGCCCCAGTTTGTCCAGTATTCAATGCTAACATTAAGTTTCATACCTGTATGTCTTTTGTGTTTTTGTATTGTATTGTCATTATTATCAAATGCAGAAGCAAACACTACTCCAGCGCCTGCTTCATTTTCTTCCAGTTCAGGATCGGCAGGATATACGAAATGACCGATGCCACAATCCAGAACCATGAAACCGGACCGAAGTCATACACATTCGTCATTTCTCCGGCAATATCGACAGTTGTCGTATTATATTGAATGAGGTAGCCGCTGGTGATGTCCTGGAGGCCGGCAGCGATGTAGCTTGATATGCCCACAACTCCCAGAGCCGCACCTGTAGCCTTTCTAGGAACGATGTCCACCGCCATAAGACCTGCCACCACACAATACAGGACACCCATCGAAAAGCTGAACAAAGATACATAAAAGATATTAAGAGCAAAACCGCCTCCCACAAACAGGAAAAGCACAAGCGATGCCGTGCACATGATGCCGGATATGAGAGCCGGCTTGATACGGTCGCCTCTGAACACCTTGTCCGAGAGCCATCCGGCCAGCAGTGTTCCCACAATGCTGAATGCCACAGAATATGCCAACGCCTGGCTGGCCTGGCCCAACGAAAGGCCACGCGCCTCCTGAAGGAAAAGCACGCCCCAGCTGTCGACTGCATTTTTGGTTATGTAAAGGAAGGCACTGGAAAGTGCGATCACCCAGACACCTGGATGCCTGAGGACCATCTTCTGAAGATCCTTGGTAGGTTTCTTGTCAGTTTTGGTAAGAGTCTCCCCGGAAAGTTCCTGCACTGAAGGCAATCCCTTGCTTTCCGGTGTGTCTGAAACCAGGATAAGTATAAGGGTCGCACCGATGACACCGGCAACGGCGGCAACCAGGAAACCGAACTGCCATCCCAGAACTCCTACTGATCCCAACACTATGTAGGAGAAGAACTTACCCAGATCCGGGCTTGTACTGAAAAGGCTGTAGTATGACCCTCTTTTAGATAATGGGAACCATCTTGAAAGGCTGATCACACCAGGGGCGGATCCCATGGACTGCACAAGTCCGTTCAAACCCCAGAGTATGGCAAAACCTAAGAATATCACCAGCGAGGGCAGCATGCTGTGGCAAAAGCCTAAGGCTGCCATAAGCAGATTGACTATGGAAGAAACGAAAAGGCCGGTGGCCATGAAGCGGCGGATGTTGCAGTAGTCTGCGATGAAGCCGTTCAGAAACTTGCCCACAGCATATACGAACAGGAATGCAGACCCCACAAGTCCAAGCTCTCCAGCAGAAAGCACTCCCTCGTCGATAAGCGGCTGCTTGAACACGCTGATGCTCATCCTGCAGACATAGTAGAGACTATATGCGGCAGTTACCCCCCAGAAGGTCTTCCTCCTGAGAGACTTGTAGGTCGAAGCGACATTTTCCGCGGGAACCTTCTCCGCAGACGGCTTGCTTATTCTGTAGAATGAAAACAGGCTCATACCATCATCTTTCGTTACACTCTGCCAAGCTCGTTATTGAGCATAGTACGCATTTTATTCAGAGATGTGATCTCTTCCAGAAGAGACATCATCTCTTCCGGCGAAGCTGTTTCAAGTTCTTTAGTCTTGGCCTTTATCTGCAGTTCTATGCGACGGCACTGATATGCCATCAGAGATTTAGGAACGAACTGCACAAGGCGTGTCGCTGCTGCAGTCAGCGACTGTTCGTAGTTCTTTACAGTGATCTGATACTTCTCGATCAGCAGTTCCTTTGCCACAGAAGCGACGTCCTCATCCATGCTGTTGAGCAGACGCTGAGTGATCTGCTGCTGTGTCAGACCCTCGTCATACATCTGGAAATACAGGTCGTAGACCTTTGCATACAGAGAATTGGCAAAGACAGTATCATCAGCCGCAAGGCTTCCGTCAATGAACTCTGCCACATTCACATGCTCCCCTTCCACATAATACTTTGAGTCTCTGTCGAACTCCAAAGCAGTACATCCTTCCTCCAGGATGAATCCGAGAAGCTCCTTCTCACACGGCTCAAGATACGGCTCTTCAAACCTTGAAGGGACTTCCGGCTGATCAATGACCACCTGAGGCGGAACCTCATCGTACACATCCACCGGATAGTAGTCATCCGGCATCGGCGGTACATATGTCTGATCACTATAGGTCCGAGGCTGAGACTGCACCTGGCTATGGGCATGGTTCTGCGCCTCCTGTCTCTCGCGCTGCTTCTTGTCTTCAAGCAGCACCTTTGAGCGTGTCTTGGCAATACGCTCACCGATGATGCGCTCGTCCATGTCGAAACGCTCGGCAGTCGCACGCACATACACGGCACGCACCACAGCATCAGGCATAAGCGCAATAGTATCAGCTATTTCATTGATGAGAGTAGCCCTCTTGAGCGGATCGTTTCCAGCCTCACCAAGAAGCAGGTCAGTCTTGAAATTGATGAAATCCTGCTCATGCTGAGCTATATGATCCTGCACCTGGGCCAATGTGTTCCTACGTGCAAAATCGTCCGGATCCTGGCCGTCCGGCAGAAGAACCACCTTGACGTTCATTCCCTCTTTGAGGACCAGGTCGATGCCTCGGAGAGCAGCCTTGATTCCGGCTCCGTCACCGTCGTAGATGATGGTGACATTGTTTGTAAACTTGCGTATCAGTCGGATCTGATCGACCGTGAGCGACGTTCCGCTTGAAGCCACCACGTTCCTGATGCCGAGCTGATGCATTGAAAGCACATCAAGATAACCCTCTACGAGGATACATTTATCCTGACGCGATATTTCATTCTTTGCGAAATAGATTCCATACAGAGAGCGGCTCTTCACATAGATCTCCGTCTCCTTGGAATTGACGTATTTCGGTATGGATTTTTCTGTCTTGAGCGTACGGCCTCCAAAGGCAATCATGCGTCCGCTCACCGAATGGATCGGGAAGATAACGCGGTCATGGAATGTATCCACAACCCTTCCGTCATCATATTGTTTGCACAAGCCGGTATCAAGGAGGTACTCCTCTTTGTAGCCGGCAGCTTTTGCGGTCCTGACGAATGTCGTCCTGTCGACAGGCGCCCATCCCAGACCGTATTTTCTGATTGTCTCATCTTCCAGACCACGGCTCCTGAAGTACTGATAGCCTATCGTCTGGCCCTCCGGGGTCATGAGACTGTCCTGGAAGAATTTGCCGGCATACTCGGAAACAAGGATAAGGCTCTCGCTTCTCTGCTTCTTTGCGATCTCCTCCGCAGACTCTTCCTTTTCTATTACCTCGATGTTGTATTTCTTCGCGAGGTATTTGAGAGCCTCGACATAGGTCATGCTCTCGTGCTCCATCACAAAACCTACCGCCGTACCGGACTTGCCGCAGCCGAAGCACTTGTATATGCCCTTTGACGGAGACACCACGAATGATGGAGTCTTCTCGTTATGGAAGGGACAACAAGCCTTATAGGTGGCTCCTGCCCTTTTAAGGGTCACGAAGTCACCTATC
>JAFZEP010000117.1 GCA_017560625.1 Bacteroidales bacterium
ACATATTTCGCAGTCTACACTCAAGCGTTTTGTCATACTTGCACCTACAGGTGTGGCTGCGATCAATGCGGGAGGAAGTACCATCCATTCTTTCTTCCAGCTGCCTTTGTGCCCTTATCTTCCTGATGTTCCTGAACTGGTCACTGAGTATCAGACTCCGGAGAAGTACCGCAGTCTGCGCAGGGAGCGCCAGAAGATGATCCGCACCCTGGATCTGCTTATCATCGACGAGATCTCCATGGTGCGTGCAGACCTGCTTGATGCTGTGGATGCCTCACTCAGACGTTACCGCAACAACGATCTTCCATTCGGTGGCGTGCAGCTGCTGATGATCGGTGATGCCCAGCAGCTGTCACCTGTGGTCAAGGAGCATGAGCGACCATACATGGAGAAAGTCTATCCTTCGCCCTATTTCTTCTATTCAAAGGCCCTGCAGAAGCTGAGTTATGTGACTATCGAACTTCAGAAGGTCCATCGTCAGAAGGATGCCGAATTCCTTGAACTTCTCAATGCCGTACGTGAAAACCGTGTCACTCAGAGCGTCCTCGATGCCCTGAATTCACGTCTTCATGCCTATGAGGATGATGGCCAGACAATACGTCTTACGACTCACAATGCACAGTCAGACAGCGTCAACATGAGCAAACTGGAGGCACTTCCAGGAGAGCAGCGTATGTTCGAGGCAGATGTTGAAGGCGATTTCCCTGAGCATATGTATCCCGCCGACAAGGTGCTGATCTTGAAGGAGGGAGCCCAGGTAATGTTCATTAGAAATGATTCGGATGGGGAGTACTATAATGGAAAACTCGGAAAGGTGCTTTCCATCAAGCCTAATGGTACTGTTGAGGTTGAGCCTGCAGACGGCGGAATGCCGGTGTGGGTGAGTCCGGTGGAATGGGAAAACATCCAGTATGCCCTGAATGATGAAGGTGAGATCATCCCGACTGTCTTGGGTAAGTTCCGTCAGCTCCCTCTTCGTGTCGCATGGGCAATCACTATCCATAAGAGCCAGGGTCTGACATTCGACCGTGTGATCATAGATGCAGGTGCTGCATTCGCATTCGGTCAGGTCTATGTGGCATTGTCACGCTGCCGCTCGCTTGAAGGCATCTCGCTGGAGTCTCCGGTGCGTATGTCGGGAATATGCTCTGACAGTTATGTGGCCGCCTTCAATGCTGCCATGCCTTCGATGGCGGTTGTCAGCAGCAGGCTGCAGGCTGAAGAGGAAGGCTACAAGTATGATGTGCTGTGTGAGATCTTCGATCTGTCCGACGCAGTCAAGGCTCTTGCCCGCTACAGGAAACTGTGGGCCGGTACTTTGGAGAAACTGTATGAGAACGAATACAGGGGATTGATTGAGCGTGTGGAGAAATTGGATGATGCGCGCAGTGTCGGGATGAAGTTCATTGACCAGCTTCGTCATATCCAGCAGTCCCGCATGCCTGATGACTCCTATCTCAATGAAAGGATATATAAGGCAGCAGGATATTTCCTTCCGCTCCTGAACGATATCCGTGACTTCTGCTCTGAATGCAGTGCGCTCGAGGTCGACAGTAAGGATGTCAACTCAAAACTCAAGGACGTCTATGATCAGGTTGCAGTCATACTCGACATCAAGCACGGCGGAATGACCCTCATAAAGGACTGCAAGTTCACATTGGGAGCCTACAGCCGTCTGAAGACGTCGGCTTATCTGGAGGACAGGAAGCCTTCAGCGAAGAAACTCAAACGCCTGGATGGACCGACATCGGTCAATGAAGAACTGCGTGAAAGACTTTTCCAGTGGCGCATGGACCGCTTCAAGAAGGATAACATCCCGGCATACATGATCATGCACCAGACAACTCTGCTTGACATCGCCACCTACATCCCGCAGACCAAGAAGGAACTCCTCGCCATCAAAGGCTTCGGCGAAACCTCCTTCAAGAAATACGGCGACGAAATCCTCGCCATCACTGCCGAGTTCTCAAGGGAATAAAACTCGGTGTTAAAACTTATTGCAGGTTAGCCCGATAGAGATGCAGATGTGCGTATAGTGACATAATTAGGTCACTATACGCACATCTATCTTTTGTAAAGTGCTGTGTGTTAATGTGTTGTGCGATTGGTACGTGCGTAATGTGACCGTAAATCGTCACTATACGCACATAGCCTAAGTGGCTCACAGATCCTTAGCATACGTTCCGGATGACAGTGTGTGACCGAACCGTATTGAGTGAATCTGAAAATTTGTTTGTTTTTTTATAAAAATTCAACAAATTTTCAGGTTTAAATCATCCTTCCAGATATGTGTGAGGGCGATTTTTCACTTTAAACGGGTACTTTTTTGTTACACGGATAAGTTCTTAGACCTTTGTAGCAAAAAAACTATGAAGTATTTTCACGTGTATACAAAGGGCCTTGAAGATGGACAATTGTTCAAAGATAAGGCAGATTACATTGCTGGTATGAATATTCTAGCCGTGGTTTGCAGCATGCGTCCGGAGCTTCGGCTTCTAGCCTTTGTCTTGATGTCCAATCATGTGCATTTTGTACTGTATGGGACAGAGGAGCAGGTAAAGAAGTTCATCGACTTGTATAAGAGTACTCTTTCCAGATATATTCGCTCCCGGTATGGTGTCACTAAATATCTACGCCATCTTTCAACCACAGTATCTGAGGTAAGTCTTGAAAACGATGGTCTGAGACGTCTGATTGCTTATGTATTGAATAATCCTGTCAAGGCAGGTATCAATTGCGTGGCTTTAGGATATGAGTGGAGTAGTGCCAGATGTTATTTCAGCGAGATAGACCTGTTGACAGATGTTGTCTCAGTAGGTTCCATGAGTATCAGAAAGCAAAGGAAAGTGTTCCATTCATATCATAAGTTGCCGGATAATTGGTACGTGACTTCATCTGGCTATATTTCGCCTATGTGTTATGTAGATCATGGTTTGGTGGAACGGATTTACGGAAAGAGCCGTTCGCTTCAATACTTTATAAGTACCTCCTTATCTCTTCGAACAGCTATTGCTGAAAGTATGACATTCAGCGATTCAATCCTGCAAGCGGCTATCGGAGAGCTTCTTGATAAAAAATATTCAGCTGAATCAATAAGCGATCTGGATGATGTCCTTAAACGGAATATGCTTAAGGATCTTAAATCTCGCTTCAGTGCGCCATTGAAGCAGTTGGCGCGAGTGACAGAAATGACACTGAAGGAGGTCGTGCGTTTATTGGAGTGACGTACATCAGAGTGCGCCGGTGTATGTCAGTGTAGTCTGGTGTGATCAGAATGCACGAGTGTGGTCCAATGTAATCAGAATGCGCCAGTGTGCTCCAATGTAATCAGAATGTGCCAGTGTGGTCCGGTGCGATCAGAATACGCCAGTGTGGTCCGGTGCGATCAGAATGCGCCAGTGTGGTCCGGTGCGATCAGAATGCGCTAGTGTGCGTAATGTGACAAATTTTCATCACGTTGCGCACGCTTGGTTTTTGTAATGTGCTGTAAATTAGATGTTTATGAAAAGTGGGTGTGCGTAAAGTGACATTTCATTGTCACTTTACGCACGCTTTGTTGCTATAAACCAGCTTTAGGTCTTAAACCCATGCTTTGGTGCTATGAACCAACTTTAGGTCTTAACCCACGCTTTGGAGCTATAAAGAAGCGCGAAGTTGACCAATCATCAACTTCGCGCTTTCTGTTTTGAGGTGCAGTGCCTTTGCAACTTGCTGAGGCTGCAATTATCTTCTGCGGCCGAGGCCTTTCA
>JAFZEP010000118.1 GCA_017560625.1 Bacteroidales bacterium
TGCTTTGCAGACTACGCAGCGAGTGCATAAGAGTTGTTGCCAACTAATTGTTTGAAGGTCGAGATTTACGGGCTGGCCTACAGAGCCCGACGTGCTTACTGTCCAATGTCTGATGCTGTCAAAACCAAAACATCCCCATTGTGTGTCTGAAATTGTTATTCCAGACTGCAAATATAATATTAATCTTTGCAAAAACTGAACAATTTCGTAACTATAGTTAGAAAGATCCTTCGCTATTGCTCAGGATGATAATGTGAATTTCAATGATAAGCACTATAAATACGAAAAAAAGCGCTAAATGTTAAAATAAAATTTGCATAATCAAAAAATGTCCGTATATTTGTAATCCTGTTTCGGGAGCATAGCTCAGTTGGTTTAGAGCATCTGCCTTACAAGCAGAGGGTCGGGGGTTCGACTCCCTCTGCTCCCACTAAAAAGCCTTACAGCAGCGCTGTAAGGCTTTTTTCATTTACATCTCATTGTCGCAGCAATCCGATAGAATTATATAAGTCATTAGCGGTAAGCGGTTTCATGACGCGGGTAATCCAGCATTTCTAACCCTTTTACAAAGTTCCCTTACATATTAATGTAAAATCCATGATACATGTCATCATCCTCAGGACGAATAAGTGCCCATTTTACAACGCCCTTTGATGAGGAGTAACTGGAGGTGCTATAGGAAATAAAATTAGGAAGAGGTTCGAATAAGTACTCAGGCCTATCTTTAACCTTTGCTACAGAATATTTTTCAATAATCTTAGGAGATGGTTTCTCATCCACTTCACCACATATTATAGGATGTACCATTATATCTTCATCTGTATTATTTATAATGACGTCATCTACAAAAGGGACTAGGAATACCACACTGGAAGTAGAGTTTATTGTGTAGTTATAAAAAAATAAAAAGTTTTTTTGTTCGCACTCATCTTTAGTGGGACCATTGACAATAGTTATTGGCCTAGATAGAGCCAACAGTATAAAGCCAAAGAAAAAATACAGAGAAACAAAATCCCTGATATAACCCCATAAAGACGGCTTGTTGTCTTTATTAATTATTATTACTAATGCTAATACAGCAAAGATTAGCGATATAAATACAAAAGAAGTTGACATATTACAGGTTCATTATTCTTATTCATTCAGAATGCTCTCAATGGGAATCGAGAGAACTTACCCTTTGGCATTCCGACTTCCTGAAATACGGGCTAAGCTGGAAGATAAGTTTGTCTATGATCTCAGGTGAGGACGTTTTGGAAAGCATCTTGACAAGGTCTTCCTGGCGCGGCTGACCCATGGTCAGACGGTAGAGGGTGAGGACATTGATGAGGTTCTCATAGCGCTCTACATCTTCGCTCAACGAGTACATCGGCACGATACGCTCGATGCGTTCGATGCTTCTTCCGGCTTGCTCCATCTCCGCAAACTTTTCATGCTCGAGCGGCAGGTACCAGAACGGGATCATGCCTGATTTGTTGACTGCAAGTTCGCTTGCCGCCTTCTCAAACATGTCTTTCCAGCTGATGTAGCCCTGGTCTGTCGAATCCGAGCCAGCCGAGCTATGACCATACAGCTTGGCGACATTCCTTCTGACCGAATGGCATTTGTAGCGGTTGATGCGGCCTTCTCGCTGCTCAAGGTCCTGCGGGTTGGACGGGAGGTTCCAGTGGATCATCTTGCGGCTGTACCAGTGGAAGTCGAGGCCCTCCTGGCCCACCGATGTCGACGAGAGTATGAACGGAAGGAACGGGCTGTTGAAGGCGTTGCGCACGTTGTTTGCATGCTGTGCGTTGCCCTCGTTGATGCTTTCTCCTGCCAGGTCGATGGCGAAGTGCTTGCCCATGTTGATTGACTTGCTGCTGTCGACACAGTCTGTAGTGAATGACTGTTTGGTGTTTACCTTCAAACTGCCGGCGTCAATGAATGAGTCGGTGATCCTCTCTGCAACCATGCTTATGTTTTTGCTGTCGATCATGTGCACGAACTCATCCAGCACTGCCTGGAGATTACCCTTTATACAGTAGTCTACAACTTTCTGGAAGTATACTCCGTTTTTGGACTTGGATCTGTCTTGCTGCCATGTGTTGTTTACTGCAGTGATGCCGTGGGCCTTGTTGAATATGCTGAGCATCGTGTCCGCTGTCTGCTCGGCAAGGGTCTTGGCATCTTCCAGCGCAGCAGGAGTCTTGTCACCAATTTCCTTGAATATTCTGTAAAGACACATTGCCGGAGCACCGATTGCCATGTCTGCAAGGATCTCTGGGGCAGTTTCATGTATGTTTCTGACTCCTTTCTGTGGATCATCCAGAGCCAGGAGCAGCTGATGGATGTCCAGCGAACTGACTCTTGCCGCCGTTTGGGCATTCGGAGCCATGTCATGAAGCCGCGTTCTTACCTTCTCGACAATATTTGCCTTTATCTCGGCGATGTCTTTAAGGTAATCTGTCTTAGGGTCGTATTGGTCCGCCAGCCATGTAGATACGGTGTGCAGGACTGTCTTTCCCTTGCTCTTTGGTCCGTCCTTAATCAGCTCGTTGACATCACTGCGTACGCCTGCACGTCTCTCGCACTCATATGATATCAGACACGACAGCATTCTCGGCACCATGCCCCATGATGAGAAGACAAGGGTTTTCGAAAAGTCTGAGTTTCTGGTGAAGACGTTGTCTTTTTGTGTGTAGTATGGCTGTGAAGCCGGAACCCAAAGGAGGTTTTCGACTCCTGTCGCTTTTCTGCCTTTGCCGAAGACGGAATCCATGACATAAGCCAATTTGGCGTTGGGGTACTGCGAGAGACTGTGGTTCTCTATGCTGTCAGCGTTCAGAAGGAGGCGGTCGATCTTCAGTCCCTTGCCGGCGCCGTTGTTCCATGCTTCCTCGATTTTATCCTTGAGTTTGTAGTTCTCCATGAACGAGAGCTGGTATGCACAGGATTTTGTGTAGTCCACCGGTGCGGCGAGCGCTGTGACGCCATGCTGCTTGCAGCTGTCCACAAGCTGGCGCATCTGCACGTATGAGGTGATGTCGCCTTCTGACATGTATTCCTTCAGATCAGGCAGGACTTCTTTGATCAGGCCTTTGTTGGAGCGCTCTGTCCTGCCCATCACACCGTAGAGCATGTCCTCGGCTTCCTTATGCTTGGAGACCGTGGTTTCAATCTGTTTTATGTCCAGTTGCCTCAGTAGGGTAGAGTACTCCTTCCATGTCTTTCTGAACGCTTCTGAAACTTCTGGAGATTCTGAATGCAGGAATTCTATCAGGCGGTGGAAGTCCTGGAACTGCTCGTCGTTGTTGTTGATGTTTATCTCCTCAAGTGTTGTGTACGGCTTGTATGGAGTTGCAGAAAGCAGGAGGATGTATGGGGTTTTATCAGGCTCCTTGCCGTTGCCGAAGAATGCTCTGGCTATCCTGCATTCTTCTGAACTGTTGTTGCTGTCCAGAAGTGAACTGAATTTCTGGAATTCGTCCATGATGACCAGGTCTGGCTTCATGGTCTCTAGGCTTATGTCTGCGAAGATTCTTCTGAGATTGTTGATGGCATGTTTAGGCTGTTCTTGGGCGCATGCGTCAACCAACTCGTCAAGATGCCTGGTCATTGCCGATTTGATGTAGGCTTTGTATTCCTCTTTGGCCTTATCCTCTAGGGATTCTATTTTCTTACAGTAGTATACTTTGTGTTGGAGCCATTTGTCTTTGCCCACTGTGCCTCTAAGGGTCTCTGACAATTTGCTGTCGCTGTCTATGGACTCCTTGAACTTATCCAGCAGGATGAGGCAGTTATAGATCAATGCTCGTTCATCAGCGCTGCCTGTGCCTCCTGTCATCTTGAATGATGTGGCAGGGGTCAGTGAAAGGAGCAGCGTTTTATCCGCCTTCAGCTTTGATTTCTGATCATGATAGACGAAATGCTGCATGGACAGACGACTTTGAGAAAGGTCGACCTTGTTTGCGCTATTGCATAGAATGCCTATGTTCTGCTGCGCGATCTGAAGGTTGCAGCATACATACACGATGCAGTATAGGTCGTCATCTTTGACTACCTTCTCCTCCAGTTCGGCTTTGACTCTCGCTACGACCTGTGCCGCGACTCGGGTTTTGCCCAGGCCAGCCTCGTCGCCGATCAGAACGCGTTTCTGATCGTTCTTGAAGAGATTGAGAACGTGATTGACTGTCTCTTCCTGAAACTTAAGCAGTACTGATTCCTTTTCTTTTTCCTGTGTCTGTTCCTGGTTATCCATTTCTCTGTTTTGTTGTAGCTTTCGCAAAGAGTTTGATGATTTTCTTGAAGTCTTCAGGCACGACGTGTTCGTCGAGTTTGTCTGCAAGTTCCTTGATCTTTTTGATCTTCTCCGGCTCCGATGCCGCAGTTCTGAGCAGGCTTTCGTATAGGCCGTAGTAGGATGTCTTGTCGTTTCCGTCTTCGGTTGCGTTCTTTGATTCCTTCTCTGCCTTGATGCCGGTGAAACTGCTCAGTGGACAGTCTGTCAAGATCATTTCAAGTAGAGCAAAGAAGTCGGAAGGACGTTTGATGATGCTCTTGTATATGGCGTTGTCCCTGTCTTTCGGCATGTTTCTGATAGGGATCTTGATGATCTTTTCATAACGCTTGCCGTCGGTTGTGTCTGTTGACGTGCACTTGGCTGTTGCGGAAATTATGAAGAACTCTGACAGTTCATCTTCATAGAGGTCGTCAAAGAACATTTCACTGTTCCACTGCTTTGTCAATCCTGATTTCTGAAGAGGTGCAAGTTGGATGATGAAGTCTTCGTCGGATGATGCGGCGGTGCGGCCTGCTTCAACTCTGATGGAATATTTATCCTGGTCAGGACCGGTGATTTGAGCTTTGAGACCATCTGAGCACATAAGCTTCTTCATCAGCCTTTCGACTTTGCTGTCTGTCTGGTCAGTCTTGTCTGTCGTCGCATTGTCGTCATCTCTAAGGTCCGCCTGTGTCATCCGGACGAATTTGCTGTCGTCGTCTTCTGAGTAGAATCCTGCGAGGAATTCTTCATGTCGGATATTTCCGTCCCGGTATTTCAAGCGTAGAAGGAACTCGGCATTTCTGTTGAATGCGGAGTATGTGGCATTGGCCGAACCCAGGAAAAGGTACTGCTGTTCGCGGCTGGACCATATATGATACATCTTTGCATGCAGATCCATTCCTTGTTCTGCCAGTTCGTCTTTACATATAAATATGTTTCTTAAGTCTTGATCCTTTAATTTCTTGTCTTTTGACTTGAACATATCAAAGATCTCGCTCGTAACGTACTCGCGACGGGTGATGAGGGTTCTGTTACTTTTAGGGTTAAAACCTTTAAGGATACTCTCTTCGATGAATGGGGATACAATTATTGTGTTTTTGCCCTGCAGTTCGGTCGGGAACTTTGGTGTTGTGCGTTCCGGCTTGAAGAAGTACGGGAAGAAATCGTAGTCATTGAAAGGCTCTGCCAGCTCGAACTTCTCGACTTTCAAGAGGTCTTTGACTAAGTCATCTATGGCTGTCTTTTTATTGCCTGCCACAAGGTTAGAGTATTCGGCCACCTCTTTGACGAAATCAGCAAGTGGCCTGTGCTTTTCGTTGTCAGCTAAGCTCTTGTTGACTTTTCCTGTGATGCAGACTATGCAGTCCAGTGTGTCTGTGAACTTGAGGTTGCGGCTTGTGACGATCAGCTTGATCTGGGTGTCGTCGCCTTCTTTGCTCACTTCTCTGATCAGCCAAAGCTTGGGGTGGAAGTTGGCATGTACGTTATTTCTGTCGAATACCTCGTATATGTTCTTCTCAAGAAGCGAATGTGCCTTCTGGATGTTTGCAGGCACGGCAATGCCTCCTTTGTTGCAGAATACGACGACTTTGTCGCTGCTGTCAGCGATTGCTCCAAGAAGCATGTGCTGCTTTGAGATGGCATCGTCGTTGACGTCGTCTAGCAGACCGAATGCAAGGTATGCTGTGAGCAGGGCATCGAAACCCAGCGAATATGTCATTCCGAGGGCAAAGCCGGTCCTGTAGCCCTCCTCCGGTGCCAGCAGGTCGCCGTACAAATGATCTTTCAGTAGACTCTTTTTCTGTGATTTCTCTGCCATTTACTCTTTGAATTGCGCTTTCGCGATTTCTGTTACTATCTCCTTGACTGTGGTCCATCGGTATTCGATGGGTTGTGGTGCGATTCTGTCTTTTCCTTTGTATGCTGTGTTTCCGATCTTGCTGCGTTTGCGAGTTTTGACGTCTGCCTCCCTTTCTTTGATCAGCCAGTCAATTTGTGCCTTGCTGTCTGGGGTGTTTTTGAGGATAGCATCATAACACTCCCTGCAGAATTTGGTGAGGTTGTGATCGATTGTCCCTATGTATGCTAACATTTCTCCGACACGTTCCTGGTCGTAGGTGTCTATGAATTTTCCTCGCAGGTCTTCGTATTCCTTGTCGCATTTTTTGGCTTTCTCTTCATATCCGGCATTTGGATCTATTGCGTGGAAGCTGTTGTAGTACACGTAGTTGTATCTCCAGTCCAGAATATGGATGAGTTTGGAGAAGATGACTGAATGCCGGTAGAGCTTTTCCTGTGGATGTTTTACCACGAATTTACCCGCTTCAAAATAGTCTGTCATCTCATACTTCGGGTCTTGTTTCTCCTGCCAGATGATGAGCTGCTTCAGCATCGGATCTCCTTCCAGCGCCATGATCTTGTCTTTAATAAATTCAGATTCTTTCTTTGTGAGATCAAGACTCAATGGCTTTTTGGGGCCCAGGTCGTAATTTTCCCCGCATGTGGCTATGAACTCGCTACAGTTGATCTTCTGTTCATTCTCTTCTGTGAGTTCATCGTTGTGTGCTCTGTTGAGATCCAGGATGAGTTTTTCAATGTTGGTGTTTGCGACTATTCCGTATTTGCACATGCCGCTGCTGTAGATGTAGGTCGGGTTGTATTTGACATATTGGGTGTAGTCGGTCTTAGCTGCGGCGAGTTTTTCTTTGCCGGTGATTCCTGTGCGGCCAGGGTTGCCTTCGTCCAGGCTTATGGTAAGCAGGATCTCCTGTTCCCGGATGTACCTGTTGACTTCCTGCCTGTTTTTGAATCTCTTTTCACCGGTTATGGCATTGTAATATATCCAGGGCAGCACCACAAAGTATTTTGCGTGGTGTTGAAGTGTTGACGTACCTGGGAAGAGGGTGTTGGAGAAGTGGTCGCGTACCCTTCCGATGCCCAGCTCTTCCACAGCCTCCTGCTCCTTGATCGTCTGCATCATTTTCGCGACGCGCTTCTTTTCGTCTGTGTTGAAATTGACAAAACCTATGTGCATGTTTCCGACGTTTTTACAAATATAATATTTTCTGTGCAGACAAATATTTACTCATATTGTCAAATGTTTATCTGATTGTCCAAAAGTCGCCTCCGGAGCCGGGATGGACGACTTTTCTTTTTTAGAAAATATTACTTTTGTAAAGACGCCTATGCATATATATTAACCACATAATACAATCTATCATGAAAAAGATTCTTTTGACAGTTCTTGCAGGTGTGGCAGTTTCCGCTGCAGCAATGGCGCAGGACTCTTTTACCGTTAAGGTTGAGCAGCCTGAGCATGGTAAGGTGACAGTGACTCCGGCAGTCGGTGAAGACGGCAAAGTAAAGGCCGGCACAGTCCTCAATGTGAAGGTTGAGGTGACAGACGAGGGATGGGTGTTCGACAGTGGATACTATCTTTCTATGAGTCCCGGAATGTTCTATCCAACTTACAAGGAGGTAATGACTCCTGAGTTCCAGGTTACTGTCAACAGCGACATCTGGAGCCTTGGCGGTTCTATCATGGAGGCATGGCGTCTCGAGGGTCACAAGGTGATCAATGACGTTGTGTACGCTCAGCCAGGCGTGAAGCCTCTTAAGTATGACGTCTACATTCCGGACGGAGCAAAGGATCTCCCATGCGTTGTGATCATCCACGGTGGCGGATGGTCTTCAAACAATGAGGACATCATGCGTGGTCTCGCACGTGAACTTATCAAGGGCGGCAAGTATGTAGTGGCTTCTATCGACTATCGTTGGATCGGCCAGGGCGACGGCGACCAGACTCCTAATAAGATGCATCAGCTCATCGAGGACTGCTTCGGTGCTATCCTCCACATCCAGGAGCGCGCTGCTCAGTACGGCATCGATCCTAAGAAGATCGCTGTTACAGGCGACAGCGCCGGCGGACATCTCTCTGCATCAATGGCAAATCTCATCGAGAGAGTAGGAGAGGGTGGCTTTGGAGTGACCCCGGGTGTATTTGAGTTCAAGCCAACTTACCTTCCTGAGGGTATGAGCGTGAAGGAAGCACAGCAGAGCCTCTACGCAATCCAGGTTGCAGCTCCTAGCTACGGTGTGTTCGACCGCGGTAGCCTTGCACGTTTCGTAAGAGATCTCCCTGCCGACGCTCAGTTCGCTGTTGCTCCAAACGATAATATCCCTTCGGCTTCAGTGCGTACAATCCCTCAGTACCTCGTTCTCGGTACAAAGGACCGCACTGTAGGTCGTGAGCCTATGGAGAAGTATGTGGAGAACCTCAAGGCTGCTGGCCAGAAGGCTGAACTCGTAATCATCCAGGATGCTGAGCATGCGTTCTTCGACTGGAAGCCAGATCAGCGCACCAAGGCAACATTCGCTAAGTACGGTGTACCTTACGCTGCTGACATGATGCGCTTCTTTGACGAGGTGTTCTATAAATAAGGACTACAAAGCTTTGTAGATATCGACCGGGGCGATCGCGTATTGCTCCGGTTTTATTTGTCTCTGTTCCATCAGTTTCTTGACCTTTGGGATTCTGGTCATGATGAAGCTTGAGACTTTGCGCGGCTCGCACAGTTCGATTCCCTGGTCTTTATAGACCTGCCAAACTAGCTCTGAGCAGTACATCTTGCCGTTGTCGAGCTTGAACTGAAGGTCATACGGCATGCCGAGGTATTTGCTGTATGATATACGCTTAGGCAGCTGCTGGTCAGGGCGTTTGATGCGCCAGTTGTCGTTCTTTGCTGCGCCGATGAATTTGTCTACAGGAGTAAGTCTTACTGTTTTGGAGGCCTCAAGTACCTGCAGGCCCTGCGATGTGCTGACGATGACACCGCAGTGTGTCCATTTGGACATTGTGCCAACCTTGATGTATGGCGACTGTCTCGACTGACTTTCAATGAATACGATGTCACCTTCCTGAATGTCTGCTACGTCAATGCTGTTGCATCCTGTGAGGCTAAGCACGAAAAGAGTGAAAGTAATAAAAAATCTCATCTGTGTTTATTCTTTGTTTACATGGAATAATGTCACAGATGAGATAAGGTAAACAGGCTGAGCCTTATTTTCTACGTCCGAAGATTCTGAGGAGATAGAGGAAGAGGTTGATGAAGTCGAGATAGAGTGTGATGGCTCCAAGAAGAGCGATCTTGTTTTTAGACTCCTCGTCAGCTGAATGCATTGCAGTCGCCATTGTCTTGATCTTCTGAGTGTCGTATGCTGTAAGACCTACAAAAATGATCACTCCCACATACGAAACGATCCAGTACATCAGTTCGCTCTTCAGGAAGAGGTTCACTACAGAGGCGATGATGAGGCCAAAAAGACCCATCATGAGGATCGAACCCCATGATGAGAGGTCCTTCTTGGTTGCGAATCCGTAGAGAGACACTGCAGCAAACGTTCCTGCTGTGATGAAGAGGACACTGCTCAGCGACTCTGCTGTGAAGAGCAGGAAGATTGAAGAGAGAGTCACTCCTGTAAGGATCGAATACACGAGGAAGAGTGCTGTGGCTGTAAGGAAAGAGATGCTGCCGATTCTTGCAGAGATGAACCATATTAGTCCGAACTGTGCAATGAAGATAGCGATCAGTGAGAATCTGCTGCTGAACAGTGCCTCGATCATCGAAGCATTGTTGGCTACCACCATTGCAGTAAGTCCGGAAATCACCAATGCGCATGTCATCCACAGATAAACACTCTTGAGTATGCCTGTGATGGCATTCTGGTCGATGTGTGATTCGGCCTGACTGCCGAATACGTCATAGTTGTTGTTCATAATGATATAATTTAAGTTTTGTTAAAATACATCACTAGTGTCCCGTTAAGGGACTGTTAAAAGTTTATAATTGTTTTATTTTTAGTTAATTACAAAGGTTTTTTCGTGTACACGACTTGAATCGTAACTTTGGGCTGACCAATTGATCCGTCTGCCTATGTTCACAGGAAAA